>NZ_JAHQVH010000008.1:0-156370 GCF_019052435.1 Bacteroides sp. MSK.20.12 | reverse complement strand
AAAGAACTATTAACAATGATGAAAACTGAAACGACCATGTACCAAGTTCTGCTAAAACTTTGCGCATTTCTTATGTAGGAATGATTTCGCAGGACGTTTCCATCAAACCGGGAGTAATAAAAGTCGTATTAAAAAGTGACGCGAAAGCACTGGATGAGGTTGTAGTGACAGCCATGGGTATCTCGCGTGAAAAGAAAGCACTGGGTTACGCCGTTCAGGACGTAAAATCAGATCAGCTGACGCAGGCTGCCAACTCCAATCTGGCAGGAGCACTGCAAGGTAAAGTATCCGGTTTGGACGTTAAGCCTTCAAGTGGTATGCCAGGAGCTTCTTCACAGATCACCATCCGTGGTGCACGTTCCTTCTCGGGTGACAACACTCCGCTTTACGTTATCGACGGAATGCCGGTAACCAGTACGCCGGACGTTAGTACAGACATACAGAACAATGGTAGTGTGAGCGGAGCCGACTTCGCCAACCGTGCGGTAGATATCGACCCTAATGATATTGAAAGTATCAATATTTTGAAAGGACAGGCTGCTTCTGCACTTTATGGTATCCGTGCTTCCAATGGTGTGATTATCATCACAACCAAAAGTGGTAAAGGTCTGGAAAAAGGCAAACCGCAGGTTAGCTTCTCGTCTAATGTCAGCTTCGATGTAGTCGGTCGTCTGCCGGAGTTCCAGAAAACATACGCACAAGGTTCGGGTGGAGTATTCAGCACTACTTCGGGAACGTCTTGGGGACCTAAGATTTCCGAACTTCCAAACGACGCAACGTATGGAGGTAACACGGATAACGAATACACGCAGAAGTTCGGTAAGCAACAGGGAAAATATTATGTTCCCCAGCGTGCAGCAGCCGGTCTTGACCCGTGGGCTACTCCACAGGCGTATGACAATGCAAAAGACTTCTTCGACACAGGAATCACCTGGAGCAATTCATTGAATGTAGCGCAGATGCTCGACAAGAGCTCCTACTCTATCTCATTGGGAAATACACATCAGGACGGTATTATCTCAAGCACTGGTATGGACAGATATAATGTAAAGGTTAGTGCTGACACGAAACTGACCAACAACTGGAGTTCCGGATTTACAGCTAACTATATCACTACTTCTATCGACAAGGCGGTGACTTCCGGTAACGGTCTGTTGAGAACGGTTTACGCAGCTCCTCCCAGCTATGATCTTGCCGGTATTCCAAGTCACGTAGACGGTAACCCGTACACACAGAATTCTTTCCGTGGTAGCTTTGACAACGCTTATTGGGCAATGGACAACAACAAATTCACAGAAGATACCAACCGTTTCTTCGGAAATGTATACGCAAGCTATCAGACTGATTTTGGTACAACCAACCACAAGTTGAACGCAAAATACATGGTCGGCGTAGATGCTTACACCACTCACTATGTAGACAGCTACGGATACGGTAGTAACACCGGTGGCGGTCGCGGACAGATCGAAAACTACGGCTGGACAAACGCTACATACAACTCTTTGCTGACCATCAACTATGACTGGCGCATCAACGAGGACTGGGGATTGAATGCTGTATTGGGTAACGAAATTATCCAAAGTAACAGAAAGAAGTATTATGAATATGGTACGAACTACAACTTCCCAGGATGGAACCACATCAACAACGCCACTACTCAACAGACAGAGGAAGAGACGTGGAAAAACCGTACAGTGGGATTCTTTGGTAACGTATCGGCTTCTTACAAAAATATGCTTTATCTGACCCTCACCGGACGTCAGGACTACGTATCTAATATGCCACGTAACAACCGTTCGTTCTTCTACCCTTCTATTTCGGCAGGCTTCATCCTGACGGAACTGGATGCATTGAAAAACAATGTTGTTAATCACGCTAAATTGAGAGTATCTTATGCGGAAGTAGGACAAGCAGGGGATTTCCTCGAAAACTACTACTCAACTCCGACCTATGGAGGTGGCTTTTACACACTGACTCCGATTATGTATCCGATGAAAGGTACTACTGCCTATACTCCGTACTACACGATTTTCGACCCGAAACTGAAACCGCAGAACACACGTTCGTATGAAGTGGGTACTGACGTGAACTTCCTCGATAACTTAATCACATTCAGTTATACGTACTCACGCCAGAATGTAAAAGACCAGATTTTTGAAGTGCCTTTGGCTTCTTCTACCGGTGCCAGCAAACTGCTCACCAACGGTGGTAAGATTCATACCAACACGCACGAATTCACTCTTGGCTTCAACCCCATCCGGACGAAGAATATCAACTGGGATTTTGCATTCAACTGGACGAAAATCGATAACTACGTAGATGAACTGGCACCGGGTGTAGAAAATATCTCTCTGGGTGGTTATGTTACTCCGCAGGTACGTGCTTCGGCAGGTGAGAAATTCCCTGTTATCTATGGTGTAGGCTTCAAGAGAGATGAAAATGGTAATCGTCTGGTAGACGAAAACGGTCTTCCTATCGCTGGTGAAGCACAGGTAATCGGAAAGGTTTCTCCGGACTTCCTGATGGGTTTCAACACCACATTACGTTTATGGAAGTGTACAATCAGCGCAGTACTCGACTGGAAACAGGGTGGCCAGATGTACAGCAGAACAACCGGACTGGCAGACTACTACGGTGTCAGCAAGAGAACGGAAAACCGCGAAGGTACCATCATCTTCGACGGATACAAAACCGATGGAACTAAAAATGATATCGCTATCACAGGTGCAAACGCACAACAGGTATTTTACAGCCGCCTGAACGATATTGACGAATCTTCTGTATATGACAATTCTTTCATCAAACTGCGTGAAGTGGCTGTCAACTACAAAATTCTTCAAAAACGTTCGATAGAACTTTCTGTAAACGCATTTGCCAGAAATATCCTGATCTGGGCTCAATTGCCTGACCTCGATCCGGAAGCCAGTCAGGGTAACAACAACATGGCAGGAGCATTTGAAGATTATTCAATGCCGCAGACAGCTAGTTTCGGCTTTGGTTTCAACATTAAATTTTAATCTGCAAGACAATGAAAAAATATAAATCAATAGGAAAATTGCTGGCAGTTTCTTTCTTGACTGCTGCCATTGCTTCTGCTTGTACGGAAGACGCAATGGATAAAATCAATGAAAACCCTAACAATCCTCTGGATGCGCCTGCTAAATTTTTGATTACAGACTTAGGGGTAAGCACTGCATTCAGCACTGTGGGAGGGGATTTCTCGCTCTATTCTTCTGTTTACATTGAACACGAAACGGGTATATCCAACCAGCTTTACCGGGCGGAAGTACGTAGCGGAGAGCCTACAACGGCTACTACCTACAACAACGCATGGATCAACGTGTATTCAAATATCAAGAACGCTAAAATCGTTATCAAGAAGTGTGAAGAAGATCCTTCGGAAAAAGGAAACGTAGTGACGGAAGCAATTGCTAAAATCCTGCTCGCTTACAACGGAGCAGTGGCTGCCGATGTATTTGGAAATACACCGTACAGCCAGACTGGTATCCTCAATCCGGACGGCACACCAATGTATATGCAGCCCAAAATAGATACGCAGGAAAGCATTTATCAGGAAGTGATGCAGAATCTGGATGATGCCATCACTCTGCTGAATAACGGTACTGCCAAAGATGCAGGTCTGTCCGGCGCAGTCGGTTCTAAAGACTTGATCTACGGTTCAAACACCAGTACTCAAGCAAGTATGTGGCTCAAGACAGCTTATGCGTTAAAAGCACGCTATACAATGCGTCTGCTCAATAAAAGTGCCAATAAGACAACTGATCTTCAGAACATTCTTACTTATGTGAGCAAATCATTTGCTAATGCAAGTGAAGAATGTAAACTGGCTGTTTATGACGCTGATTCGCAGTTGAATCCGCTTTGGTCATTCAGCTATAGCCGTAACAGTTTGGCAGCCAGTGCCAGTCTGATTGAAAAGTTTGTTGAGCGCAATGACCCCAGAGCACCGCAAGCATTTCTGGAGCCCGATCCCACCGGCTATATTGCTTATGGATACGGAGGTACGCAAGCTACAGACATCGCAGGTATCAAAGCGGCTCCTAACGGAACTCCGCAAGAGTTGCAGAACAATTATGGTATGTCAATGATATCATGGGCAATGTCGGCTCCTACTCTTTTAATCAGTTATCACGAAGTGAAATTCCTCGAAGCAGAAGCATTATGCCGCTTGGGAGGCAGACTGGATGAAGCTAAGAGTGCTTTAAAAGCTGCAATCACTGCCGGATTCGAGAATCTGGAAAACTCAATTATAGATGCCGCTGACACTTGGGTAGCTGATGGCGACAGTGATTTGGGTGCAGATGTAGCAGAAACCTATTTCACGGATGAAGTAGAACCGTTATTCGATGCCAACCCTCTGCAAGAGACAATGATACAGAAGTATCTCGCCTTCTTCGGTGCATCCGGCGAATCACTGGAAGCCTATAACGACTACCGTCGTTTGAAAGGTGCAGGAGAAAACTTCATTGTACTGAAGAACCCGCTGAACAACAATAAGTTCCCATTGCGCTTCGGTTATGGAGCAGACGACGTATTGGCAAATCCTGAAGTGAAAGCTGCTTTCGGTGATGGCCAGTATGTATATAGCGAAGCTGTCTGGTGGGCCGGCGGAAACAAATAATGAACTTAAAATCTCTCAAAGGAGAGACTTTACATAGAGTCGTTTCTGTACTCTAACAAATTAACAGAGGCGAACAAAAATAGGCCAACCGTGAGGTTCGCCTATTTTATTTTATCCAATTTCATCAGATGAATGCTCAAATATAATAGAGAAAAAGGAATATTCAACGGCATCTTTTACATACCATTTTTCTACCCAATCATACTCTTTTTCTACGCTATTCCGTATTTAACGTTTAAGCATCTTTTAAATAAATTAAAAAAATTCCCGTACGAATCAATTTCACCACTGCAAATCGGGTAGATATTTGCTTAAAGTAGTGCGGAGAATACTCAAAGTAATAGGTTTCACCAACACTTCAGTTGCTCCTGCGTTCATTGCGTTTTCCTTATCCGAGCTGAAAGCATAAGCTGTCTGCATGATAATAGGAATTTCAGTATTAGACTCACGAATTATCTTCGTTGCCTCCAACCCGTTCATCACCGGCATCTTGATATCCATCAGCATTGCTTTGGTTCTTTCCTGATGCTGTTGAAACAACTCCACCATTTCCTGCCCATTTTTAGCCCACTCGATATCACACTTTTTGCCTATGATAGCCTTGATTAATTTAAAGTTGCTGTCATCGTCTTCAGCTACTAAAATTAAGGGTCTGAATTCATTCATTTGTTCGCTTTCCATATCGCTTATATATTGTTTTTTTATCTGTTTTTTGGGATTAATCTCCCTTTTCAGCCCGCAAGTTATAAAAAAGATTCATATATTTCGCTATCTTTGCGCCTCAATTTAAAAGAATAGTATGATTTCTGTTGACGGACTAGCCGTAGAGTTTGGCGGCACTACTTTATTTAGTGATATTTCTTTCGTAATTAATGAAAAAGACCGCATCGCACTGATGGGTAAAAATGGGGCGGGAAAAAGTACGCTGCTGAAAATTTTGGCAGGCGCACGACAACCGACACGTGGAAAAGTTTCCGCGCCCAAAGATTGCGTAGTAGCCTATCTGCCTCAACATCTGATGACGGAAGACGGAAGAACAGTGTTTGACGAAACGGCACAGGCTTTTTCACATCTGCATGAAATGGAAGCGCAGATTGAAAAACTGAACAAAGAGCTCGAGACACGGACGGACTACGAGAGCGACAGTTACATGGCGCTGATTGAAGAAGTGTCTGCCTTGAGCGAGAAGTTTTATTCGATTGACGCAACTAATTATGAAGAGGATGTGGAAAAGGCATTGCTCGGATTAGGGTTCACCCGGAGCGATTTTCAACGCCAGACGAGTGATTTCAGCGGTGGATGGCGGATGCGCATCGAGCTCGCTAAGTTGCTGTTGCAGAAACCGGACGTACTCTTGCTCGATGAGCCGACGAATCATCTGGATATTGAATCTATTCAATGGTTGGAAGATTTCCTTATTAATAACGGGAAAGCAGTTATCGTAATCAGCCACGACCGCAAATTCGTGGATAATATTACAACACGCACCATCGAAGTGACGATGGGACGTATTTATGATTATAAAGTGAACTATTCCCAATATCTGCAACTGCGTAAGGATCGCCGCGAACAGCAGCAGAAGGCATACGACGAGCAGCAGAAGTTTATTGCTGAAACGAAGGAGTTCATCGAACGATTCAAAGGAACATATTCAAAGACGTTGCAGGTACAGAGCCGCGTCAAAATGCTGGAAAAGCTGGAATTGCTCGAAGTCGATGAGGAGGATACTTCTGCATTGCGACTGAAATTCCCGCCTTCCCCCCGTTCGGGCAGTTATCCGGTTATCATGGAGGGTGTTGGAAAGGCATACGGAGAGAAAGTGGTGTTCCGCAACGCTAACCTGACGATTGAGCGTGGTGATAAAGTAGCTTTTGTCGGTAAAAACGGTGAAGGTAAATCTACACTCGTGAAATGTATCATGAAGGAAATCGAACATGACGGTACACTGACTCTAGGACATAATGTACAAATCGGATATTTCGCTCAAAATCAGGCTTCGTTGATGGATGAAAACCTGACGGTTTTCCAAACAATTGACGATGTAGCCAAGGGGGATATCCGAAACAAGATTCGTGATTTACTGGGTGCTTTCATGTTTGGTGGTCCCGAGGAATCAATGAAGAAGGTGAAAGTACTTTCGGGTGGGGAGCGTACCCGCCTTGCCATGATTAAATTGCTGTTGGAACCTGTCAACCTCCTGATCCTGGATGAGCCGACGAATCATCTGGACATGAAAACGAAAGATATCCTGAAACAGGCATTGCTGGATTTTGACGGCACACTGATTGTTGTTTCACACGACCGTGACTTCCTCGACGGACTGGTAAGCAAGGTGTATGAGTTCGGTAATCAAAAGGTGACGGAACATCTTTGCGGCATCTACGAGTTCCTCGAAAAGAAAAAAATGGATTCGTTGCAAGAACTGGAAAAGAAATAATAAATAATAAAAAGAGGGTATCGGCTGCAGGCGGAATAAAAGTATTTGTATATTTGCAACATCATTTATAACAGGCAGTTAGAAAAAAATGGATGAAACAAGGCAGTTATACATTATAAGCGGATGTAACGGAGCTGGTAAAACAACAGCTTCCTACACTGTACTGCCTGAAATTTTATTATGCAAAGAGTTCGTTAATGCGGATGAAATCGCCAAAGGTTTATCACCGTTCAATCCGGAAAGTATGGCTATAGAAGCCGGCCGTCTGATGTTGAAACGTATTAATGAACTATTAGCTGCTAAAGTAAGTTTCTCTATTGAAACAACATTGGCAACCCGTTCATACACCCGGCTCATTCAAAGAGCACAAAATGCCGGATATAAAGTCAGCTTGATTTATTTCTGGCTGAATTCTCCGGAACTTGCCGTCAACCGTGTGTTACAACGGGTCAATGAAGGGGGACATAATGTACCGATGGACGTTATCTACCGCCGATATCAGGCAGGCATTAACAATCTGTTTCAGATTTATATGCCGCGTGTAGACTATTGGCTGTTAGCCGATAACAGTATTTCTCCTCGAGTAATTGTAGCCGAAGGTTACCAACATGGCGAGGATCGAATATATGAACTTGAACTTTTTAAATGCATCAAGAATTATGTCAAATAATGAAATGCAAGAATTGAGCGATAAATTACGACGCGGTCTTCAGCTGGCAGAAAAGCGATTGCTGGAAAAAAATGCTCGCAATGGTAAACTCCTTAGTCAGGGAACACCAGATGGAAAAGTAATTTATGTATCAGCAACAGAATTGCTGGAACGTTTGCAAGAAAAAGAAAAGGAATCAATAAAAAAATAAATTCTCTAAAAGAAAGGATGAAAGGGAAGAAACGAATAATAGTAACTCTGCTATTTTTAATCAACATTATAATGTTGGTGGCAGCCGTTATTCCCCATCATCATCACCCCAACGGAATGATTTGCATGAAGCAGGACTTGCCTGTAGAACAACAATGTCCCACGCATCATCATCACCCGGGAAACGATTCATGTTGCAGCAGCGAATGTATGACTCGTTTCTACTCTCCCACTCCATCCGTACATACGGATAGCGGACCGGATTATGTATTCATCGCTACCCTGTTCACGGATGTAATCATCGAACATCTATTACGGCCACAAGAGAGACGGATTAAGAACTATTACGTCTACCGAGACTCTCTGCATGGCACGGATATACACCGTGCCACTCCTCTTCGTGCCCCTCCCTACTCTGTTTTTGCGTAAAAGCGTAAATGCAAATCAGTTGCATTTGCGTTACCTTATCTTTGTAGCGTAAAAAAACAGTAAAATTTAGTAGGAAAATATCATTATGAAAAAATTTATTTTCGTAGGAATCCTAGGCTTATTCGTGCTGGGTTCCTGTAATAATAGTACCGTCACACACACACACAATGAACACGATCATGCCACGGAAGGACATAATCACGAGGCAGAGGGTTCCAATCATTCTCATGAAGGCGAATGTAGCGGAGAACACAACCATGAAGCGGCCGATGGACATAACGAGTCTGCCGAAGCGCACAGTGATGAAATCATCCTTCCGAAGGCAAAAGCTGAAGCAGCCGGTGTCAAGGTGAGCGTTATCGAACCTGCATCTTTCCAGCAAGTGATTAAAACCAGCGGACAGGTGCTGGCTGCCCAAGGTGATGAATCGGTTGCCGTAGCTACAGTGGCCGGCGTTGTATCTTTCCGTGGAAAAGTAACGGAAGGAATGAGCGTCGGCAGCGGCACGCCGCTAGTCACGATTTCTTCAAAAAATATCGCCGACGGTGATCCGGTACAACGTGCCCGCATTGCCTACGAGGTATCTAAGAAGGAGTACGAACGTATGAAAGAGCTTGTTAAAAACAAGATTGTATCTGACAAGGATTTTGCACAGGCAGAACAAAGTTATGAAAATGCCCGCCTTAGTTACGAAGCCCTTTCCAAGAATCATTCGGCTATCGGCCAAAGTATTACAGCTCCTATTGCAGGATATGTGAAAAGCATTCTTGTGAAAGAAGGCGACTACGTGACCATCGGACAACCGCTGGTGAGCGTGACGCAGAATCGTCGTCTTTTCCTCCGTGCCGAAGTGTCGGAAAAGTATTATCCATACCTCCGTACAATCAGTTCCGCCAATTTCCAGACTCCTTATAATAATCAGGTGTACGAGCTGAAAACATTGAACGGCAAACTTCTCTCTTTTGGAAAAGCTGCCGGAGACAACTCTTTTTATGTGCCTGTCACTTTTGAGTTCGACAATAAAGGGGAAGTGATCCCCGGCTCATTCGTAGAGGTGTTCTTGCTTTCTTCAACGATGGAAAACGTACTGTCTCTCCCACGCACGGCACTGACAGAAGAACAAGGTATCTTCTTTATCTACCTGCAACTGGACGAAGAGGGTTATAAAAAACAGGAAGTAACGATAGGAGCCGACAACGGTAAAAGTGTTCAGATCCTGACCGGAGTGAAGGCTGGCGACCGTGTAGTGACCGAAGGTGCTTATCAGGTTCGACTGGCAAGTGCAAGCAATGCCATCCCGGCACATAGTCACGAACATTGATTAAATGAAGAATTAGAAATGAAGAATGAAGAATTTGGCTGCGCAATAATTGGTATATGTTTATTGCACGTGCTGCATAGTCATTCTTAATTCTTCATTTCTAATTCTTCATTTCTAATTCTTCATTCTTAATTCTTAATTCTTAAAGAAATGCTTAACAAAATTATACATTACTCCCTACACAACCGGTTGGTTGTAGTCTGCGCGGCCATCCTCCTGCTAATTGCGGGAACGTATACCGCCATGCATACGGAAGTAGACGTATTCCCCGACCTGAACGCACCTACGGTAGTCATCATGACCGAGGCCAACGGTATGGCTGCGGAAGAAGTTGAACAGCTCGTCACTTTTCCTGTTGAAACTGCCGTAAACGGAGCTACGGGTGTACGCCGTGTCCGCTCTTCTTCTACCAACGGATTTTCCGTTGTCTGGGTAGAATTTGATTGGGGAACCGATATTTATCTCGCTCGCCAGATTGTTAGCGAGAAGTTAGCAGTGGTCAGTGAATCACTGCCGGTCAACGTTGGTAAACCGACACTCGGCCCACAATCTTCCATCTTGGGCGAAATGCTCATCGTCGGTCTGACTGCCGACTCCACTTCGATGCTCGATCTTCGTACGATTGCGGACTGGACTATCCGTCCCCGTCTATTGTCTACCGGAGGAGTGGCACAGGTTGCCGTGCTCGGAGGAGATATCAAAGAATATCAGATTCAGCTGGATCCCGAACGGATGCGTCATTACGGCATTTCAATGGGAGAAGTGATGGCTGTGACACAGGATATGAACCTGAACGCAAACGGAGGTGTGCTCTATGAATTTGGAAATGAATATATTGTACGCGGTGTACTTTCTACTTCTAAAACAGAACAACTTGGCAAAGCGGTAGTAAAGACAGTGAACAACTTCCCTGTCACGCTGGAAGATATTGCGGACGTAACCATCGGACCGAAAGCCCCGAAACTGGGAACTGCTTCAGAGCGTGGAAAATCTGCCGTACTGATGACTATTACCAAACAGCCGGCTACCAGTACGCTGGAACTGACGGATAAATTGGAAGCATCTTTGAAAGACCTGCAAAAGAATCTGCCACCGGACGTAAAAGTTTCAACGGACATATTCCGTCAAAGCCGCTTTATCGAAAGTTCCATCGGCAATGTGAAGAAATCACTCTTTGAAGGAGGTATTTTTGTAGTAATCGTACTCTTCCTGTTCCTAGCAAATGTGCGCACTACATTGATTTCATTGGTAACACTGCCTCTTTCCCTGCTTGTTTCGATTCTGACACTACACTACATGGGACTGACAATCAACACCATGAGCCTCGGAGGTATGGCGATAGCCATCGGATCATTGGTAGACGACGCCATCGTCGATGTGGAAAACGTGTATAAACGACTGCGGGAGAACCGTCAGAAAGCAAAAGCGGAAAGGTTAAGTACACTCGAGGTGGTATTCAATGCTTCGAAAGAGGTGCGGATGCCTATACTTAATTCTACGCTGATTATCGTTGTCAGCTTTGTACCGTTGTTCTTCCTTAGCGGAATGGAAGGCAGAATGTTGGTTCCGCTGGGCGTTGCCTTTATCGTGGCATTGTTCGCGTCGACAGTAGTTGCTCTGACGCTGACTCCGGTGCTTTGTTCTTATCTATTAGGAAGCAATAAGACAAACAAGGAACTGAAAGAAGCTCCCCTTGCCCGTTGGATGAAAGGGGTTTACGAAAAGGCACTGACTTGGGTGCTGGCACACAAACGAGTGACACTTGGAAGTACAATCGCACTCTTTGTAGTTGCGCTCGGAGTGTTCTTTACCCTCGGACGCAGCTTCCTTCCTTCCTTTAATGAAGGATCGTTCACCATCAATATCAGTTCTCTACCGGGTATTTCACTGGAAGAAAGCAATAAAATGGGACAGCGGGCAGAAGAATTATTGATGACGATTCCCGAAATACAAACCGTAGCCCGGAAAACGGGACGTGCCGAACTGGACGAGCACGCGTTAGGGGTAAACGTTTCTGAAATAGAAGCTCCGTTTGAACTGAAAGATCGTTCGCGCAGTGAACTGGTAGCTGATGTACGTGAAAAGTTGGGTACTATCACCGGGGCAAATATAGAAATCGGACAACCAATCAGCCACCGTATCGACGCTATGTTATCGGGTACGAAAGCGAATATCGCTATCAAGCTATTCGGAGACGATCTGAATAAAATGTTCTCACTCGGTAATCAAATTAAAGGAGCTATCAGTGATATTCCCGGTGTTGCCGACCTGAACGTGGAACAACAGATTGAGCGTCCGCAGCTGAAAATACAGCCTAAACGGGAAATGCTGGCTAAGTTCGGTATTACTCTGCCGGAGTTCTCGGAATATGTGAACGTAGCTTTGGCTGGAAAAGTGATCTCGCAGGTTTATGAGCAAGGCAAGAGTTTCGATCTGATCGTGAAAGTGAAGGATGATGCCCGGGATGAAATAGAAAAAATCCGCAACTTGATGGTAGACACGAATGACGGTCGCAAAGTTCCTTTGAGCTATGTAGCAGAAGTGGTATCGGCCATGGGACCAAATACGATCAACCGCGAGAATGTAAAACGTAAAATTGTGATTTCTGCCAATGTGGCCGACCGCGATTTGCGTAGTGTTGTAAATGATATTCAGAAACGCATCGACACATCGGTGCAACTGCCCGAAGGCTATCACATCGAGTATGGCGGACAGTTTGAAAGTGAGCAGGCTGCCAGCCGGACACTGGCGTTGACTTCATTTATCAGCATTGTAGTAATCTTCTTGTTATTGTATAATGAGTTCCGCAGCGTGAAAGAGTCGGGCGTCATCTTGCTGAATCTTCCGCTGGCACTGATCGGTGGTGTATTTGCTTTGGTGATTACAACAGGAGAAGTCAGTATTCCGGCTATCATCGGTTTCATTTCCTTGTTCGGTATTGCAACGCGTAACGGTATGTTGCTCATCAGCCACTACAATCATCTGCAAAAGGAAGAAGGTTTGAATGTGTATGATAGTGTGATCCGAGGTTCTCTCGACCGTCTGAATCCGATTTTGATGACGGCATTGTCTTCTGCACTGGCACTGATTCCATTGGCACTCGGCGGCGACTTGCCCGGTAACGAAATTCAAAGTCCGATGGCAAAAGTGATTTTAGGAGGGTTATTAACGTCTACTTTTTTGAACGGTTTTATCGTTCCGATTGTTTATCTGATGATGCATCGGAAAAAGGCCCAGGAAAGCCTGTAGCGGGTGATGTTTTTCCTCGGTGAGGAAACCATCGTTCCCCGGTGAGGAACCAAGTGTTTCTCGGTGAGAAACGGGTCGTTCCTCGGTGCCAAACAAATAGATGTCTTATCATAAAGTATCTATCAACAATAGCTTGTAATAAATAAAGAAATTAGAAATGAAACAAATCATGACCATAAGCGCTGCACTTCTTTTCTTAACCATAGGCAAAGTGCAAGCCCAAAACGGAATTGAACAGGTATTGAAGAATATCGAAACGAACAATAAGGAGTTGCAGGCAAACGAGCAACTGATTACTTCGCAGAAGCTGGAAGCTAAAACGGATAATAACCTGCCTGATCCTACTCTTTCTTACGCACATCTATGGGGAGCGAAAGATAAAAGCGAAACAATCGGCGAACTGGTTGTTTCACAAAGCTTTGATTTCCCTAGTTTATATACTACACGCAACAAGTTGAATCGTCTCAAAGCCGGAGCTTTTGACAGTCAGTCGGATGTTTTCCGTCAAGAGAAGCTGTTACAGGCGAAAGAACTTTGCCTGGATATTATCATGCTTCGTCAGCAAAAGCATATTCTGGAAGAACGCCTCCGCAATGCGGAAGAACTTGCAAAGATGTATGCCAAGCGTCTTCAAACAGGAGATGCAAATGCTCTCGAAACCAACAAAATCAATCTGGAACTGTTGAATGTCAGAACAGAAGCGTCTCTGAACGAAACAGCACTCCGCAACAAACAGCAGGAGCTGAATACGCTGAATGGTAATATTCCGGTAGTTTTCGAGGAAAACCAATATCCGGCTATACCTTTCCCTACTGATTATCAAATATTGAAGTCGGAAGTCATGGCAACGGACCGTACTCTTATGGCACTCGGCAACGAAAGTCTTGTTGCCCGTAAACAGATTGCTGTCAATAAATCACAATGGCTACCCAAACTGGAACTCGGCTACCGCCGGAACACAGAAACAGGCGTACCTTTCAACGGTGTAGTGGTAGGTTTCTCTTTCCCACTTTTCGAAAACCGGAATAAGGTAAAAATCGCTAAAGCACAGGCTCTTAACATTGACTTGCAAAAGGATAATGCTACCCTGCAAGTAGAGTCCGAATTGGCACAGCTTTACCGGGAAGCGAAAACACTGCACGCTTCGATGGAAGAATACAGCAAGACTTTCCAGTCGCAACAAGATCTGTCACTGCTGAAACAGGCTCTGACAGGTGGACAGATTAGTATGATTGAATATTTCGTTGAAGTTTCTGTCATCTATCAAAGCCATCAAAATTATCTGCAACTGGAAAATCAGTACCAGAAAGCAATGGCACGGATTTACAAGAGTAAACTATAAATAGTACATAAAATCCTTTAGACATGGATTACGCCGAACATACTAATTTCTATTTTAAGTGATGTAAGTATGTTTATATAATCCGTGTCTAAATATATCTCCCCTCTCATTTTCTTCAAGTTCCAACTAAATATTTCAAAATAATATGTTACATTTGCAACGAACATAAAATACAGATTATGAGACCTAAACAATTCTATCTATTCATGTTATGTTGCATCCTTACACTATTCAGTGGATGTAAAGAGGATGAAGAAAATCCACTTCGTTTTTACAACAGTGAATATGAAGTGCCCATGGGTGGCAGACGTTACCTTGGACTGGAAAGCGGAAATGGTGATTACTCACTTGAAGTTAAAGACACACGCATCGCAAGCGCAGGAACCGAAACCGGCTGGAGCGGAGTACCTGCCGGACGTATGATTTATGTTACCGGTATTCTCACCGGGCAAACTTATCTGACAGTAACGGACAACGCCACACAAGAAACCTGCACCCTGCCAATCAAGGTTGTCGACAATTACGAGGATATAAAGTTGCTCCGCAGCTACTTGTCTAACTTACCAAACGGAGACGCAAATCTTCTGCCCGGCATTTCCGACATTTTTCTAATTAACAATCACGCACGGGATGCTTATTTTTTCAAACAGGGAGAACAAACAGCTTTTTCATCCGGACTAACCTTAATAACTCGAGGAAGTTACAAACTGGAAAAAGAAGAAGGAAATAATGAGAAAGCTATACTGACTCTCACCTTTTCGGAAGATGTGGCAACACCTATTTCCAATCATAAATTCATCTTGTGGGGAAATGCATACGTATTTCACCGCTTGGATAAAAGCTTGAATCTGAATTGGAATACTCCACCCATCGGAGAAACGCGGACATCACCTGCACCACCTCCTTCCTACACGCTGGAAGAAATCGCTGGAGGTGAACCAGGCACAGGCAAACAAATTAGTTTTACCCTTTCCGAACAGGAAATACCTGCCGGAATACTGCCTTAATCAGCAGTGTCTTCTTTAATCAACTGTACTTTCCGATAATATGCGTATATTTTCCGGCAAGTATCCGCTACGAATACGCCATTCTTGCGGATAAAGATTATTGGCACGATTACCGATGTTCTTCACAAATCCGAGAGGAATATGCCGGTACGTAAGCAAAACATATCCACGAGGGGCTGTTACCGGCAAGGTAATGGCCTCTTTTCGTAAATAAGTGATAGCCTGTTTATAACTTATTTCTTCCGTAGCGAAAGCTTCCCGGCATAAAAGTGAACTACACATCGCCAATGCATGGTCAGGTATCAAATCCTTTCCTTTCACTTCTCCTATCTCCACTCCTGCCGATACGATTTTCAGGCATTGTTTCATTGCCATTAATTCATCAGCATAATGCTTTGAAAAAGCCCGAATACTTGTTCCTTCTGCCGACAATATATACTTGTCCGAATTTTCATCATTCAGCCAGCTTTTTGCAATATTCAGCTGTTCTTTCGAAACAGGAGAAGATGCTGCTCCTCCTTTCTTATCTTTCTTTTTAGAAGTCTTCTCCTTGGCGAAAGAAGATACCGGAATCTCGTCTCCTGTCTCCGGCTTCCGAAAAGCTACCAGGAAAAAGCCTTCGCCTTTCGTCTTATGAGGGAAAAAATGATAGACAGGAATAGAAGATTTAGAACCATCACAATTATCCGGTAAAAGATCTCCTGTTATATTCCAGTTTTCCTGTACTTGCACAGTTAACGGTTCGGCTCCATACTCTTGTTGAATCCAACGTGCATTCTCTTCGTCCTCTTTTGTATTAAATGTACACGTACTATATATAAGAACTCCCCCAGGCTTCAACGTGTCCCAAATATCTCCAATAATCCGCCGCTGCCGCTGCCAACAGATTTCTACATTCTCGGAACTCCACTCTTCTACAGCAACAGGGTCTTTACGGAACATACCTTCACCGGAGCAAGGGACATCTGTAAGAATCACGTCAAAGAAAGACGGCAAAGCCGCAAAATCTGCCGGATCATTATTGGTTACTACCACATCCGGATGTCCCCACTTCGTTAAATTCTCCGCAAGAATCTGCGAACGATTCCGGATGACTTCATTAGCCACCAGTAAACTCCCTTCAGGAAGCACACTACGGGCATGAGTAGACTTTCCACCGGGAGCTGCACAAAGATCCAGCATCTTTACCGGTCCGGTGACATACTGCCGGAGCACCTGCTCCACAAACATAGAAGAAGCCTCCTGAACATAATAACAACCTGCATGAAACAATGGATCAAACGTGAAAGTGAGACGCTCATCCAAGTAAAATCCTTCGGAAGACCAAGGGACTTGATTAAATTCAAAATTGAAAGCTGAAAGTTGAAAATCAGTAATACAGCCTGCTTGCGGTACAATTCTGCATTTTCCATTTTCAATTTTTAATTTCCCATCATTCAACCGGATGCTGACAGGTGGTTCTTGTTGGATAGCAACAGCTAATTTGTCGTATTCTTCATCGCCCAACAGGGCACGGGTATAATCTATGAAAGAAGCGGGTAATTCCATTTTTCGTTATTAATTTCCGCAAATATCAAAAATATTTCGTCTCTTTGCAACTTTCTATGATATTAACTACGTCTAACAAACAAAGAAATAAATAAAAAAACTATTGATATGAAAAATTTTCTATTAGCATTGATGGTTGTACTGACCACTTGCACACTGGCTATTGCCCAAAACCAAACTACTGTTGTCCGCGATTCCGTCGGAAAAGTAAAGGTAACTGTGACCAAAGACAATAAAGCAAAAACAAACAATACTGCTGTCACAGTCATCGGTGTAGATACAGCGGACACTGATTCCACAGAAGTAGATGCAAACTCAAGTAATGTCAGTACTGGTCATGGTAAGGCCAGTTTTACATTCGAATCGGATGACGACGATTTCCCATTCCACGGCTTTGGTATCAACGGAGGAATTCTCGTAGCAATCATATCAATCATTGCCGTTTTCGGATTTCCGGTATTCATTCTGTTTGTAATCTTCTTCTTCCGTTATAAAAATCGGAAAGCACGCTATCGTCTTGCCGAACAGGCACTCGCTGCAGGTCAGCCATTGCCAGCAGAATTTATTCGTGAAAACAAAACGGTTGACTCACGTTCACAAGGCATCAAAAACACCTTTACAGGTATCGGTCTTTTCATCTTCCTTTGGGCAATCACCGGTGAATTCGGAATTGGAGCGATCGGTTTACTCGTTACATTTATGGGTATCGGACAATGGATCATCGGTAGTAAACAACAGGCTCAAGGTACAGATGCTCCCCGGACGTATACTACCCATAAAGATGAAAAAAAGAATCAGGATAACGTCAAAAACGATAGCTTCGAAATTATCCCTTCCGAATCCGGAGAGAAACATAATGAAGTAAACGAAGAAAAGAACGACGAGAATAAATGAGCCAACTCAATGATATATCGTTAGTCGCGCAGGTCGTGGTGTTCAAGAACACCAGGGCCTTCGACCAGTTGGTGGAGAAGTACCAGTCGCCCATCCGGCGATTCTTCCTGAACCTGACTTGCGGCGACAGCGAATTGAGTGACGACCTTGCACAAGATACATTTATCAAAGCATATACAAACATTACCTCTTTCCGAAACTTGTCAAGTTTCTCTACGTGGCTGTACCGTATTGCTTATAATGTTTTTTATGATTATATTCGCAGCCGGAAAGAGACAGCCGACTTGGATACAAAAGAAATAGACGCCATCAACAGTACCGAACAAGAGAATGTAGGACAGAAAATGGATGTTTATCAGTCACTCAAAATGCTTAAGGAAGTGGAAAGAACCTGCATTATGTTGTTCTATATGGAGGACATTAGTATCGACAAAATAGCAGGAATTGTAGGAGTACCGTCAGGAACGGTGAAAAGCCACCTGTCACGTGGAAAAGAAAAATTAGCAACGTATTTAAAACAAAACGGTTATGACAGAAATAGACAATGATAAGCTCTTGCGCGATTTCTTCGCAGAAAACAAGCAGGAAATAGCAGACAACGGATTCAGTCGCCGTGCCATGCACCATTTACCCGGTCGTAGCAACCATCTGGCTCGTATCTGGAGTGCCTTCGTAATGACTGTGGCTGCCGTACTTTTTGTATGGTTAGGCGGATTGGAAGCAGCTTGGGGAACAATAAGAGAAGTATTTATCAGTATGATTAATCATGGTACTACCGGCCTTGATCCAAAGTCAATTATTATCGCGGCTGTCGTATTATTATTTATGGCTACACGAAAGGTTGCTTCTATGGCATAAACAAAATAAATACAGATTAAAAGTCCAAAGCATAAGTTTCCCGGATTTTTATCTTTATGAGTCAAAGAACTCTTTATCCCTCTCTTTTAGTGTTAAACAATAATAAATCTACCCTTTACTCCAAGTAAGCCCAAACATAGATGTTGTATATTTGTTGCTCTGTAAACTAAAATAGAGAGAAGAGTTTTGAAACTACGTATATTTATTTTATTTCTATTCCTGCCTTTATTACATGTTCAGGCAGATGTCATCGACAGTCTGATGACGCAGCCCAGAGACTCAATCAGACTAACAAGCGATTCCCTAGTACTGCATTTCTTGGAAGAGTCGGGAATCCCTATATCTGATAATAATAAAGTCAAACTGCTAAAAAGCGGACGGGAGAAGTTTATCGATTTATTTGAAGCCATCCGGGAAGCTAAACATCATGTTCATCTGGAATATTTCAACTTCCGAAATGACTCCATTGCCAATGCTTTGTTCACTCTATTAGCCGAAAAAGTGAAAGAAGGCGTTGAAGTACGAGCTATGTTTGACGCTTTCGGAAACTGGTCGAACAACAAGCCCCTTAAAAAGAAACACCTCAAGAAAATACGTGAACAAGGAATCGAAATCGTCAAGTTTGACCCGTTCACCTTCCCTTATATCAATCATGCCGCCCACCGCGACCATCGCAAAATTGCTGTTATCGACGGAAAAGTGGCATATACAGGCGGAATGAATATCGCCGATTATTATATCAACGGACTACCCAAAATCGGAACCTGGCGTGATATGCACATGCGTATCGAAGGGGATGCAGTCAACGATTTGCAGGAGATTTTCCTGACGATCTGGAACAAAGAGACTAAACAGAATATAGGAGGAGAAGCTTATTTTCCTCAACATGAGGAACAGACAGACAGCACAAATATCGTTGTAGCAATTGTAGACCGTACCCCGAAAAAGAATAGCCGTATGTTGAGCCATGCCTATGCCATGAGCATTTATTCGGCACAAAAGAATGTTCATATCGTCAATCCTTATTTTGTACCGACTTCTTCCATCAAAAAGGCGTTGAACCGGACAATTGACCGGGGAGTAGATGTAACCATCATGGTTTCCTCTGCTTCCGATATCCCTTTTACTCCGGATGCCGCACTTTATAAGTTACATAAACTGATGAAAAGGGGAGCTACTGTCTACATGTACAACGGGGGATTCCATCACTCGAAAATTATGATGGTGGACGACTTGTTCTGCACAGTCGGTACTGCCAACCTGAACAGCCGCAGCCTACGATATGACTACGAAACAAATGCCTTTATTTTTGATAAAAGAATAACGGGGGAATTAAATAATATGTTCCGAAACGATATCGAGCATTGCACCCAGCTGACACCGGAGTTTTGGAAAAAGCGTTCTCCCTGGAAGAAGTTCGTCGGCTGGTTTGCTAATTTATTCACTCCATTTTTGTAATTTTGTACGGAGAATCATTTTCACTGCAAATTATTCATTATGAAACAATACCTGGATTTACTCAATCGCGTGCTAACCGAAGGCACGGAAAAAAGTGATCGTACCGGAACCGGAACGATCAGTATCTTCGGTCATCAGATGCGTTTTAACCTTGATGACGGTTTCCCGTGCCTGACAACCAAAAAACTGCATCTGAAATCAATCATATACGAATTGCTTTGGTTTCTGCAAGGAGATACAAACGTGAAATACCTGCAGGAACATGGAGTACGTATTTGGAACGAATGGGCGGACGAAAACGGTGATTTGGGTCATGTCTATGGTTATCAATGGCGTTCATGGCCTGATTACAACGGCGGCTTCATCGACCAGATCAGCGAAGTAGTGGAGACACTCAAACACAATCCGGATTCACGCCGTATCATCGTTAGTGCGTGGAATGTAGCAGATTTGAACAATATGAATTTACCTCCCTGCCATGCATTCTTTCAGTTTTACGTAGCAGACGGGCGGTTGAGCCTGCAACTATATCAACGCAGTGCCGATATATTTCTCGGTGTTCCCTTCAACATTGCTTCATACGCATTATTACTGCAAATGATGGCACAAGTGACAGGTTTGAAAGCCGGCGATTTCGTTCATACTTTCGGTGATGCTCATATCTACCTGAACCATCTGGAACAAGTGAAGCTCCAATTATCACGGGAGCCTCGTCCATTGCCGCAAATGAAAATCAATCCGGACGTAAAAAACATCTTCGATTTTAAATTTGAGGACTTCGAATTAGTGAACTATGATCCGCATCCGCATATTGCAGGAGCAGTAGCCGTGTAAAAAATATGAGTAAAGTATCCATCATTGCTGCCGTAGATCGCCGCATGGCTATAGGCTTTGAGAATAAGCTTCTTTTCTGGTTACCGAATGATTTGAAACGTTTCAAAGCATTAACTACCGGAAACACCATACTTATGGGACGCAAAACTTTCGAGTCATTACCGAAAGGCGCATTGCCCAATCGAAGAAATATCGTTTTATCTTCCAATCCGGACACGGTATGTTCCGGTGCGGAAGTGTTTCCTTCACTCGAAACGGCTTTGAAAAGTTGCCGGGAGGATGAACATATTTATATTATAGGAGGGGCAAGCATTTATCAGCAGGCTCTTTCCTTCGCTGACGAACTTTGCCTGACAGAGATAGACAGTACGGCCCCCGAAGCTGATGCCTATTTTCCGGAAGTATCTTCAAAGGTATGGCAGGAAAAAAGCAGAGAAGCCCATCCTGCGGATGAGAAACATCTCTGCTCTTATGCTTTCGTTGATTACGTAAGAAAGTAAGAAAATTGTTTCTTACTGTGATCCAACCACGAATACTGACTAATGATTAATCTTCATCTTCTATGTCGACCATAATCGGCATCTGCCGCTTAATGGCTTCATGGAAGGAGATTAATGTTTCGGTACGCGCCAAGCCCAATGGTTGCAACTTATCGTGAATAATACTCAATAAGTGGTGGTTATTCTTCGCGTAAATTTTGATAAACATATCGTATTTTCCGGTAGTGAAATGACATTCCACCACTTCGGGGATAGCCTCTAAAGCTTTTGTTACCGAGTCAAAGGATTCGGGGTCTTTTAGATATATACCAATATAAGCGCAAGTCTCATATCCGATTTTCTCGGGGTCGATAACATACTCCGAACCTTTTAATATTCCTAGATTAGTAAGCTTCTGAATACGCTGATGGATCGCAGCACCGGAAACATTACATGCTCTTGCCACTTCTAAAAAAGGAATACGCGCATTCCCTGCAATCAGTCTCAGAATTTGCTCATCTAATGCATCTAATTGATGATGTCCCATTTTTGAATCAAATTGTTTTTATCAATGAATCTTTTATGCAAAGTTAGCGATTTTTCGACAACAAATACTATAATCTATTACTTTTATTTGCAGAAAGCGGATAAGTCAACAATAGTTCGTACCTTTGCGAAAAACATAAATATACCATTTATATGAAACATATTTGCTGTATCATTCTGTGTTTCTGCACTTCTATAGGAAGTTATGCCCAGAATTTCGCTGATTATTTTCAGAACAAAACATTGCGAGTGGATTATATCTTTACCGGGGATGCTACACAACAGGCTATTTATCTGGATGAGCTTTCACAGCTCCCTACCTGGGCAGGGCGTCAACATCATCTCTCCGAACTTCCCTTGGAAGGCAACGGACAAATTATTGTGAAAGACCTTGCCAGCAAACAGTGTATCTACAAAACTTCTTTCTCTTCTTTATTTCAAGAATGGCTGTCAACAGACGAAGCCAAAGAAACAGCTAAAGGGTTTGAGAATACCTTTCTTCTTCCCTATCCCAAACAGCCTGTAGAAATAGAAGTGACTTTATATTCTCCGCGAAAGAAAACAATGGCTACTTACAAACATATCGTGCGTCCGGATGACATACTGATTCATAAACGGGGAGTATCACATGTTACTCCACACCGGTATATGCTGCAAAGTGGCAATGAAAAAGACTGCATAGATGTTGCTATTCTGGCAGAGGGATATACAGAAAAAGAAATGGATATATTCTATCAGGATGCACAACGTACCTGCGAAAGTTTGTTTTCGTACGAGCCGTTCCGTTCCATGAAGGGTAAATTTAATATTGTTGCCGTAGCCAGTCCTTCAACGGATAGTGGTGTCAGTGTTCCCCGCGAAAATCTGTGGAAAGAAACGGCGGTTCATTCTCATTTCGATACCTTTTATTCAGATCGCTATCTGACTACCAGCCGGGTAAAGTCTATCCACAATGCATTGGCTGGTATCCCTTACGAGCATATCATTATCCTCGCTAACACAGATGTATACGGCGGAGGAGGAATATACAATTCTTATACGCTAACCACAGCTCATCACCCTATGTTCAAACCGGTGGTAGTGCACGAATTCGGGCACAGCTTTGGCGGATTGGCCGACGAGTATTTTTATGAGGATGATGTGATGACGGATACTTATCCACTGGATGTCGAACCGTGGGAACAGAATATTTCAACACAGGTGAACTTTGCTTCCAAATGGAAAGATATGCTTCCACTAGGCACTCCGATCCCTACTCCTATTGCTGAAAGAAAGAAATATCCGGTAGGAGTATATGAAGGAGGCGGCTATTCCGCTAAAGGTATTTACCGTCCTGCCTACGACTGTCGCATGAAAACAAACGGATACCCGGAGTTTTGCCCGGTTTGTCAACGTGCCATCCGCCGAATGATTGAGTTTTATGTTCCTTAATTGAATAACAATCATCGATGGTAACCAATGGTAAATACTCATCCAAAAACAAAATCAATATACAATCATATTATTGTCAAACTTAAAACCCAAACCTCATGATTAGACTTCAACCAATCAGTACGTCGGATCTGCAACATTACAAATTTATGGAAGAGCTCTTAATTGACGCATTTCCACCGGAAGAGTACCGTCAGTTGGAACAACTGCGCGAGTACACTGACCGTACGGGCAACTTTCATAATAACATCATCTTCGACGATGACCTGCCAGTCGGCTTCATTACTTATTGGGATTTTGACAGTTTCTACTATGTAGAACACTTTGCAACCAATCCTGCCCTGCGAAATGGAGGTTATGGAAAACGTACACTGGAATACTTGTGCAATTATTTAAAACGCCCAATCGTATTGGAAGTAGAACGTCCGGTGGAAGAAATGGCCAAACGACGTATCAGCTTTTATCAACGCCAGGGCTTTACACTATGGGAAAAAGACTACTGTCAACCTCCT
This sequence comes from Bacteroides sp. MSK.20.12, assembly GCF_019052435.1. NCBI lineage: Bacteria > Pseudomonadati > Bacteroidota > Bacteroidia > Bacteroidales > Bacteroidaceae > Bacteroides > Bacteroides sp. MSK.20.12. Next base: position 132,524 of record NZ_JAHQVH010000008.1, on the reverse strand, counting down.
TACAAACCTGGAGATGATTTTCTTCCCATGTATTTAATGGTACACGGAGAGCTGGATTGTGAAAAGGATTTTGAAACAATCAAAAAGAGAATACATAAAGAAGTATATGGAGTAAAAGACAATTAAAAAAGAATCCCGATAGAAAGAGTTGTACAAATGTGTAATATTAATATATAAAAAAGAAGGGTGTCCAAACCGATTTGGACACCCTTCCTTTTTATATATCAAATTAACTAATTACTTTTCACCACGTTTAGTAGCTGAATAGTTAATCTTCAAAGCATAAGATTTTCTAAGAGCATTTTTTACGTCAGTAATAATACCCATCTTTGTCTTTTGGTCTACTTTCAGAGATACAGTCATTTTAGCTGCATCACCTTCATTCATGCTTGCACGTTCCTGGAAAATGAAGTCCTGTACTTCACCAACTTCAGCATAGCTGTCGTTGAGCTGAATACGACTTTCAGTACCCATTTTTGCGCGATATTCCTGCGTAGGTTCTCCTACATAGATGAATGTTACCAGCGATTTCTTCTCCAGTTTTTCGAGTTCAGTACCTTGCGGAAGTGTAAACTGTACCTTTAACGTTACCTCACGCATTGTTGTTACAATCATAAAGAAGAACAACAAGGTAAAGATAAGGTCAGGCAACGAAGAAGTATTCAATGCCGGCATTTCACGTTTACCAGTCTTATTAAATTTTCCCATTACTTACTTCTTTTTTTCTCCGTATTTTTTAGGTTCTGCTTCAGAAATTCGTTGCGGATAAATTTCACGAATCGCTTTTTGCTGATCGTCATTCAATTCCGCATATGTAGTTCCAAATTTCTGTTCAGCCAACTCGTCTCTCAATTCATTGTATGCAGCCACCAATTCGTTCTGCACGCTGATATAAGCCTGATAAGAAGATCCACGGTCATTCTGCAAAGAAATTACGTGCTTGTCATTAACCAGATATGTGCCAAAGAATTCTACATTCTTTTGTGTTTTTTCAGGCATATGTTCTGCGTTAGCAACGTTAGCAATAAATTCTTTAGCTTTCTCTCTCAACTGATCAACACCGATATAATCATTACCGCACATCAAAGCATCATCTTTATTCAAGTATACCTGCAATACGTTACGTTCTTTGATTTTATCAGTATTATCCTGATCTTGATCTTCGGGCGGTGGAGGCAAAAGTCTTGCCAAACCACGGTCCGTATCCATTGATGTTGTAATCAAGAAGAAGATCAGCAACAAGAAAGCGATATCCGCCGTAGAACTTGAGTTAATATCAGGAACTTTTCTTTTTCCTCTTGCCATTGTTATTACTTATTTAATTGAGAATTACTCAATTGATTAGGATAATTTCTTCTTTATGCCACTCACGATGATTGCAACAACTGTTACAAACAACAGGATGTAAATAGAATAAAGGAACATATCAGTTATTTTCAGCCAAAAAGGAACGTTGTCTGTACCGCTATAGCCCTGAATCTGCATTGGTGTTCCGTCACCCATAGACCAAGCAACAACTAAAACAACAACTAAAAGAACCAAACCAAGTAAAGATTTGATAGCATTTGCCGGATTATCTTTCAAGGCTGCTCCAAATTGGAATATTGCACCAAGTATAGTAGCTGCAATGGCAATGCCAAACAAAGCATACATCAAATAAAGTAAGGCGTCTGTTTGAGCCGGCTGCCACATCTCGGGATCTACTCCCGCAATCACTGCATCGCCTGTTGCATCTCCTCCCAAGAAGAAAAGGCACAATACGATCAGGATGATGGCAAACATCGCATAAAGTGCATAATACGATGCTCTATATGTTAACTTACTCATCTTCGATTATTTTTTGTATTTCAAGTTATATTTGATTACCATGTCTAACAAAGAGATAGAAGAATCTTCCATTTCGCTAGTCAGAGCTTCAATCTTAGCAAGTACATAGTTGTAGAATACCTGAAGGATCAATGCTACGATCAAACCGAAGATAGTTGTAATCAAGGCAACTTTCATACCACCTGCAACAACCGTCGGAGAGATATCACCTACCTGCTGGATTTTATCAAATGCCTGCACCATACCGATTACAGTACCCAAGAATCCGAGTGACGGAGCCATTGCGATAAACAGTGTGATCCAAGAACATCCTTTTTCAAGGTAACCAGCCTGTACACCACCGTAAGATACAACTGACTTCTCAACTACATCAATACCCTGATCAATTCTCATCAGACCTTGATAGTAGATAGAAGCAACCGGACCTCTGGTGTTACGAGCAATGTCTTTAGCAGCTTCAACATCACCTTTTTCCAAAGCAGCTTCGATAGATGCCATGAATTTTTTTGTGTTGATTTCAGCCAAACTCAAATAAATGATACGTTCGATACAGAAAGCCAAACCGATCACCAAAGCGATAGCTACCAAACTCATGAAAGATGCAGTACCTTCGATGAATTTAACTTTGATTTCCTTGTGAATACCACCTTCTTCTGCAGCAGGAGCAGCAGCAGTAGTAGCTTCAGCGGCAGGAGCAGCTTGTTGTTCAGTTTGTTCTGCTGCAGGAGCATCTTGAGCCTGAGCAAGTTGAATTGAGCCAAAAGTGAAGGCCCCAATCACAGCAACAATTGCAAATAACTTTTTCATTGTGTGTCTAATTTTTAAGATTAATTAATTGATTATTATTATTGTATTTACTTCTCTTCTCTTTTTCATGTCTGCGGAGAGACGGGGATTCGAACCCCGGATACACTTTTGGCGTATACACGCTTTCCAGGCGTGCCTCTTCAACCACTCGAGCATCTCTCCCTGCATGTTTTCTGCATTTTCAGCTACAAATGTATTCTTTTTTTTCTTTTCTTGAAGCATTCTCCCTCTTTTATCTTGAATAAATACTGCAAATTAATATAATTTAAAACCTTTCGAACCTTATTTGCGGATTCCAAACACTTTTAGCGCATTAACAGAAGTGACCTCTGCTACGTGCTCTGGAGTTATCTGATAAATCTCCGCCACCTTCATAAGTGTGTCTTTTACATTGGCGCTCTCATTTCTCTTCCCCCGGTTCGGCACAGGAGCTAAATAAGGGGAGTCGGTTTCGAGCACAATGCGTTCCAAAGGAACTGTCGTCAGTGTTTCCGGTAAAGTCGATTTCTTAAAAGTAACGACTCCGTTAATACCTAACATAAATCCTTCGAATTCCAACAATTTCGCCGCTTCTTCCGATGTCCCGGTGAAACTATGAAAAATGCCGGTCAATGGCGTCTTTTTATAGGGCTCCATTACCTTATATATATATTCAAATGCTTCTCTTGAATGAATTACAATCGGAAGGTCATACTCTAATGCCCACTCTATTTGCTTTTCAAAAGCCAAAATTTGTTCTTTCAGAAAAGTCTTGTCCCAATAAAGGTCAAGGCCTATTTCTCCGATAGCCACAAATTCATTAGAAGTCGACAAGTACTTGTGTACAACTGCTAATTCCTGTTCATAGGATTCATTGACGGAAGTCGGGTGCAGCCCGATCATCGGATAGCAAAAACCCGGATAATCCCTACACACTGACAACATAGCATCAATGGTGGTACTATCTATATTGGGCATGAAAATATAGGAAACTCCCGCTTTCCGTGCACGTTCCATCACTTGCGGCAGGTCTTCGGTAAATTCTTCAACAAAAAGGTGAGAATGAGTATCTATCAGCATGATATTTCTTTTTCTTCTTTTACTTTCTCGCTGGAGCGATAATAATATATCAGTCCGTAGTCGCGACATTTTTCTAACCTGGTATCATTGGGAGTGACATCCTGATATTTAGCTTCTACCTGGTTCCAGATATCCAGAATCAATTCATCTGCACGCCCACGCATGGATGCCAGTTCATCAAGACTGCGGTTGGTTAATGCCTGATAGTTTTTCTGTCGTTCGTAACTTTCCAGAAAAATATCATAATGCACTTTTACACGTGCAATAGTCGGATTATAAATAGGTATGCCGCCTTGAGTTGTTCTTTGTTGTTCGCCTTCAATTATTTTCTTCCCCCACTCTACCAGTGCGGCTTCACTCAACAGGTCCGGCACTGTGTTTGAAGCAGGCAGGCCATATAATTCTTTATGCGCCACTTTGATTTCATCGCGAAGTACTGCCAAATTGAGTACTTGGATAAAATGAGAGATATACAACCGGGCGGTCTTCACGTTCATCTGATGCTTACGGCTGGCACGCGACTGGTTGTTGTAACACTGTGTATAATAAATTTGCGCAGCCTCGAACCGATGTAAGAAATTACGTGCCTCAAATAATGTCTTTAATGTAATAGCCAAGTCACGTACGTTATACATCTCCCCCTTTTCGACTGCCGCTTTCAACGCCCGAACTCTTGCTTGATCTGTATTTGGTAATCGTCTGTAAGGCATATCTCTGACACTTAGCTACATTTCACGATACATTAATAATTTCACAAGATTCTTCAATTCTTTTTTCCTGTCTTCTGCAACGGCGACTGCAGCCAGACTTTCCATAGCAAGGGTGTAATATTCGCGCATTTTGTTTTCGCAGACATTACGGATATTCAACTGATTATAGATTTCAGTTACCGCTTCTATTTTTTCTGCTGGTTGAAAAGTTTCTGCATTCAACCAACGATTCAATTCTTCCTGCTGCTTTTCATCTGCACGGTTCAGTGCTTTGATAAGCATATATGTTTTTTTATTGCAAAGAATGTCTCCGCCTATCTTCTTCCCGAACACTTCCGGGTCTCCATATACATCCAACAAATCATCCTGCAATTGGAACGCGACTCCGATATGCATTCCAAAATGATAAAGATTCTCTGCATCTTCAGCAGTCGCTCCTGCCAAAATTGCACCGATTTTAAGACTAGCAGCAAGCAACACTGCCGTTTTCAAACGAATCATTTCAATGTATTCGTCTTCTGTCACATCACAGCGGGACTCAAATTCCATATCCAGCTGCTGCCCTTCACAGATCTCAAGTGTAGTCAGACTGAATAAATCCATCACTTCTTTCAGATGTTCCTGCGGACATCCCGTCATATAGCGAAATGCCAGAATCAACATAGCATCTCCCGAAAGAACAGCAGTGTTATCGTTCCATACTTTGTGTACAGTAGGTTTGCCTCTGCGCACATCCGAACGATCCATCAAATCATCATGCAACAAGGTGTGGTTGTGGTAAACTTCAATTGCAGTGGCTGGATCGTATATAGACGCTACATCCTCCCGATACAAGTTATATCCCATCAACATTAACACAGGACGTATCCGCTTCCCACCCAGAGAAAGGATATATTCAATCGGTTCATAAAGTCCTTTCGGCGTCCGGGTAAACTGAATTTCAAAAATATGATGATTTATCTTATCAAGTAATTGAGAAGCTGTAAACATGATGAATAAAAAAATTAATGAATAAAAAGAGGCTGCCGAAAGCAGCCTCCTAATTTATATTATTACAAATTACTGCAATCTAAACATCACAGGAACCGTAAATTTAACACGTACCGGTTTTCCGCGCTGCATACCTGGTTTCCACTTCGGCATGGTATTAATCACACGGAGGGCTTCTTTATCCAGATACGGGTCAACGCTACGTACAACCTTCGCATCTACGATACTACCGTCTTTGTTAACAACGAACTGTACGATAACACGTCCTTGAGTTCCGTTTTCCTGTGCGATAGTCGGATATTTAATATTCTTTGCCAGATACTGCATCAAAGCTGCTTGTCCGCCTGGGAAGTCCGGCATGTTTTCTACAACCTCGAAAATAGTCTGTTCTTCCGGTTCTTCTTCAACAACTTGTACAGGCACATATTTTACTTCTACCCGAGCTTGGTTATCTTCATTGATAATAGTTGTTGTTTCCTCAATATCAGCTTTATCATCCACAATCTCCAGCAATTCTGCTACTTTTGGAGCTTCAGGTGGTGGTGGAGCTGCTTGTTCAGGGGTTTCGGTAATAGGAATAATTTCCTCTTCAAACACGACATCAGCTACTGCCTGGCTTGTATCAATCTTCACGTCACGCTGGGTCCATTCGAACGCCACGAACATGAAAGCTAGAACTACCACGTAACCAACGAGCAACCATGTAGACTTCTTGCCTTCCAGGTCTGCTTTGGGTGATTTTTTAACTTCCATAAATTTATTAATATAATGATAAAAAAAAAGTGTCCTTTCATGTGTCTCCGGGCAAATATAGTACATTTTCATGTATTCGTTCCCCTCTTTGCCTCTTTTTATCCGGCTTTTTAACTTTTTTAATTCTTTCGTACTTGTCTTGCTCCTTTTAACGGCAAACTTATGGTTGATTTTCAAATTTACCGTATCTTTGGCGGACAAATCAGATGAACTGAATATGAAAAAGATAACAATTGCAATCGATGGTTTTTCCTCTTGCGGAAAAAGCACAATGGCTAAAGATCTGGCCCGTGAAGTGGGCTACATTTACATTGACAGCGGAGCCATGTATCGTGCGGTCACCTTATATAGTATAGAAAACGGAATTTTCGACGGAGACGTTATCGATACGGAGAGGCTGAAAAAAGAAATTAAGGACATTCATATATCGTTCCGGCTGAATAAGGAAACCGGACGTCCCGACACTTATCTCAACGGTGTGAATGTAGAGAATAAAATCCGTTCGATGGAGGTTTCTTCCAAAGTGAGTCCTATCAGTACGCTCGACTTCGTACGTGAAGCAATGGTAGCTCAACAACAAGCAATGGGAAATGAGAAGGGGATTGTCATGGATGGCCGGGACATAGGTACCACTGTTTTCCCGGATGCGGAACTGAAAATATTTGTAACCGCCACTCCCGAAATCCGTGCTCAACGCCGTTATGACGAGCTGAAAGCAAAGGGACAGGAAGCCAGCTTCGACGAGATTCTGGAAAATGTGAAACAACGGGATTATATCGATCAAAACCGTGAAGTAAGTCCGTTGCGCAAAGCAGAAGATGCGCTGCTCCTGGATAATACCGACTTATCGATTGAAGAGCAGAAAAAATGGCTTTTCGAACAATTTAATAAGGTAAGTAAATAGTTTGTTTTATGATCAAGGTAGAGATAGACGAAGGTTCCGGCTTCTGCTTTGGTGTGGTGACAGCCATTCATAAGGCAGAAGAAGAGTTGGCAAAGGGAGAAACACTCTATTGCCTCGGAGACATTGTGCATAATAGCCGGGAAGTGGACAGGCTGAAAACGATGGGATTAATCACTATCAATCGGGAAGAATTCAAGCAATTGAAAAATGCAAAAGTATTGCTCCGGGCGCATGGAGAGCCACCGGAAACTTATATGATTGCCCGTGAAAATAAGATCGAGATTATCGATGCGACCTGTCCGGTTGTATTACGTTTGCAGAAACGCATCCGACAAGGGTATCTGGCAGACAGTGACGAAGAAAAACAAATTGTCATCTACGGCAAGAGCGGACACGCAGAAGTGCTGGGACTGGTAGGGCAGACAGACGGAAAAGCAATTGTGATTGAAAAGGCAGAGGAAGCCAAAAAGCTGGATTTAAATAAAAGTATCCGCCTTTTCTCACAGACAACCAAGTCACTGGACGAATTTCAGGAAATCGTAGAATACTTCAAACAACATATTTCACCGGAGGCGACTTTCGAATATTATGATACGATCTGCCGTCAGGTTGCCAACCGTATGCCTAAGCTCCGGGAGTTTGCGGCTACACACGATTTGATCTTCTTCGTCAGTGGCAAAAAGAGTTCGAACGGAAAGATGCTGTTTGAAGAATGTTTGAAGGTGAACGCTAATTCGCATTTGATAGATAACGAGAAAGAAATCGATCCTTCTCTTCTTCAAAACGTAAAATCGATTGGTGTATGTGGGGCGACTTCTACTCCGAAATGGTTGATGGAGAAGATTTACAATCACATTCGGACGCTTATCAAAGAATAATTGCTTTATTCATATAAAGAATAATAGCAAAGCAACATAAGAAAAAACGGCAAAGTAACACGAATGAATAAAAAGAAAGCAAGAAAGGGCTATTTGAACATTTTTAATGTTTTCTTCATACGAAAAAAAACTTCATAACCACTGCTTTCAACTTTTTATTGTACATTTGCCGCGTCAAACTAATTAATGAGAGATTGTTATATGGGAACAGTTAAGTGTATCGGAATTTTGACCTCCGGAGGTGATGCTCCGGGAATGAACGCTGCTATACGTGCAGTGACACGTGCAGCTATCTACAATGGATTGCAAGTCAAAGGTATATACAGAGGCTATAAAGGTCTGGTCACAGGTGAAATCAAAGAATTTAAGAGTCAGAATGTGAGTAATATCATCCAGTTGGGTGGTACTATCCTGAAAACAGCCCGTTGTAAAGAGTTCACGACTCCGGAAGGTCGCCAGTTGGCTTATGATAATATGAAAAAAGAAGGCATTGATGCCTTGGTTATCATTGGTGGAGACGGTTCACTGACAGGTGCACGCATCTTTGCACAGGAATTTGATGTTCCGTGTATCGGACTGCCGGGAACTATTGATAATGACCTTTACGGTACAGACACTACCATCGGATATGACACTGCATTAAATACGATATTGGACGCTGTGGATAAGATTCGCGACACGGCCACTTCACACGAACGTTTGTTTTTTGTTGAAGTGATGGGACGTGATGCCGGTTTCCTTGCACTGAACGGAGCCATCGCTTCGGGAGCGGAAGCTGCTATTATTCCGGAATTCAGTACGGAAGTCGACCAACTGGAAGAGTTTATCAAGAACGGATTCCGTAAATCAAAAAACAGTAGTATTGTATTGGTAGCCGAAAGCGAACTGACCGGAGGAGCCATGCATTATGCCGAACGTGTGAAAAACGAATACCCGCAATACGATGTACGTGTGACGATCTTAGGTCACTTGCAACGTGGTGGTAGCCCGACTGCCCACGACCGTATCCTGGCAAGCCGCCTCGGTGCTGCTGCTATCGATGCTATTATGGAAGATCAACGTAACGTAATGATCGGAATCGAACATGATGAAATCGTTTACGTACCGTTCAGTAAGGCTATTAAGAATGACAAACCAATCAAGAGAGATCTTGTCACTGTATTGAAAGAGCTTTCAATCTAATCTTTTTATTTTTAGGAGTTCAGCTTATATCAGTATATAAGATAAGATAAAGAGCGGTGGATGAACGGGAGATTTCCTTATCATTCACCGCTCTTCTTTCATTTATTCAATGCTTCTTTTCACCACAGAGGACACGGAGGACACAGAGGTGAATTTGTTTTATGACTTACGGTTGCGACCCTAATTTTGATGCGTAATCCTCCTACTATAAAGTTGAAAAACATAAAAACATCTGCCACCTGCAACCAAACGCGTGTAATTCACTAGTTAATAGATAGTTATAACGTTGCAGATACTGTTGCAGATAGGTTGCAGATCAAAGTATCTGCCACACAGTATAAGCCTTGCAAAGCCAATTCTCTATGGGTACAAAAGTTTATTGTATACATTAACTTCCCGTTTCCAGGCGGGGAACTGTCGTTTCCGGCATTAGAAATTACAATTTCCACGGCAGGAAACGAGAGTTTCTAAGGCGGGACACTACAGTTTCTACGTAAGGATACTGTCGTTTCCCCGTAGAGACCACAATTTCTCCATAGAGTCACCCCAATTATCCCATAGCTTTGCACAAAGGAATCAAGGCTTTTTCTTTGATTATATAACGTGTTGCAGATACTTTATCTGCAACCTATCTGCCACAGGTATCTGCAACGTTACAACTATCTATTAACTAGTGCATTACACGCGTTTCGTTGCAGGTGGCAGATGTTTTTATGTTTTTCAACTTTATAGTAGGAAAAAATTTCATTCATTTCCGTACCTTTATGAGTCTTTTTATCCATAAATAATATCCAGTCAGTGGTAGTGCAGCCCCCAATAAGGCAGCAATAAAGGTAAGTATGCGAGTAAACATTCCTCCCCAGTTACCAACATGCACAGAATAAATCCAACCACGAATCTTTCCCGACTTGTCTTGATGTTGATAAAGACTTGTTTCTGTAAATTCACCATTATCCGTATTGAAAGAATAACGGTCAGATGCCCGCTGATTCCCGAAACGGTTGAAAGACACGCTTGCCGTACCAGAAGAAATACTGATTTGCTTATACTCCGGATTCTGACGTCTTAGTTTATCATAAATCTCCTGCCAATAAACGAATGGTGAAGTTACCGAGTACATATCACTGTGATTGTTTTCCGGACGTCCGCCTCTTTCACCCTTTCGAACCTCATTTCCTTCTCTTTTCTTTTCCCGATGGGCTGCCAGTTTGGTATCCCTCTTTTGAGCATCACTTTTCTGTTCATGTCCTTGGGCGGCACGTTGCTGTACTTCCACCCCGAAGACCTTATAGAAAGCCGTCCGATACCACGGAAAAGACCAGGTCAATCCCGTCAGTGCCATAGCCAGTAGAAAGATCAGAGCATACATTCCACCTGCCACATGCAAGTCATACCAAAACCGTTTCCAACCTTTTGTTGCTGTTATTTTCAGGCTATTTTTCAATGCTTTACGTGTACGCGGCCACCAAATGACAATTCCCGAAATCAGTACAAAAACAAGTAAAAGTGTACTGACACCTACAATCATTTTACCCCAAAAGATCCCTTCATTTCCCGGATTCATACTATCCAGCAGCCAGCGATGCATTCGGAACATAAACATAAAAAAGCCGCTACGCTCGCTTTTTCCTTTTACTTCGCCCGTATACTGGTCTACATACAAAGATGCACGACGTGGTTTGGAAAGACTAACCTGATACGCACGTCCGGGATCAGAAGATATGCTGACACCGGTCACCGATACACTGTCAGGCAATGTCGTCGCCACTTTTTCAAGCAACTTATCCATAGGAAGAGGAGACTCCTTTACCGTTTCTACGTAGTAAAGATCGCGTCGAAACCACTCATTCACCTCATTTTCAAATACCAGCATGGCACCGGAGAAGCAGACAAGAGTTATTATCAGTCCGAAAGGGACGGAAAGCCACAAATGTATCTTTCTGAATATTTTTTTCATGTTTTCAATCCTATTTCTTGAAAAAGCCTGCAAAGCTTTCCGCTCGGCAGGCTTTTATATACAAAAGATTCTCTATTTAACCGACTGTATTATTTTGAAAGATATTCCATCTTACCTACCGTAGTGATAGCGTCAGCTTCTACCGTTAAACCTTTGACTGCCTTGCCTGTTTTTGCGTCTATTTTATAGAAGGCCGGTTTCTCGCCCGTAGTCACAGTGACAGCCATATAAGCATACCCTTTTTCTCCATAAGGCTCGCCACCAAACTTTCCGTCAGCCGGCAGACCTGTAACAGGCATAATCGTCTGATCTTCCGCCTTGAAAACAGCTAATTCGCTGACATCTGCACTTGTACCGCCATTAATCATATCTTCCGCTCCCTTTTTATACAATTGAAGCAGGAAGTAATCTTCAGAGATGTGCCAGCAACGGAAAATAGGATGTTTAGTGCCTATCTCTTCAAAGTTCACATAGTAATCCGGATCGAAATCTGTTGCGCCTGCTTTGATACGCATTGCGCCCGAAGGCTTCTGTCCTGTTACCTTCTTCAAATCTGAAGATGAAACTGCCGTACGTCCATATCCGGGAGAGAACACATAGACGTCACCATTATCAGCGGCCCAAATGGTCTGATAATATTGTGAACGCATACGACCACATGCATAGCCTATTTTATCAGTCTTGGCAATCACCGGAGTCTCATTGAAGTTCGTGCCACTATAAATTGCCACGTAAGCATTATCCGGGTATTGTGTAGAAGGAATAACACCGGCTGTATATGCACCGCTGCCGCTACCACCGTCAGTCTTAGTCACAAGTTCCTGATCTGTCACAGCTTCCGGCCATTTTTTAATACCGTACTTACTCATTCCCATTGGGATGACAGATGTATAAATCTTATTGTTAGCTTCAACCAGACCTGCCCATGAAACTTTTTCACCATTACCCAAGTAATTTTCGGCAAGCAAGGTACCCTCTTCCTGGCTACCATCGGTTGCATCCAGATAGTTGAACAACAATGCTTGAGCCACATTCTGATCCTCATCCGTTATTTTCGAGTCCCCGGTGGAAACAGTCACTACTTTATCCCCCCAAGTACCGTATGACGTGATACGATTATAAGTGTATGTGTACTTTTCTTTCATTTTACCATCTGCCCCCAGATAATAGGAAGCTCCTGTACCTGCGCCACCTTTATTATAAACTAAAGCAAACACATAATCCAATCCTTTATATACCCAATAGGTACCGCCAATCACTTCGGTTCCATTCCCTTGAGTCGACACTGTTCCTTCATCCAAAGAATTGGCTACTACCAAATAACTTGCTTCACCAGTTGTGGAAGCCACCACATAAGCCGTTTCTCCATCAATCGGCGGGTTATCCACCGGATTATTATCATCGTCGCAAGATGCCACAAACACACCGCTACTCAAACAAAAAGCTACGGCAAAAGCCTGTAATAAAAACTTCTTCATATATTCTTTATTATTGATTGATACTAAAAACTTACTCTTATTATTTACCGAAAAACACTCTGAACTTTCCATAGAATGCGCGCCCCGCTTTTTGCAGGCTAAAATTGTCAAACAGTTGGGCATCGGTGAAATTCCGACATTCAAAGGATACATTATAACGTCCATTCTTCATGGTGTAGGACAAAGACAGATTATGAGAAAACTGTTCCGGCACCATATTCTTTGAATCTTTATCTCCGAGATTTTCCCAATAAAGAGGAAAATCGTGCTGCCAGTAGCTATCATAGCCGATGCTCAACACATTTCCTTTGACAAACAGGTCATTCCAATAAAAATTTGCATTGATATTAGCATAACGATAGGGCAGATTCGGCATACGCACTTTATAGTGCATGCTTTCCTGCAAAGAGGAACCCGCCAGAAACTTTTCGTAATCACGAGTATCGATGCTATTGAATGTTCCTCCTATATCAAACCAATGCGAGAAGCTATAAAGCAATGACAAATTATACCCTTTGGTCCTTACGTGACCGTGGTTCTCATAATATCCGTAGCTTGTTCCTCCCAATACGTCCAGTCCTCTTTTTATATAATCTTTCGTATCCCGATATATCAAACCGGCCTCGGCATACAATCCATGCTTGCCAAACTGATGATTATAGCTAAAACTCAAATTGACATTATCACTTTTCTCCGGTTTCAGATTCATTTTGCCAGCTTCAAGGTCTTCATCTCCAAAGAGTTCGTCCGTGGTCGGCAGGCGGAAAGCCTTTTCGTACGAAAGTTTCACCTGAAGATCTTTCCATATAAAATAGGTACCTGCCGCTCCATATCCAAGAGCGCTTGCCGTATTGGACAGATTGATATAATTGCCTATTCCATCCGTATTCTGCGATACCGGTCCCTTGTTGTATTGCCGATAATATTTGGCAAATGCCGACACATTCCATCTGTCCGACGGCATCAGACGGTAAGAAAGCCCGCTGACGTTTTTACGAGTGATTTTAGGAATAGAAAAGTCCGTGAATTTGGAAGAAGCACCGATGGTAGAACGGCTCGTACGTTCAAAATCACTGATTACATGACTGAAAGTAAACGTATGCGCCTGTCCGATATGATAATTCATCTTCAGCGTCCCATTCCAGTTTCTATTTTTAGATTCACTGTTCTGGTAAGACTGTTCTCCCCGGCTACCTTTTTCATAAAAATCTCCACGCCAGTTGTAAGCCCGCGAAGCGGTATCGACATTGTTGGTGATATTATGATTGTAATTGGCAGTCAACAGCAGATCCAGGTTTTTCACCAATAAGTTCTTTTTGTAATATTCTAAAGAAGGGACCAACGAATGTCCTTTGCGGAATTTTTCACCGAACACGACATCTTGATAAACGCCTGTTTGTATCTCTTTATAGAAATGGGAATAATTGAAACTCAACGCCAAACGGTCTGCCCATTTCTTTCCTACCAGGCCGATTTTTCCAATCACGGCTTCATTATGATACTGGTCATTAAAACGTTTCAGATGATAAATCTTATTTTTATCAAGTGGCGGAAAACGTACGCTTCCATCTTCTTTAATCTCAAATTCGCGTACGTAAGTGTCTACATAATAATCATTATCCGAAAAGTTTTGAAAAGCATTGACCTCATACATAAAACCATTCTTGAACGTTTGTCCGAAGCGCACGTATGATTTATGAGTATTAAATGACCCGTAAGAATAGGAAGCGTCCATAAACCACTTTCCGGGTTGCTTGTTGGTGACAATATTAACCACTCCCCCAATAGCATCGGTTCCGAATCCTACAGGAACCACTCCTTTATAGACTTCTATACGGTCGGCAAAATTAATAGGAACATTGTTCAAATCGAATGCGGCACCGGCTCCCTCCTGTGGTATGCCGTCAATGAAGATTTTCACATGTTTCCCGCTAAAGCCATCGATATACAATTGCATATCCGATCCCACTCCACCTGATTCGCGGAGTTTTACACCGGGCACTTTAGTCAGTGCACCCGCCAAAGTCTGCGTACTGTTATGCAATTTCTTCGCATCAATGGCTACCGCATTAAAAGCAGATTGATTCACACGACCGACTCCGGATGTCGTGACCAGCACCTCTCCCAGTTCTTTTACCGCCGGTGCGATAGTGACGTTTACTTTTATTCTTTCTCCCTTGGCTAATTTAACTTTCTTTTCTACCGTTTGATAACCGATAGCCGAAACGACAAGTGTATATTCACCTGCTGTAGTTTTCAAATGATATATACCTTTTTCATCTGTATAGCATCCTTGGTTGGTTCCTTTCAGATAAACTGTCGCAAAATCCACCACTTCTTTCTCTGTAGACATCACTCTGCCCGAAATTAAACTACTACGGTGACGCCCATGTTGTGAATATACGGATACGGAAAACAAGAATGCCAGAAAAACCAAAAAATATTTATTGCTCATCTCCTTTTTACCTTTTTACTTTATACCTTTTCATTGCTCTAAAAGCGATGCAAAGGTAAGCAGAAAGAGGGATGCCAAACAATCCCTATCTATTGGTAAAAATAAGACAACAAAAATGAGATATATAGATATGTACAATACCTATATATAAGTAAATACTGGATAATTTAAATAAAAAAAGAAAAGAAAACCTACTTCAGCCAACTCGCCAACGCACGTTCCGTTACCTCCCACAACTGCTCTTTTTGCACATGATTCGTGTATTTATCAGACAAGTTTTTCCGGTGGTTATTGACATACAGTTGTCCTGTCACACCGGCTTCCTTTTCGTCCAACAGTAAACCGATTGCCGTAGAAGCCCCTTTCTTGGGTTTACGGATAAAAGGACGGAAAAAAATATCCGTTAACGGATCGAACCACTTGTGCATAGTGATGATATCAGTAGAAACAATTCCCGGATCGGCAGCATTGACGGTAATCCCCTTCTCTCGAAGTTGCTCGGAAAGCTCGAAAGTAAACAATAATAAAGCCAACTTCGTGTTACTGTAAACAGGAATCCGCCAAAACGTTCCCGTTTTCCCTCTATGAAAGAAATCCGGGAAGTCGAGCTTGCCGATTGCGTATGTACAGGAAACCATATTTACGATACGCGCTCCACGCACCATCAGCGGAATTAATTTCCGGGTAAGCAGATAAGGTCCCATGTAGTTCACACTTACCGTTCGTTCGAATCCTTCGGAAGTAGTATGAAAACCTGTCTCCATCGTTCCGGCATTATTCATCAACAAAGAGATGGGAAGATTCCTTTCTAAGATCTGACTGGCAAAAGCAACTACGGATTGCATGGAAGATAAGTCAATAGCCATAACCTCCAAATCCGGGTTTCCGGTTTCCTTGCTCAAACATTCACGAACAACCTCCGCTTTCTTCGGATGATAACAAGCCATAATGATTCGATAACCGGCTTTGGCTACGGCACGTGTTATTTCTGTTCCCATTCCTCCGTCCGCACCGGTGATGATTGCCCATTTCATTTCACTCATTTTTTCTCCAGTTTATCAATTTCCTTTTGTAAAGAGGAAGGTAATTGTTCTTTCAAATGTTGATGACAAGCCATTTCTATCGTATACATACGTCCTATGCAATAATTACTGTGTCCACAGTTGCAGCGTGCTTGTTGCTCCTGTTTCATCCGGTTCACGAATCCCGGTTCGTTCAGTAATGCTCTCGCCATCTGCACGGCATCAAAACCGGAATCGAGCACTTCATCTATTTTCTGACGGGAAACAAGACCACCGACATAAATCAACGGCGCATCCGGAAGAGCCGCACGGAATTTCAGTGCATCTTCAAGGAAATAGGCCTCTTTGAAGGGTACAGAGGGGATCATCCATTTGCCAAACATACGGACTCCGTATTTCAGCCACCAACAATTCATATAGTAAGACATCGAACGAATCGGCATGGCACCTCTCATCACATACATCGGCGCTTTGCTGACAAAACCACCACTCAACACCAATCCATGAGCGCCAAGTTCCAACAGACGTTTGGCCACTTGTATGGATTCGTCTATCTCCATTCCTCCTTTGAAGCCGTCGCGCATATTCATTTTTACGAAAACTGCCATATCATTGCCCGCCGCTTTCATCACTTCTTCCATCACCATATCCATAAAACGCATCCGGTTTTCGAGCGAACCGCCGTATTCATCTTTCCGATGATTGGTGTAGGGAGACAGGAATTGACTAATCAAATAGCCGTGCCCCGCATGTACTTCAACGGCGTCAAACCCGGCTTTCCTCGCCAGATTGACTGCATTTCCATACGCTTTCGCCATTTCCGGAAGCTCCTCTTTTTCCATTCCACGCACAAACGTAGGAGAATAGAGGTTGAAGCCTGAAGATGCGGATATAGGAGTGACACCACATATATTTTTATGGGACATATTTCCACAATGCCCGATTTGTATACCTACTGCGGCACCTTCATCGTGCACGGCTTTTGTCAATTCGTGTAAACGGGGAATAATGGACGGACGCAACCACAACTGACGGTCGAAAGAAAGTCCGCTTTGTGTCACGGCAGCATAAGCCACTGTTGTCATACCCACTCCCCCCGCAGCTACCGACCGATGGTAATCCAGCAACATTTGCGTGGGAGTATTCTCCGGACACATGCTCTCAAAAGCTGCCGAACGGATCGTTCGATTCCGCAGCGTCAAAGGGCCAAAGGTGACCGGGCTAAAAAGTTTAGATTCCATAGTAGTTGATATTTTATTTAAGTCATACGTAAGTCATGATAAAAAGCGCCCCTAATAAAGGAAAGGGAACACTCGTTTCCGTTCTCCCACTGCGTCTCCGAATTCTTCCCGGTAACGGCACCAAATAGCGTTGGCACGGGGAACAAGGTTAGCAATCGTCCACCAAAGGAAGACCAGACCGGAAAGTGAACAAGTGAGTATCGCCCAACCTGCCCATTCTACTATCTCACCGAAATAGTTGGCGGAAGTGACATAACGGTACATTCCTTTTTGAGGCAGATAATGCCGGGTGTCTCCCGGTTTGCGCAAATGACGGATGATATAATCCGACTGCCAGTTCAACAGCATACCTGCGAAAAAGAGCAGTGTGCCGAAAATAAACCACGGTGAAGTGAACCAGCCGGCTTGATACATCGTTTCGGGAGCAAGATAGAAAATCCATTTCCCTTGCATATAACCATTCAGCAAATTAAAAAGAACTCCCATCGACATGATTGCCAGTGGCATCTTACTTTTCCCTTTCAATAGCAAAGGGAAGATGAAAGCACGCTGAAAATAGTGAATTTGAAAGAAGAGGAAGAAAGTGAAAATCACCGGTTCAAACCGACGTTCGGAATAGATCCACATCACGCACATCACCACAAAAACCGGAGCTTCCATCAATATCCAGGCTAGCTTATTGGAGATAGCTACTCCCCACGATGCTGTGCGGAAAATACCATATCCGGCTTTCACAAAGTAAAGGGCGATAAAAACAAACAAAGCAATCAGGCTCATCACCCCCAGAAACAGATTAAAAGTATCTATACTCATACCGATCTATTTTGTAACACGCAAAAATAACAAAAATGAGATAAACGACGATACAAAAAATAGAAAGAATCTGAAGTACATTCTTTTACGAACATAAAAAAGGAGAAAATATAAAATTTCCCGGATGCGCTTCTGAAATGATCAGGCACACATCCGGGATTACTTATCTATTTAATAAAAGGATTGATTCTTATCAGCGTTTCTTAATTGGGATATAAGCCAAATCATCAAGTACATTTTTATAAGCCGGGCGGATAATCCGTTTACCGTCGAAGGTCAATTCTTCATTGCGGTGTGCACACCAGCCTACGATACGTGCCATGGCAAACAGTGGAGTGAAGATTTCCTGCGGCAAACCGATCATTTCATACACGAAGCCCGAATAGAAATCGATATTGCTGGACACTGTCTTTCCGTTGTTTTTAACCCGTCCGAAAGTAGCGATGGCACGTTCTTCCAACAGTTCGAGGAAAGCAAATTCGCTTTCTCTGCCTTTTTCACGGGCAAGGTCGCGAGCCAGTTCTTTCAATAGAAGAGCACGAGGGTCGGAGATGGTATAAACGGCATGTCCGATACCATAGATCAATCCGGTTTTGTTATACACTTCTTTGTTCAACATTCGGGTGTAGTAAGTGTCTATCTCATCTACACTTGTCCAGTCTTTGATATTTTCCTTCAGGTGCTGGAACATGTCAGCAACCTGAATATTGGCACCTCCGTGAAGCGGGCCTTTCAGCGAACCGATACCTGCGGCGATGGCCGAATAAGTATCTGTTCCGGTAGAAGAAGTAACGCGAACGGTGAAAGTGGAGTTATTACCACCACCGTGCTCTGCCTGAAGAATCAATAACAAATCGAGGGTACGTGCATCCAGTTCGGTATAGTCTTTTTTCAGCATATACAGGAAATTCTCGGCAATAGAGAGCTTTTCCTGCGGATGGCGGATATGCAGAGAACGTCCGAAAGTAGCATGACGAAGCATATTATAAGCATAAGCGATGATAGTGGGGAACTTTGAAATCAGTTCAATACTCTGACGCATCAGGTTATCCCGGGAGGTATCATCCGCATTTGCGTCAAAACGATACATTTCCAATACGCTGCGTGAAAGAATATTCATGATGTTGTTTCCTTCCAACTCGATGATGTTCATTTTCGTTTTCTGTTCCAACGGCATATTGTCATTAATCAACTCACGGAAAGAAAGCAATTCTTCTTTATCCGGCAGACGTCCGGAAAGCAATAGGTAAGCCACTTCTTCGAAGCCAAAGCGTTTCTCTTTGATTATAGCGTGAGAAATATCTTCTACATCATAACCGCGATAGAACAGTTTTCCCGGTATGGGTTTCAGTCCCCCCCCCGGAACACGTTCATATCCTACTACATTACCGATTCTGGTTAAACCTACCAATACACCTGTGCCGTCTTCATTACGCAATCCGCGCTTCACATCAAACTTGGAGAACAATTCTGTATCAATCCGGGTAGCTTCCTTCATTTCCTCGGAAAGCTTGTAAATCAAGTACTCTTTTTTCATCTTTCTTCGTTTTTTATTCGTTACTTTTGTTTTTCAATTCTTTCCACGATCTCACGAGTGAAAGCGGAAGTAGAGAGGGAGGTTCCATTCGGCATAAAACGGGCTAAATCGTGTGTAGCACGAGCGTCCAAGAAGCTTTGTTCCAAGGCTTTCTCTATCAGAGCAGCCGCTTCTTTCCAGTCAAAATATTCGAGCATCATTACTGCCGAAAGGATAATAGAACAAGGGTTCACCACATCTTTTCCCGCAATATTGGGGGCTGTTCCGTGAGTCGCTTCAAAGATGGCATGACCTGTCTGGTAGTTGATGTTTGCTCCCGGAGCGATGCCGATACCGCCTACCATGGCCGCCAGTTGGTCGGAAACGTAGTCTCCATTGAGGTTTAAGGTGGCTATTACGGAATATTCTTCGGGAATCAGGAGTGTATTTTGTAAGAAAGCATCTGCAATGCAATCTTTTATCACCAGTCTGCCATCTGCCAAAGCATCGCCAAATTCACGTTGCGCCAGTTCGTAGCCCCATTTTTTGAAACCACCTTCGGTAAACTTCATGATATTCCCTTTATGCACCAGTGTTACGGAAGGCAAATGATGGTCGAGCGCATACTGGCAGGCAGCACGTACAAGACGCTCCGTGCCCTCACGTGATACAGGTTTCACACCGAAAGAAGAGGTTTCCGGGAAACGGACTTTTGTCACGCCCATTTCGTCTTTCAAGAATTGATAGAACTTTTCAGCTTCCGGAGTTCCGGCTTCCCATTCGATACCTGCATAAATATCTTCCGTATTTTCACGGAACACACACATATTCACTTTCTCCGGTGATTTGACAGGCGACTGTACTCCCTGATACCAACGAACCGGACGAAGACAGACGTATAAATCAAGTGTCTGACGCAGTGCTACGTTCAACGAACGGATTCCACCTCCGACAGGAGTTGTCAACGGACCTTTGATTCCTACCAGGTATTCCTGAAAGGTTTCCATTGTTTCATCCGGCAACCAGGAACCAGTCGCGTTGAAGGCACGTTCTCCCGCCAACACTTCTTTCCATTCGATCCGACGTTTGCCGCCGTATGCTTTCCGGATAGCTGCGTCCACTACGGCTTGCATGGCAGGAGTTACTTCGGCTCCTACTCCATCGCCGGTAATATAAGGTACGGTAGGCACATCGGGTACCAACAGCGTACCATCTGTTTGCATGGTTATTTTGCTCATTTTTTATCTTGTATTTAAGGCAGAACCGGCACGGAACCAAGCTATCTGCTGTTCATTATAGGTATGTTGCACTTCAAAACTTTCTTTCGTTCCGTCTTCGTGATGAAGAATAATCGTCAGATTGCGCCCCGGTGCGAAATGGACTAAGCCTGATACGGACAAAAGATCGTGTTCCCGAATCTTGTCATAGTCTACTTTATCTACAAAAGTAAGAGCAAGCATTCCTTGTTTTTTCAGATTTGTTTCGTGGATACGGGCAAAACTCTTAGCCAAAATGACACGTACATTGAGGAAGCGTGGTTCCATGGCTGCATGTTCACGGCTGGAACCTTCTCCATAATTCTCTTCGGCAACAACAATAGACGGAATACCTTCGGATTTATACATCTTTGCCGTACCGGAAACTGTTCCATAAGTATTTGTCGAACGATTCCAAACACGGTTCGTTTCACCATTGAAAGCATTGACAGCTCCCATCAGCATATTGTCGGAAATATTCTCCAAATGTCCCCGGAAACGGAGCCACGGACCTGCCATAGAGATATGGTCGGTAGTACATTTTCCCTGTGCTTTAATCAATAAAGGCATGTTCAGCAAGTCTTGTCCGTCCCATGCCGGGAAAGGAGTCAGAAGCTGGAGACGTTGGGAATCCGGTTTTACCCTGATTTCCGTTTTTGCTCCGTGCGGGGCAATATACCCTTCATTTCCCTGTTCAAAACCTTTCAAAGGGAGTTCATCTCCTACAGGCTCGGAGAGTTTCACTTTTTCTCCGTTATGATTCACCAGTCTGTCTTTCAACGGGTTGAAACAGAGATCACCGGCTATTGTTAACGCCATCGTTAGTTCCGGAGAAGCTACAAACGCGTATGTGTTGGGATTACCGTCAGCGCGTTTGGCAAAATTACGATTGAAAGAGGTGACGATTGAGTTTTTTCGTGTCGGATCGTCCGTCTGACGTTTCCACTGACCGATACAAGGTCCACAAGCATTTGCCATAATCGTGGCTCCCAGCCGTTCAAAAGCCTCAATCATACCGTCTCTTTCGGCAGTAGCCCGGATTTGCTCCGAACCCGGATTGACGATCAGCGGAGAAGCAACGCTCAAATTCTTTTCTGTCACCTGCTTTGCCAAAGAAGCTGCACGGCTCAAATCCTGATAAGAAGAATTGGTACATGAACCTATCAAGCCTACCTCCATTTTACGGGGGTAGCCGTTCAATAACACTTTTTCTGCAAATTCAGAGATGGGAGTAGCGGCATCCGGTGTAAACGGCCCGTTTATATAAGGTTCGAGTTCTGACAAGTCAATTTCAATCACACGGTCGTAATAGTTGGATGGTTCGTCGGTCACAATGTCGTCTGCACGAAGGTCTGCACCAACAGATTCAGCCCAATCGACTACACAATCTCTTCCGGTAGCTCTCAAATAAGTAGCCATGCGTCCGTCAAACGGGAATAAAGAGGTAGTAGCTCCAACTTCGGCACCCATATTGCAAATGGTAGCTTTCCCGGTAGCAGAAAGGGATTCGGTTCCGGGACCAAAATATTCGATAATAGCATTCGTTCCTCCTTTTACGGTAAGGATGCCGGCCAGTTTCAGAATCACGTCTTTCGGAGAGGTCCAACCGCTTAGTTTTCCGGTCAGACGGACACCGATAATCTTCGGCATTTTCAGCTCCCATTCCATTCCTGTCATCACATCCACGGCATCCGCACCACCAACACCGATAGCCACCATGCCCAGTCCGCCTGCATTAGGCGTATGAGAGTCTGTTCCCACCATCATACCGCCGGGGAAAGCATAGTTTTCGAGCACTACCTGATGGATAATTCCTGCTCCCGGTTTCCAGAAGCCGATACCATAACGGGAAGATACATCACGGAGGAAGTCGTATACTTCTTCATTGGTTAGTCTTGCCGTAGCAATATCCGCCTTTGCACCTTTATACGCCTGTATCAAGTGATCGCAATGCACTGTTGAAGGCACAGCCACCTGATCCTTACCTGCATTCATAAATTGAAGCAATGCCATCTGCGCAGTTGCATCCTGCATAGCCACACGGTCGGGACGGAAATTCACATAATCCTCCCCCCGTTTGTAATCTTTCAAATCGGCTACATCATACAGATGAGCATACAAAATCTTCTCGGCCAACGTCAAAGGGCGTTTCAGTATAGCCCGTACGTGTTCTACCTTTCCTTTATAAGCAGCGTAGAAAGCTTCTAACATAGTCACATCATATACCATATTGCTTTTTGTTTTTTTAGTCTATCTATTAAAATAACGAACGACGTTCGAGTAATGTTTAACAAAATGAAATATTTTTTCTACCCGGAACGAAGATTTGTTACCTTTGCGCCTATTATGAGTAATAATCCGAAAAGTCCCATTATAGACCTTCAGCAGCAGCAACTCCTCCTGCGGATGGAGTATGAATATGAGAAGGAAGAATTTAAGCGGCAGACCGAAACAATGGGCGTTGCCCGTAAAGTGAAGCGCGGTCTCTGCTGGTATCCTGTCTCTCTTGGCCGAAGTTACTACAATTCGCTGAATCAGCTTGTAATAGATATTACACGGACCGAAAATAAAGAAATAGAGCATTCCTTTGAGTTCGGCCGTCCTGTTTGCTTTTTCCACCAGTCATTCGAAGGAAAAGTGAAGTATATGGATTTCATCGCTACCGTCAGCTTTGCCGACGAAGAACGAATGGTCGTTGTACTCCCCGGAGCGGGAGCTTTAGCGGAACTGCAAACTGACGGTATACTGGGGGTACAACTTTATTTTGACGAAACATCGTACCGGGCCATGTTCGAGGCACTGGAAGACACGATACGCGCCAAAGACAACCGCCTGGCGGAACTGCGCGACATTTTGTTGGGTACCCAAAAACCGGGATTCCGCGAATTATATCCTGTCCGCTTTCCATGGCTGAACAGTACACAGGAAACAGCAGTCAACAAGGTGCTATGTACGCGTGACGTATCTATTGTTCACGGTCCTCCGGGAACCGGAAAGACAACGACTCTTGTCGAAGCGATTTACGAAACGTTACACCGGGAACCACAAGTGCTTGTCTGTGCACAAAGCAACACGGCTGTCGACTGGATTTGTGAGAAACTGGTAGACCGGGGAGTACCCGTGCTCCGCATTGGAAATCCGACCCGAGTCAACGACAAAATGCTTTCATCCACCTACGAACGCCGGTTTGAAAGTCATCCTGCCTATCCGGAGCTTTGGGGAATCCGTAAATCTATCCGCGAAATGGGTAGCCGGATGCGCCGGGGTAGTTATTCTGAACGGGAAGGAATGCGTAATCGCATGAGTCGTCTCCGCGACCGTGCCACGGAGTTGGAAATACAAATCAATGCCGATCTTTTCGACAGTGCCCGTGTGATTGCTTCTACCCTAGTCAGCAGCAACCACCGCCTGCTCAACGGACGTCGTTTTTCGACTTTATTCATCGACGAAGCTGCACAAGCCCTCGAAGCTGCCTGCTGGATCGCTATCCGCAAAGCAGACCGGGTCATCCTTGCAGGAGATCATTGTCAGCTTCCGCCGACTATCAAATGTATAGAAGCTTCCCGTGGAGGATTGGATCATACATTAATGGAAAAAGTCGTTCAACAAAAACCTTCCGCGGTCTCTCTATTAAAAGTACAGTACAGAATGCATGAAACCATCATGCAGTTTCCCTCCGACTGGTTTTATCACGGAGAACTGGAAGCTGCTCCGGAAGTACGCTATCGGGGGATTCTTGATTTCGACACTCCCATGAACTGGATCGATACTTCAGAGATGGACTTTCACGAAGATTTTGTAGGAGAAAGCTTCGGACGCATCAATAAGCAGGAAGCCAACCTACTACTGCAAGAACTGGAAACTTACATCGAACGTATCGGCAAAGAGCGAATACTGGATGAAAGAATTGATTTCGGTCTGATTTCGCCATACAAGGCACAAGTGCAATATTTGAGAGGAAAAATAAAAGGAAGCAGCTTTTTACGCCCTTTCCGCAGCCTCATCACCGTGAATACGGTAGACGGCTTTCAGGGACAGGAGCGAGACGTTATTTTCATCAGTCTCGTACGTGCCAACGAGGACGGACAAATCGGGTTTCTAAATGACTTGCGAAGAATGAATGTAGCGATTACGCGGGCACGAATGAAACTTGTTATATTAGGAGATACCTCCACCCTTGCCAAGCATCCTTTCTATAAAAGGTTGATGTTATTCATTAAAAAGGAGGATTAAATACTTAATCCTCCTTTTAACAAAGCACACTTTCTCCCGAAACCACACTTTTTTTAACACAAACAAAACAAACAATATTTTACATCAGTACTATTCTTAATTTTTCACCCTCAAAGATAGTCGATTATTCCAATGCACTCCAACTATTTCCACCATTTTATTTGCGGATCGCGCGTTTTTGCCCATTCTGCAAATTTAGGATATGTTTTATCAATGCGCTGATTCTCCTTTTTAAGATCTAAATTCAAAATAGAAGCGTCCAAACGAGCATCTACATGAATTGCAAACGGAAAACCATCTTTGCAAATGAAATAGGCACCATCTACATCACCACGAGAAATATCAGCTCCGGAAGGGAAACGATTATTCGCACCAGTCGTCGGCTTATGATCTGTCAGATGGACTTCTGTGGCAGAGTTGAATACTTTTATAAAAGGGTTATAAGGAGCTACCACCACTGATTTATCAAGAGTAGGGTTATTAAATTGTATGGATACCGTATATGTCTTCTCTTGAATATTCTGATTAATCATATCCACATTGGATACTCCCAATTCAGCTTTAGCATCCTTGAATAATGTTATCACATTACCTGAATAGGAAGTAATTTCATCGCCATTGATTATTACTTGGGACGCTTTACTCAAATCGAAAGGAACCTCATACGCAAACGAGTTTTTATAATTAGCTCCCGTCCAAGCCAATGTGAACTTATCAATAATATTAAGAACTTTATTATCTATATTATAATCAACACTTGACTGATATTTCATGACTACATCATTCAAGTCATAATCTCCTTGTTCAGGCCAGTTATCTTCAAAGCCAAGCACTCCAGAATACTTTTCTGTTCCTTGTCGATCACCCGGATTAGGAACATCCGGAACTTCAATAGCAGCAATAGGATTAGAAGAGATAACGAAAGCAACATCATTATAGTCATTTTCACCGTTTTTCCAGTCTTCCATAGTGATAACATTCACTCTATCACCTGCTTTATTTTTTGCTGCAAAAATTGCAGTGTGAGAAATTTTGTCACTATTCAAAGATTTGGTTGAGTAGAACATATTCCCATTAGCCTTAACACCTCTCCAACCGTCATTCCAAATTAGGAAACCAATCTTTGTACCTGCTGGGATACGTTCCGGTTCTTCTTCCGGAAAGCTGCCTGTCTCATCAATATATTTCAAATTCACCGCAACCCCACTATAATTACCCAGACTACTTTTATGTACATTAGGGAAGATTACACATGCATGCTTTGCAGCTTGTCTTATTTTATCAATACTGGCATTTTCCGAATAACAATAGTAAGCAAACACACTTTGCGCACCTGTATCTCCTCCGAAATAGTTGACAACGACATTCGCATCTTCTTTTATCAGAATATCAGCATCATCAGAGACTAAATTAGTTCCTACATTATTCTTTCCTTCCGGAAAATATGTCGTTATATAACTCTTGAGAGTTGCGTCCACATTTATTTTTTTGGAAGCATCCAGATAGTTAGGTCTACCAGTATTTACATTCCAAGTTCCTAATACATTCGGAATTACATTTGTAATAAATTTCAAAGAGGATCTTGTTTGTGCACTTCTCGTTGATGAATCCACAGGAGTAACATCAAGAGCATTCTCGAAGGTTATTTTTGCGCTGACATCCGAACCGACAACTTTAGTTTTATACAAAGTCGGCACACCAAAATCCGGAGAATAAATATAAACTTCTGAAACAGCTGTCGGGAAAGAAGCCGGTTTGATATAACGTCCTTGTATATCTGTAAATCCGGTTGCAATGTGTGACACCCCTGCTTTCTTTATAATCTGACCGCCTTCTGCCACATAAGAAAGCGGATTTTCAGCATAAACTTCAAAATAAGCTCTAGGACATTCCTTTTCCATAATCAATATTCAATTGAATATTTTTAGTAGTAGCAAAGTCGAAATAGTTATCTAAAGTAACCTCCTCTTCTTTATCTCCTGAATTAGCAGGATCATATACATCTTTCTGCAAACAGCTGGAGAAAGCAACAGAAACAACACCAATAACACATACTAATTTAGTAATGTTAATCATTCTTTTGGGCAAGTTAAAATACATCATACTTCTCGTTTATTTTATTTGATGGTGCAAATATAAACATAAACTTGCATATTTTAGTCATATTATAGATATATTTTTCTAAAAAAAGCAATTTAAAGGATTCACTCCTCCTTTTATACAATGTATTTCCAATAAAAAAGGAGAGAACTATTTGCTCTCTCCCCTCTTAAAACTTGTATAATTTATCCAGTTTAATTATTCTCCGGACGAAGTTTACGAACAGTTACAGCAGTCTGCCACATTTCGCTCTCGCGTAATTGACGGAGTTCTTCGTTCAATTTTTCACGATAATCAGGTTGTGAATTACTGTCGATAGAAATCTGTGCTTCGTTACCAGTCTTCACACTGTTATACAACTTTTCAACTACCGGTTTGATAGCATCGTGGAATGGGCCCATCCAATCGAGAGCACCACGTTGAGCAGTAGTAGAGCAGTTAGCGTACATCCAGTCCATACCGTTCTTTGCGAACAACGGCATCAACGACTGTGTCAGTTCTTCCACTGTTTCATTGAATGCTTCAGAAGGAGTATGACCGTTTTCACGCAATACTTCGTACTGTGCCAGCAACAAACCTTGGATAGCCCCCATCAATGAACCACGTTCACCTGTCAAGTCAGAAGTAGCTTCACGTTGGAAAGTTGTTTCGAACAGATAACCAGAACCGATACCGATACCCAGTGCGATGGTTCTTTCGTAAGCCTTGCCTGTAGCATCCTGATAGATAGCATAAGAAGAGTTCAAGCCACGTCCTTCGAGGAACATAGTACGCAAAGATGTACCCGACCCTTTAGGAGCAACCATGATAACGTCGATATCAGCAGGAGGAACTACACCTGTACGGTCGTTCCAAGTGATAGCAAAACCGTGTGAGAAATAAAGAGCTTTTCCGGCAGTCAGGTAAGGCTTGATAGTAGGCCATACTGACATTACTGCTGCGTCAGACAACAGACACATTACAATAGTACCTTTCTCGCAAGCTTCTTCGATGCCGAACAAAGTTTCACCCGGAACCCATCCGTCTGCTACTGCTTTATCGTATGTTTTTCCTTCACGTTGACCAACGATTACATTGAAACCGTTATCACGCAAGTTCAGTGCCTGTCCAGGACCCTGTACGCCATAACCGATTACAGCGATTGTTTCATTTTTCAATACTTCACGAGCTTTTTCCAATGGAAATTCGTCACGGATTACTACAGTTTCAGTAGTACCTCCAAAATTCAACTGTGCCATTTTCTTTTTGTTTTTAGTTTTTGATGACTTACGCCATCCGTTATTAATTGATTTTATATTCTCACATTTATTCAAATATCACTTTCGAGCGGCAAACAACTTCGCTGCCATTCTTCTTCACTTCTACATGAAACTCGCTTGCGTTCACTTCATCGCAGAAGAAAGAGAGTTCATCACCAAAATAGCTTTCCGCCACATACGCCATTTCAAAACGACGGATACGTTTGGTCTTATACAGCTCAATCGGGAACAAATCAAGGATATGCTCGATGTAACGGATGCTGTTCACATGACCGTTAATATCTATATCACTGTATTTTGCCGTCAGGGTAGCTATCGGCTGATCGCTTGTCACTTTGATGCGTGAAGGCTTTTCAATAGGGCAAGGTTCATCACAAACATAGTCTACGATACTTCCTCCGTGCAAGGTCAGCAAGTCGGCCGGCTTGCGGGTATTGAGATTAATCATTGCCCATACGGAACGGGCGTAACCAATCTTCTTTCCATCCTTATCGAGGATAGCAAAATTACGGTCCGTAAACAAACGGTAGACATTTTCCACCCACGTCTGAACCGAGAAATTCTCATACTGATAAGGCATTTCATCCAACTCAATAGCCAGACGTGAAAGCACCCATGTATAATTGTCCTCATTCAGCGTTGCAATACCAAAACCACGGTCATTGGCGTGAAAACCTGCACAATTCAGCAGATGATTTCCCAGTACCCCCATAGTCAGACGTCCGTTGAAGTCAACATGGAACGGTTCTGCCACAAACTGATAAGTCCCTATTCTATTTTCTTCACTCATTATTCTTATTGGTTCTTACTTTGGTTATACATAGCTTCCCGTCCATCGAGAAACTCATTCACCCGTTCAAAGCAGCTGGTAGTAATCGCTACACGTCCCGAACGAACAAACTGCAAAACACAATTCAAAGCCTTCAGTTCACCATAGAGCGAAGTTATATCTTCGCTCATTCCATTTTTCTCGACAATAGAAAATACCGGATTGACTTCCACTATACGTGCATTGTATCTACGAATCAGCTTGGATGCTTCCGGAGTTTCCTGAAAAGCAGGAGTAGATACCTTATATAGTGCAATCTCATGGAAGTATATTTCATCCTCGGTGAAATAATGTGCCTGAATCACATCGATCTTCTTTTCGATCTGTTTCACTACCTTCTCAATGGTGTCCTTATCCGTCAAAGCTGTAATCGTATACTTGTGTACACCTTTAATAGAAGAAGCAGATACATTCAGACTCTCGATGTTGATTTGCCGACGAGTAAATACAGCAGTTACCTGATTCAGCAATCCGGCTATATTTTCGGAATGAACTATTATCGTATATAATGTCTTGTCACTCATAATCCTAAATTTTAATTGCGAACTTTCAATCTTCCATTCTCAATATTCAACTTCTCCTAGCATTCCAACAGCATCTGATTGACCGAACCACCCGGAGGAGTCATTGGCAAAACATTGCCTTCTTCCACTACGCACGCTTCGAGCAGGAACGGACCATCTGTCGCCAGCATTTCTGCAATAGCTTCTTTCAGTTCTTCACGGGTGAAAGCACGTTTGGAAGGAATATCATAAGCCGAAGCAACCTTCATATAATCCGGATTCAACATCGGAGTAAACGAATAGCGGCGATTGAAGAACATAGCTTGCCACTGGCGTACGTTTCCGAGGTAATTATTATTCAGGCAGATAATTTTCACCGGAGCTTTCTGCTCCATAATCGTACCCAACTCCTGAATATTCATTTGCAGTCCACCATCTCCCATAAATACGCATACGGTACGTTCCGGTGCTCCAAAAGTTGCCCCGATAGCTGCGGGAAGACCGAAGCCCATAGTTCCAAGTCCTCCGGAAGTGATGATACTGCGTTCTTTCGTATATTTGAAGTAACGTGCAGATATCATCTGATTTTGACCTACATCTGTTACCAAAACTGCTTCATGTTGAGTGGCATTGCTTACCGCACGTACCACTTCCCCCATACTCAAAGAGTTTGTGGCAGGATGAAGTTCAGGACGGATTACTTTTTCCTCCTCTACTTTCTCATATTCTTTGAAGCTATCAATCCATTCGGTATGAGTGTTCTTTTTCAGAAGTTTCGTCACAGAAGCCAGTGTTTCCTTGCAATCTCCCAATACAGCTACATCTACCTTTACATTCTTATTAACTTCCGCAGGATCGATATCAAAATGAATCACTTTTGCCTGTTTGGCGTAAGTAGCCAAATTACCGGTCACACGGTCGTCAAAACGCATACCGACAGCAATCAGCACATCGCATTTATTGGTATTGATATTCGGTCCCAGATTGCCGTGCATACCCAACATACCTTTATTCAACGGATGTTCTGTCGGCAAAGCCGAAAGCCCGAGCAGCGTACAACCCGCAGGCATATCCGCTTTTTCGATAAACTCACGCAATTCGCTCTGTGCATTTCCCAGTTCAACACCTTGTCCAACCAATACAAGCGGACGTTCAGCGTTATTAATCAGTTCGGCAGCAGCCTGTACAGACTCCTCATCCGTATCGGGAACAGGAACATAACTACGGATAAAATCGACTTTCGTCGGTTCGTATTTCGTTTTCTCTACTTGCGCATTTTTAGCAAAGTCCAGTACCACCGGCCCCGGACGACCACTACGAGCAATGTAAAACGCACGTGCTACCGCCCAGGCTACATCTTCCGCACGGCGAATCTGATAACTCCATTTAGTGATTGGCTGGGTGATACCTACCAAGTCAACTTCCTGAAAAGCATCGGTCCCAAGAAAGCCTGTTCCTACCTGTCCGGCAATCACTACGATAGGCGTACTATCGATCATCGCATCCGCAATGCCTGTTACCGTATTGGTTGCTCCGGGCCCGCTCGTCACCAGGCAAACACCTACATCACCCGATACACGGGCATAACCTTGTGCGGCATGGGCGGCTCCCTGTTCGTGACGAACCAAGATATGGTTCAATATATTTTGATGATCGTACAAGGCATCGAATACCGGCATAATAGAACCACCGGGGTAACCAAAGATGGTAGTCACTCCCTGATGTTCCAAGGAGCGCATCAAAGCCTCTGCACCTGTTATTAAATCTTTCATATTAGTTGATAGTTGATAAATGATAAATGATAGTTGAGAAATGACAGTTGAAAATGAATGGTTTACAATCATTGCGCTAAGTGCTGCGCAGCTAACTATTACCTATCAACTATCACCAACTATATTATATAATTCTCACTGCTCCCTTATCGGCAGAGCTTACCATGCTGGCATACGCCTTCAGGCTCTTCGGTACATAACGATCACGAGTGACAGGAGTCATCGGACGGGCCGCCAGTTCTTCATCCGTCAGTCGCACGTTAATCTTCCGGGCCGGAATATCGATTTCGATAATGTCTCCGTCTACAATTTTTCCGATATTGCCTCCAGCTGCCGCTTCAGGAGAAATATGTCCGATACTCAATCCGGAAGTTCCACCGCTGAAACGTCCGTCGGTAATCAAAGCACATTCTTTTCCGAGATGACGGGATTTTATATAAGAGGTAGGATAAAGCATTTCCTGCATACCGGGACCACCCTTCGGACCTTCGTGCGTGATGACGACGATGTCGCCACTGACGACTCGACCTCCGAGGATGCCTTCACAGGCTGCTTCTTGCGAATCAAATACTTTGGCAGGTCCGGTAAACTTCCAGATACTTTCGTCTACACCTGCTGTTTTTACTACACAACCATCTTGAGCAATATTGCCTTTCAATACGGCCAGTCCGCCGTCTTTACTGTAAGCATGTTCCAAGTCACGGATACATCCGTTTGCACGGTCCTTATCCAGTTCCTTATAGTACATACCTTGTGAACCAAGTACGAGATTGAATTTATTTCCGGCTGCGCTCGAATATTTCTTAATTGCTTTTTCGCTCACATTCGGGCTGGTGATTGAATATTCGTTAATGGCTTCTGCCAGTGACATTCCGTCTACCCGGCGAACGGATGTATCTATCAAACCTCCCTTTGCCAGTTCGTCCATAATGGCAATGATACCACCGGCACGGTTTACATCTTGAATATGATATTTCTGTGTATTGGGAGCCACCTTGCAGAGACAAGGAGCCTTGCGGGAAAGCATGTCGATATCATCCATCTTGAAGTCTACCTCTGCTTCGTGCGCAACGGCCAACAAGTGAAGAACCGTATTGGTAGATCCCCCCATTGCTATATCCAGCGTCATGGCGTTCAGGAAAGCCTGACGGGTAGCGATGCTACGGGGAAGTACACTTTCGTCTCCTTCTTCATAATATAATTTTGCATTTTTCACGATCAGTTCCGCAGCGTCTTTGAAAAGTTGCGTACGGTTTTCGTGTGTCGCTACAATGGTTCCGTTGCCGGGAAGAGCCAGTCCGATTGCTTCATTCAGGCAGTTCATCGAGTTGGCGGTAAACATACCGGAGCAGCATCCGCAAGTAGGACAAGCATTTTGCTCGATATTCGCTACTTCCTGATCGCTAACACTTTCGTCGGCCGATTTAATCATCGCATCGATCAAATCCAGGTGCTGACCATTCCATTCTCCCGCTTCCATTGGACCACCCGATACAAATACGGCAGGGATATTCAGACGCATAGCCGCCATCAACATTCCGGGAGTGATCTTATCGCAATTGCTGATACATACCATTGCATCTGCCTTGTGCGCATTGACCATATATTCTACGCTGTCTGCAATGATGTCACGTGAAGGAAGCGAATAAAGCATACCGTCATGTCCCATTGCTATACCATCGTCGATAGCTATTGTATTGAATTCCGCAGCGAAGCATCCCAGCTTCTCAATCTCTGCCTTCACCAGCTGACCGATTTCATGTAGGTGTACATGCCCCGGGACAAACTGTGTGAACGAATTGACGATAGCGATAATGGGTTTACCCATCTGATTCTTCTTCATGCCGTTGGCTGCCCACAATGCACGGGCTCCCGCCATCCGACGGCCTTGTGTACTAAACGAACTGCGTAATTGCTTTTTCATTTCAATCTATCTTTTAATTAAAGAGCCTTCCTCACACAAGTGAGAAAGGCTCTAAATTCTATCTTTTATGGTACGAACACATACAACACAAAAACCTTTCTCACGCTCTTGATGGGACCACCACGACGCGAATAATATGCAGGACTGCTAGGTTAATAGATGTATGTAACATATTCATATCTTCTTTTCTTTATTTTCGTGCTGCAAAGGTAAGGGCTTTTTTATTATATCCAAACAAATCGAAGAAAAAAATCACTTAAAAGCGAATAATTGTAAGAAAAGAGAGGTATTATTTCTCTATTTTATCACTTAAAGGTTGAATTTACAACTATTATCTAACTGCGCACCTCACTTCCTTTTTCTGACAAAAGCACTTAATAATCTGAAATTTACCCTCCCTATACCGGAGTACAAGCAAATAATTCGTATCTTTGTAGACCCGTATTTACGGGAATTATTAATCAGAAACAAAAAAGATCAGATGGAAACAGTAGAAAACAAGTACATTACCGTTGCATACAAACTATATACAATGGAAGATGGTGAAAAAGAGTTGTTCGAAGAAGCAAAAGCAGAACATCCCTTTCAATTCATTTCAGGATTAGGAACAACACTCGAAGATTTCGAAAATCAGATAACTGCTCTTTCTAAAGGTGATAAATTTGATTTTACCATTCCGGCAGATAAGGCTTACGGACAATATGATGAACAACACGTTATTGACCTCCCCAAAAATATTTTTGAAATAGATGGCAAGTTTGACAGCGAACGTATTAAAGAAGGTAACATCGTACCTTTGATGACTGGCGACGGTCAGCGCGTGAATGCCAGCGTAGTAGAAATTAAACCGGATGTTGTAGTAGTTGACCTCAATCACCCGTTGGCTGGTGCCGACCTGATTTTCGAAGGTGAAATACTGGAAAGCCGTCCTGCTACCAACGAAGAAATCCAGGAATTGGTGAAAATGATGAGTGGCGAAGGTGGTTGCGGTTGCGGATGCGACAGCTGCGGTGATGGCTGTGGCGACGACTGCGGTTGCGAAGGCGGACACTGTCATTAATTGAAGTATTAAGTATAAAGTATTAAGTATTAATTCCGTGCGGATATAGCCGGAGTTTTAATACTTAATACTTTTTTTATGCCGTCATTCCGGCTAATACTTAATGCCTAATACTTGATACTTAATACTTGATACTTAATACTTAAAATCAGCATCCTTTGTGCGTCATGATGTCAAGTACCATTTTATCCGTTTCGTTCATGGCTTGCGAGCCGATTCTTGTCAGGTTACGGATACTTTGGTCTACATCTTCATCTATAATTCCTTCTACGGAAGTCACACAACGGTCTTCCATTGCCATCATGGCAGACAGTACGGCTGTCGAAACTCCGGTGGTTACCTTCAAGGCACAACTCGGTTTTGCACCGTCACAAATCATTCCTGTCAAATTGGCAATCATGTTTTGAACAGCGAAAGCAACCTGATTGTAGTTTCCTCCCATTAACCAGGTGATTCCACAACTGGAACCTGTGGCAGCTACCACACAACCACACAAAGCAGACAGACGTCCCAAACTTTGTTTGATATATATAACAGTGAGATGGCTAAGTATTAAAGCACGGATCAGTTCTTCTTCACTTTTTCCGTTTTCTTCTGCAAAGACAACGACAGGAAGTGTAGCGGATATTCCCTGATTACCACTGCCGGAATTACTCATTACAGGAATCATAGCACCGGCCATACGAGCGTCACAGGCAGCCGACGTATAAGAGAGGATATGAGAAAACACGCTATCCCCCATCACTTTATGCTCATAAGTTCCCCGAAGCATTTTCCCTAAAGAATGTCCGTAGTTACCTTTAAAGGCTTGCTCGGCAGCAGCTTTGTTCAAACGGGCTGTGTCAAGGATGAAACGGATTTCATCCAGCGGAGCAGTCAGTGCAAAGTCATATACTTTACGCAAGTTTAGTTCGGGCGAAGCCTCTTCCTCTTCCTCGCTGACTGTTTGTTGCTTGTCGAGCAACGTTTGTTCATCTTTGGCTATATATATAAAGGTAGTATGTCCACCGGCAATGATGGCTTTAGCCGTTTTATCTTCCGTTTTACAGATCACTTCGATATAAAGCTTTTCCGTAATATCTTCTTTTAGAGAAATACAAATCCGTTTTTCTGCGATGAATTGTTTTCCCTGTTCCACCGCTTCCGGCGTACAATCCCTCAACACCTCCAACTGATAATCTGATTTGCCAATCAACGCCCCCAAAGCAACCGCTATGGGAAGCCCGACCATACCCGTTCCCGGTATTCCGACTCCCATGGCATTCTTTAATATATTAGCACTTAACAGGACTTCTATCTTTTCCGGTTTCGCTCCCAGTGTTTCGGCAGCTTTAGCTACACAAAGCGCTACTGCGATAGGTTCCGTACATCCGATAGCCGGAATGACCTCCTTCTTAATCAATTCTATAATTTGCCTTCTTTCTGATTCAGTCATGGACTTATAAGTTTTGGTTCCACAAAAATAAGAAATTCTTTCTTTTCCAACATTCTATAATGAACAAATAAAATCTCATATTGTTATAAAATCTCCCATACACCAAACTTTAACAGAAAGAATTGATAGAAAAATGAAAGCAAAACACATAGTTGTTTATTTGCTACTAGCTATTGTTTCCTCTTCATGTATCCGCGAAGAAGCTCTCAATGCAGAAGCAGACATATTAAGTTGTATACTACCGGGAGTAGCCATGACAACCAGTCCTATTATTAACAATAATTCCATAACTATCTTTGTTGGTCCGGGAACTGATATTTCAGAACTCAAGCCTGAATTTACACTGACTCCGGGAGCTGCGATCAGTCCGCTTAGCGGCACGGAGCGAAACTTCAATACCCCACAGGAATATACTGTTACAGCTGCCGATGGTGTTTGGAAGAAAACGTATACCGTATCAGTGATCGACACGGAACTTGCCACAAACTATAATTTCGAAGATACACTGGGCGGAAAGAAGTACTACATATTTGTGGAACGCGAAGGAGATAAGGTCGTCATGGAATGGGCCAGCGGAAATGCGGGTTATGCCATGACCGGAGTAGCTAAAACAGCCGATGATTATCCCACTTTCCAAATAACAGACGGAAAAGCCGGCAAATGCCTCTCCTTAGTGACACGCAGTACCGGATTCTTCGGCCAGATAGCAGG
The DNA here is from genome assembly GCF_019052435.1 of Bacteroides sp. MSK.20.12. Classification (NCBI taxonomy): domain Bacteria; kingdom Pseudomonadati; phylum Bacteroidota; class Bacteroidia; order Bacteroidales; family Bacteroidaceae; genus Bacteroides; species Bacteroides sp. MSK.20.12. The sequence goes on along the minus strand of NZ_JAHQVH010000008.1, from coordinate 95,850 downwards.
AATGCCTATTGCGGCAGGAAATCTGTTTATCGGCTCTTTCGATGTGAATAACGCTATGAGCAATCCTCTGAAAGCAACTAAATTCGGCCTCCCTTTCCGGCATGTACCCACTTATCTGGCAGGTTATTATAAATACAAAGCGGGAGATCAGTTTACAGAAGGAGGAAAACCTGTGAACGGGAAACGGGATATCTGTGACATATATGCCATCATGTACGAAACCAGCGAATCTGTTCCTACTCTTGACGGAACGAATGCATTCACCAGTCCGAACCTGATTTCAACAGCACGGATTAATAATGCCAAAGAAACGAACGAATGGACTTACTTTAAACTTCCTTTCATCACTCTCCCCGGAAAATTCATAGATAAGGAGAAGCTAAGGGATGGGAAATATAATATAGCCATCGTGTTCACCTCAAGCCTGGAAGGAGATCAGTTTAACGGAGCAATCGGAAGTACATTACTGATCGACGAGGCAGAGTTAATCTATCGCTCGGAAAATTAGCGGAATTTCGAAGAAGAATTTTCCATAGCAATACGCTGATAATGCGCTCAAACAATGTACTCATACAAAACGTACACATTATCAAACAAACGGAATTAAATAACTTTATAACAATCATAATGATAAAAATCTATCCGTATATATTCAGTTTACTAGCCTGTATAGGAATAGCTCTCCCCGGCTATTCACAGGTAGACCGAAATGAAACACTGATCCGTTCCGCCCTTCACGGACTGGAATATGAGATTAAAGCAGGTTTCAGCATTGGCGGCACAGCCCCGCTTCCCCTTCCGGTAGAAATCCGTTCGATTGACGGATATAACCCGACACTGGCCATCAGCATAGGGGGCGAAGTAACCAAATGGATTGCCGTTCAGAACAAACTCGGAATCATAGTCGGACTCCGGCTCGAAAACAAAGCAATGATCACCGAAGCCACCGTAAAAAATTACAATATGGAAATTCTCGGACAAGGAGGTGAAAGAATCAGCGGAGTATGGACGGGCGGAGTGAAAACCAAAGTACATACCGCCGGACTGACTATACCTCTAATGGCTACCTACAAACTAAGTAACCGATGGAACATCAAAGCCGGACCTTATTTCTCGTATCTGCTTTCAAGAGAATTTTCAGGTCATGTGTACGAAGGATATTTGCGGGAAGATGATCCCACCGGTCCGAAAGTAGAATTTACCGACGGCAAAATTGCAACCTACGATTTCTCGGACGACTTGAGACATTTCCAGTGGGGATTACAGGTGGGAGCCGGATGGCGAGCTTTCAAGCACCTCAATGTGTATGCTGATCTCACCTGGGGATTGAACGATATATTTAAAAGCGATTTTAATACAATCACTTTTGCAATGTATCCTATCTATTTGAATATAGGTTTTGGGTACGCATTTTAAGTCTCACCACAGATTACACAGATTAACACAGATTGATTTATAAGTCATAGACTATCAATATAAATAATCTGTGTAATCTGTGGTGAACAAGAAATTAATTTCCACCAGACTCCGCCACCTGTTTCACTCCGGAGTAGGTCACCTTTACAGTCTGTTGCAATGTAGGCACTTTCACGTTAATGGTCATGTCTGCATTTCCATCTTCTACCGTTCCTGTAACAGTTACAGGACAAGTACCCAAAGCAGCGGCATTTCCCTCAAACGTAAGGTCTTGCTGTCCGGTAAATGTAGACACACCTTCCCCTTTCTTCACTTCACACTTATCAACAACAATATCTCCAAACTTCAGAATCTGTTGATTGATGAACAATTCAAACTCCTTCAGTTCAATCTTCACTTCCGTATTGCTGACCTGCGATAGGGTAATAAACTTCTCTATTCCATCTCCTATGACAATTTCCTGGTCAGAACCATCCGGTATCATGGATATATCCAGATTTCCCCAATACGTTCCGACTACATCCGGAGCCGTTATCACAGCTTCCTCTTCAGGAGGATTCCCATTATCCTTGTTATCACTGTCGTCATCGTCACTGCTACAAGCAGCAAAGAAAGTAAGAGAGCAGACCAATGCCAATAAATACAATAGATTCTTTTTCATACGTCTTTGGTTTAGTTATTATAATAAATTTCGTCCCTTATAAACTAAAAAGAAGAAAAAAGGTTCAATATGCTTCCTTTTTCGAAGATATTTCGAGTTCACAACTTTCTTATCGAAAACTTTGTTATATTTGCATATAGTAATTTTAAAAAAGCCACAACTATGTTTAATTCATTTGGCAATATCTTTCGGCTCACAAGTTTCGGTGAGTCTCATGGAAAAGGAGTTGGAGGAGTGATTGACGGATTTCCGGCAGGAATTGTCATCGACGAAGAATTTGTACAACAAGAACTTAATCGTCGCCGTCCGGGACAATCCATTCTTACCACTGCACGTAAAGAAGCTGATAAAGTTGAGTTTCTTTCAGGTATTTTTGAAGGGAAATCCACCGGATGCCCTATTGGTTTTATCGTTTGGAATGAAAACCAACACTCCAATGACTACAACAATCTGAAAAATGTATATCGTCCTTCACACGCTGATTACACGTACACAGTGAAGTACGGAATCCGTGACCACCGTGGCGGCGGACGTTCTTCCGCACGCGAAACGATTTCGCGCGTGGTAGCCGGCGCATTGGCTAAGTTAGCACTTCGTCAACTGGGTATCAATATCACTGCCTATACTTCGCAGGTAGGTCCTATCAAATTGGAGGGTACTTACTCGGATTACGATCTTGATTTGATAGAAACAAACGATGTACGTTGTCCGGACCCGGAAAAAGCAAAAGAAATGGCAGACCTTATATATAAGGTGAAAGGAGAAGGCGACACCATCGGTGGCACACTGACCTGCGTCATCAAAGGATGCCCCATCGGACTTGGACAACCTGTTTTCGGTAAACTTCACGCTGCCTTGGGCAACGCCATGTTAAGTATCAACGCTGCCAAAGCATTTGAATACGGCGAAGGATTCAAGGGATTGAAAATGAAAGGTTCCGAACAGAACGATGTTTTCTATAATAACAACGGACGCATCGAGACACATACCAACCACTCCGGAGGTATCCAGGGAGGATTGAGTAATGGTCAGGATATTTATTTCCGTGTAGTATTCAAACCGATTGCAACGTTGCTGATGGAACAGGAAACCGTCAACATTGATGGTATCGACACCACCCTGAAAGCACGCGGACGCCATGACGCTTGTGTACTGCCCCGTGCCGTGCCTATCGTGGAAGCAATGGCCGCCATGACTATACTTGATTATTACTTACTGGATAAAACGACGCAACTGTAATGAACGAAATTCAGAAATACATAATAGCGCACGAACCGGAAATGATGAATGACCTGTTCAGCCTCATCCGCATCCCCAGTATCAGTGCTCTGCCGGAGCATCACGATGATATGCTGGCTTGTGCGGAACGCTGGGCGCAGTTGTTACTTGAAGCCGGAGCAGATGAAGCATTGGTGATGCCCTCAAAGGGTAATCCGATTGTTTTCGCTCAAAAGATGGTCGATCCGGACGCAAAGACTGTATTGGTTTATGCTCATTACGATGTAATGCCGGCCGAACCGCTGGAGCTTTGGAAAAGCCAGCCGTTCGAACCGGAAATACGGGACGGATATATTTGGGCGCGTGGAGCAGATGACAACAAAGGACAATCATTCATCCAGGTAAAGGCGTTCGAGTATCTGCTTAAAAACGATTTGCTGAAGAATAATGTAAAATTCATCTTCGAAGGTGAAGAAGAAATAGGCTCACCCAGCCTGGAGGCTTTCTGCGAAGAACACAAAGAGTTACTGAAAGCAGATGTCATCCTTGTCTCGGATACGAGTATGCTGGGAGCTGAACTTCCGTCTTTAACAACCGGTCTTCGCGGACTGGCTTATTGGGAAATAGAAGTGACCGGACCGAACCGGGACTTACATTCCGGACATTTCGGCGGTGCGGTGGCTAATCCCATCAACACACTTTGCCAGATTATCAGCAAGGTGACGGATGCTGACGGACGGATTACCGTTCCCGGATTCTATGACGATGTGGAAGAAGTTCCGCAAGCCGAACGGGAAATGATTGCGCATATTCCTTTTGACGAAAAGAAATACAAAGAAGCAATCGGCGTAAAAGAGCTTTTCGGAGAAAAAGGATACAGCACATTGGAACGTAACAGCTGTCGTCCGTCTTTTGACGTATGTGGCATTTGGGGCGGATATACGGGAGAAGGTTCTAAAACCGTACTTCCTTCAAAGGCGTATGCCAAAGTTTCCTGCCGGTTGGTTCCGCATCAGGATCATCATAAGATTTCGCAGATGTTTGCAGAGTATATTTCAAGCATTGCTCCGGAAACTGTTCAGGTGAAAGTAACTCCAATGCATGGAGGACAAGGATACGTATGCCCGATTTCGCTTTCTGCTTATCAGGCTGCCGAAAAAGGCTTTGAAATTGCTTTCGGAAAGAAACCGCTGGCAGTACGCCGTGGTGGTAGTATTCCTATCATTTCTACTTTTGAACAAGTATTGGGAATCAAAACTGTATTGATGGGATTCGGTTTGGAATCAGACGCCATCCATTCACCAAACGAAAACTTTTCACTGGATATTTTCCGTAAAGGGATAGAGGCAGTCATTGAATTTCATCAAGAATACGCCAGACGATAAAGCGGACAGACAAAAAGTCTAATTATAAACGGTATATAAAAAGAGCGATGGACAAGTGTTTGATTACAAACCTGTCCACCGTTTTTTTTTATATATTTACAGATACCAACAAATTACATGACCGGAGTCTGGAAAAGGAAAGTGAATGATTGACTGTCTTTCAAATCTTTCACTGCATCACCTGCATAAATCTCTCCCTTTGTCAGAGACAATTTCTTAATCCCTGCTTTCGGACTAAAATCTATTTTCTTCAAGTCCAGCCAAAACATATTCGGTGTCAAAGTAGATTCGAAATAATACACTTTATTCTTCTGATCGGAAACGGAACGCCAACGGGTAGAAGAAATATAAGGCTTCTCCGGCGTGTTAATACCAAATGGCACAGAAACATTACGCATCACACTCAATACACTGGGAACTGCAATTTTTGCATCAGCAGTTTGCGGAATGGCATGAATGTAGAAAGAAGCCCTAACAAAGCGGTCACTCGCACGATTTGTTCCCGGTAGCATCTGTAAGCCACCAATTTCTTTCCAATAATCATTAATAGCCAATTGATAGTCATATCGGGGAGAATTTGTCATCACCCGGTATTCTTTCCCTTCGTGAATACTCAATTTTCCATCCAGATATTCCAATACAGCCGTATTCCCAGTTTCATCGGTTATAGCCAGATGCAAGGTAGATTCCGGTCCTCCATTCGGCATACGGGGAGCATCAATTCGGAAAGTCTCTTTTTTCAGTTCATCCACGGCTTCGCGTACCGTAGCAAAGTTATCGAGTACGTACTGTGTCCAAATACTGATTCCCATTGCCGGACGGGTATCACCGGGAAGAGAGTAAATGGATTCCGGTAAGAAAAGCAGACTCGCCACCAATCCTTTCTCGTTCATTCCATCGCAAGTACCAATATCATATCCTGTGGCAATCACACTTCCGTATTTGGCAGTCCAGTTCACCGTTTTATCCTTGTTATGTCCCGCACGCTGAATACCACGTGGAAACACATAGATATTCGTCATGATATCTTCTTTCCAGTCCATGGTACGCCCCGTTATCACCATCTGATCAGGACCTATGTATACTGCACGCGTACATGCTTCCACAGGCTGTATACTCCCCAAAGAGACGGCAGCCAACACCAATGCAACTCCTACTAATCTTTTCTTCATATTCTTTCTATTTAAATAATTGATACTCTCATTTTATAAATAACAAATATGCCACGATTATTGCCTACAAGAAAGATGATTTTAATGAAAAAAAAGAATTTATTCAGTGAATGAGGAAGTTTTTGGTTTTCGACGCATGATAGTTATCATCGCAGAACTCATTTCTAGCGATAGATATTAAATAAATGAAAAGGATATGCATAAAGTATTACGCGGAGGCAGTTATTACACCTTCGAGAAATACTGTAAAGTCACCAGCCGTTATGGAGTGACCCCACAACGGTGGGATATTGATTACGGGTTGCGGTTAGTAGTGTCTCTCTAACTTATGTATAAATGTTAAGTCGGCTTATTAATCGGCCAATCTATAAAGCTCATATCCTCCCAATGCCAGTATGTAGGGCAGATTATAAATTACATCAGCATCCTTCTCTACCTCCTCGGGATACTTTTGTAGTAATTCGCTGAAAGGCATAATAAGAGGATGTTGCAAAAATACCTTATCCTTCACCTTAGCACGTCTCCAGCCGGCCACCGTACGCTCGGCATTCCATCGGTACTTCTCCATGCGTACTAACAGATACAAAACTTGAGCTGGCAGATCTTCATTGAACATAGATTCGGATATGTGTGCCGGTGAGTGGTCACTCCGTCTGATGCCGTAGCCCAGTGTGCGACAAAATACACTATAGGCATCTAGTTGATAGCGGTTAGCCCAACGCAACGGCTCGCTTAGTTTATTCCACAAATACTGCGCCTGGTGGTTCATCAAAATAAAGTCGGCAGAGTGGTTACCATAGGATTCATACATCTTCTTCAATACCTCTTTTTGTTTGAGGCTTTCATCAGCATAACAACAATCGTATAAGTAGTTCACATACAAAGCCAGTTTATCTTGCAAGATGTTTTTCTTTATTCCCCTGTCTACCATACCAAACACCTTGACATAGCGATAGCGTCCCTTCTCGTCGTCCACCATCGACGACAAATCATTATTAAACTCCTGACGGATTAGCACACGACACTGATACTGATAAACTTCATGTGGTAAGTTGAGTCCTAATGAAAGACTCAAATCAGGATCATGCACACAAATGGCCACTGTAAGCATACAATGCTTATTTTGTGCCCACTGCTGCAGGCGGGTACGCATAGCAGTACTGCAAATATCGTCATGGCAATATTCCACCTCAATATCATCTATTTGGCTCTCTATATAGGGGAATTGAGCTTTGAAGTAGTCTTTCTGTGCCTCCATCTCGCGATCCACTAAAGTGATACGGGTACGTATACGTTCATCTGCAGGCAGACGGTCATCATAATTGGCATAATGGCAGATACGCAATGCTTCGAGTAGCAACGAACGTCCCACTCGGTTGAATCCCACGATAACCAGATGCACATAGTCTTGACTGGTAGCACTCCAACTTCCATCAGGTTGTTGTGTAATGCTTATGGGGCGATAATCCAGCGGATCATAACGCCTTTCACAATCAGCTCCATAAAGGCTCCATAGCTGCCGGGCCAAGTTTTCATGGAGATTAAAGGGCCGAAAGAAAATATTAGGCTTGCCTTCTATACAAAAGACTTCGGGCGGCAGATTCATTTTCTGTATGTTAGAATACGAAGGGATGCTATCAAACTGTACATACACAGGCATCATCTTACCATCATAACATTTACCACGCAGAGTACTTACCAAGTGCACAATAGCTATATTTTTAGCATCGCGCCCGTAACGTTCTTCATCACCCAGCACATATACTTCAATAGCACTCTCTATGTTCAACCGCTGAAGTTCTTCGATCGACTCAATGTTGCCAAAGTAAACAAGCACTTGTCGCTCAACTTCAACAGGCAGGGCCGACTGTATACGATGCCGCACCGTTGCCGACTCCATACCGCTCATCAGCAAAATACGTGCCGAAGGACATTCGTCATACAGTTCACGTATCATATTGATAGACAATTCGTTGAATCCGATCAGTACATAATGATTTTTTATATTACGGTAGGTCATTCGCCCCGCGTATACCACTCCCACACGCCGCTCTATAATATTAGAGATAGTAGAGATGAGCACACCGCCCAGTAAAACGGATCCCGAAATGCTGATAAGCCCCACTAATATCCTGTTAGGCCAGGCAGTCTCTTCTATTTGGTTACCGGGATCGACAAAGTTGTTGTACACTGCCCAGAGCCTTTCTCCCCATTCCTCGTGTCCATGCAATTGGATGGAAAAGAGCATCGCGATAATAAAAAAGATAGCCAGCGCCGTAGCAATGGTAACGAGTAGCAAGGTGAGCTGTGACTTGATACCGCCCGAAATGGTGCGATCTATATACTCTTGCGAGAATATCTTCTTGTAGTAGTTTGCAAAACGGTTCATAGTAGTCCATATAGATTTATGTACAAATATAGTGTATTTTTCTATAAATCAAGTAGTTTTCCACTAAACTATTTCAGCCATACACTTTACCTTGTTACTGTGCGGAAAATTAGAAATTCTTCCGGAAAGTACATCCATTTCTCCATTCCGAACACCCGTAAGCAGTCTTCCCTTTAATGATGGTTCCTTTACCACAAAGTGGACAGGGTTGACCTACAAACGCATCTACCTCACCTGCTGCAGAAGAAGTTGAAGCTGCCATGGCCACCGGAGCAGGAGAACCGGGCGAATCAGTCTTCACTTCATTCGTCGTTTTTTCCGCTTTTGGTTTCTTTTCTTTCGGTGTACTCGGTTTTCGTTCACGCTTTTTAGGTTCTTTCTTTTCTTTCTCTTCGGCTTTTGCAGCAACTGCGTCCTGAATAGTTATGCGTCGATTCGTATTATCAGAAAGTACACTCATTACGATCTCTGAAACCATCTGCTTTAGTTCTTCGAGGAACTGGCGGGCATCGTATGTTTTCTTTTCAATCTCACGCAACTTCTTTTCCCAAATACCTGTCAATTCTGCCGATTTCAATAATTCTTCGTGAATAAGCTGCACCAACTCCACTCCTGTCGGGGTGGCAATCAGGTTCTTTCTTTCTTTACGGATATAATTTCGCTTGAACAACGTCTCAATGATTGCAGCACGGGTAGACGGACGGCCGATACCATTCTCTTTCAAAGCATCGCGAAGTTCATCATTGTCCACCAGTTTTCCGGCTGTTTCCATTGCACGAAGCAAGGTTGCTTCAGTATAAGGTCTGGGCGGCTGTGTCCATTTTTCATTCAGGTCCGGAATATGAGGACCACTTTCACCCTTCACAAAAGCAGGAAGTACATTTTCATCCTCTTCCTCTTTTTCTTCAGTAGGGTCTTTTACTTCCTTGGCAAACACGACACGCCATCCCGGTTCCAGAATTTGTTTTCCGGTTACCCGAAACTCTATCTTATCCACTTCTCCCATTACGGTGGTAGTAGAAATTTTACAGTCCGGATAGAACACGGCTATAAAACGACGGGCTATCAAGTCGTAGACACGACGTTCCATATCCGTCAAGTTTTGAGCATAGACTCCGGTTGGGATAATGGCATGGTGATCCGTCACTTTCGAGTTGTCAAATACCTTTTTTGATTTAGGAAGTGTAGTGCCAGCTAACGGAGCTGTCAAGACTTCGTAATCACGGAGTCCTTTCAGGATAGCAGGACATTTCGGATAAATATCATCGCTCAAGAAAGTGGTATCCACACGCGGATAGGTAGCCACTTTCTTCTCATAAAGAGACTGGATCAGTTTCAGTGTTTCATCGGCCGAATAAGCGAATTTCTTGTTACATTCTACCTGAAGGGAAGTCAAATCGAACAAACGTGGAGCGTATTCCTTCCCGTCTTTCTTGCCGACATTGGTGACTACAAAAGGTAGGTCTTTAATACGTTCTACCAATGCTTCGCCTTCTTCCCGGTTGGCAATAGGGTCGATGCCCGGGTTATCTATTTTCTTTTTTCCGCCGTTCTTTTCCTCTTCCGCGGCAATTTCTTCATCACTTTTGCGAATGAGTGCAGAGAAAGTGGTATTACGATAGTTTGTTTTCAGTTCCCAATATTGTTTGGGTTCAAAATTGGCTATCTCCAATTGACGGTTGACAATCAATGCCAGCGTCGGTGTCTGTACACGACCGATAGAGAGCACCTGTTTGTTTTGACCGTATTTAAGGGTATAAAGACGGGTAGCGTTCATTCCCAACAGCCAATCACCCATCGCACGGGAAAGACCGGCTTCGTAAAGTGATTGAAATTCAGCTTGGTCTTTCAGTTTCGAGAATCCTTCACGAATAGCTTCTTCCGTCAACGAAGAAATCCACAGGCGCTTCACCGGACAGCGTGCGCCAGCTTTTTGCATCACCCAGCGCTGAATCAATTCTCCCTCCTGCCCGGCATCACCGCAATTGATGATTTCATCCGCATTCTGCATCAGCCACTCTATCACATGAAACTGCTTCTCAATACCCGGATCATGCCCAATCAGCTTGATACCGAAACGTGGCGGAATCATCGGCAGACTGCTCAAGCTCCATGATTTCCAGTTAGGGGTGTATTCATGTGGCTCCTTCAGGGTACAAAGATGCCCGAATGTCCAGGTCACCTGGTATCCGTTTCCTTCTATATATCCTTCTTTTCTGGTATGAGCGCCGAGTACTTCGGCTATATCACGTGCTACAGACGGCTTTTCGGCTATGCAAACTATCATTTTTTCTCTTCTTGTTTTTAAACTATCAATTTGCAAAGTTACACGAATATTTGTCTAAAAGAACAATATCCCACAAAATATGTTACCTTTGCAAGAGTAGAATTCTTATAACAAAGAACAAGTATGATTGATTTAAACCGCAAATTGCCCATCGGAATACAAACTTTCGAGAAAATCCGCAAAGGAAATTATCTGTATGTAGATAAAACCGCCCTTGTCGGAAAAATGGTGTCCACAAGCATCCCCTATTTCCTTAGCCGTCCCCGACGTTTCGGAAAAAGCCTGCTGATTTCCACTTTCGAGGCTTACTTTTTGGGACGCAAGGACTTATTCGAAGGACTAGCCATCTCACAAATGGAAGTTGACTGGCAAGTCTATCCGGTTTTTCATATTGACTTGAATGCACGCAAGTATGATTCTCCGGCAGATCTGATAGCGATGCTCAACCAACATCTGGAAAAATGGGAAGCAATCTACGGAACCGAAAAGCAAGATCGACAACCGGAAGAACGATTCGCCTATATTATAGAACGCGCATGTGTGCAAACCGGAAAGCAAGTAGTCGTATTAGTAGACGAATATGACAAACCTCTTTTGCAAGCTCTGGATAATCTGCCCTTGTTTGAAGAATACCGCAAAATGCTAAAAGCATTCTATGGAGTATTGAAAAGTGCTGACCGCTATCTGCGTTTCGTATTTCTGACAGGTGTTACCAAATTCTCACAAGTCAGTGTATTCAGTGATTTGAATCAACTGAATGATATCAGCATGAAACCGCCTTATGCCACCATTTGCGGCATCACCAAGCAGGAACTGATAGATACATTCACTCCGGAATTGGATAAGCTGGCCTCATACAACCGGATGACACCAGAAGATACAATCCATAAGATGACCTCACTTTACGACGGGTATCATTTCTGTGAATATGCAGAAGGCATGTTCAATCCGTTCAGTGTATTAAATGTGTTCGATGGATATAAATTTGAGAATTACTGGTTTCAGACAGGCACTCCTACTTTCCTTGTCAAGATGCTGATGGATAGCAACTATGACCTGCGAACGCTCATTGACGGAGTGGAAGCAAACGCAGCGTCATTCAACGAGTACCGGGCAGAAAGCAGGAATCCTATTCCGCTGATTTATCAAAGCGGGTATCTGACGATTAAAGAATACGACCCTCGTTTCAAGACTTATCAACTTGCTTTTCCCAATGATGAAGTGAGATATGGCTTTATGAATTTCCTTCTGCCATTCTACTCTAATATTCCCGATAATGAGCAAGATTTCTATATTGGCAAATTTGTCCATGAGTTGGAAAGTGGCAATATCAATGCTTTTCTAACCCGCCTTCAAGCCTTCTTTGCCGATATACCTTACGAACTGAATGACCAGACAGAGCGGCATTACCAGACTGTTTTCTATCTGATATTCAAACTCATGGGACAGTTCACACAAGCAGAAGTACGCAGTGCAAAAGGACGGGCTGATGCAGTTGTCAAAACACCGAAGTATATTTATGTATTCGAATTCAAACTAAATGGCACAGCCGAGCAAGCATTACAGCAAATCGAAGATAAAGGGTATCTTATCCCTTATCAGGCAGATGAACGGGAAGTCAAAAAGGTTGGAGTAGAATTCAGTACTGACACACGAAATGTCAGTCGATGGCTACCCGAGGAATAAGAGAGTATAATTACTTCTTCCTCATATTTATCTACAAATGATTCATATTAAACCTCCCAACACTTCCACCCTTTGTTGGCACAGATATACACAATGTACGAACGAACATGGTAATTGGGGAATTTTCTTTTTGTATCTGCGGCATAACCTTTCACTTGCTCTACGTGTTCTACCAGCGGTTCGGTGAGCGCAAGCATACGGTCGGCATCTTTGGAACGATAGTATTTAAATTCCACCACGCGATCGTCCGTGTAATAATCCGTGCCGGGGATGCCGATCATTTCAAAATCCGAACGACCGACGGAGTTATTTTGTTCGATGGCAAAAGTGTAACAATGGCTCAAATAGCGGGAGACAAGCTCGTAGAAAGAACAACGGATAAAGTTCTCGTTGATCTTATCGAAAACCTGTGCGGGGAATTGTCCCAGATATTGCTCGAAATAGTTCTGCACAAGGGGTTCAAAACTACGATTGGAATCATAAAGTTCATAAACCGGGACGTAACGACTGGCGTTACCTTCGATCTTGTTCAGTTGGTTGTAATAATCCATGTAGATGCTGCGCATGGTCATGTTGGGGAGCACCATGCGGTATGCACTCTTCAGGGTAGTCATACCTAAGTAGAACAGGCTGACGGGATAGAATTCTTTCTCAAAAAATTTCTTCTTGTTGAATTTGCCGGACAGATCTCTGACGTTGTATGACAATTCACCGCCTATCACCAGGGCATCGAGCATCTCTTTGGCGTTGTTCTGCGAAAGAGTCAGGCGGCGAATCCAGTTGATGTCCGTACGCAGGTTCTCATCGATCAGTTCGGAGGGAATACTTCCGGCATTAGCGGCAAATTTCTTAAAAAAATAAGTTAAGATAGTGGAGTTAAAAAGACGTTCACCGACAGGGCTAAAACAATAACCGTCGTAGTTGTTCACAATAAGCTGCCAGATTTCCTCGAAGCGTTCTTCGCTTGCACCGGGAGCATATTTATCAAGTACATAGCGCAAGTATGTTTTCGTTTCTTCATAGGTGAAGCCGAGCATATTCAAAAAAACGGGTTTGAATGTGAGGATTTCCGCAATGTTGTACCCGCTGGTCAGGTCGTCCATGATGACAGGCAATACGCCTGTGCAGAAACAAGTGCGAATCGTGCCTTCGCCGATACCCGCTTTGATAACTTTAAAAAAGGTGAGAAGAAAACTATCACTAGTGGTTACTTCCTCATAAAGTGAGTCATTATAGGAAGTAAGCAGTTGATTGGTGAAGTTATCGTATTCGTCAATCAATATATATGCTTTAGGCAATCCATGTGAGCTGATATAACCCAAAAGTTCCTCCAACATCTGCACAGCATTTCCTCGAGTTGTAAACTGAAAATCACCAAACAGGTCTCGGTTATGTTCTACCGTAACTTCCACGGGTCCACAATTCAGGTCATTGAAGTTCTGTACCACCCCTTCCATATCATCCGCCATCACCATAGCCGAGAAGTCATAACGAATCACCAAATATTGATTATGTTCTTCCGTAGGATGTTCGCCAATCCAGGTGCCGCCAAAAAGTTCTTCAAAACGATTCGCTTTCGTACGGTCGTAGTAGTGGGCCAACATGGAGATGAGCAGACTTTTCCCGAAACGACGGGGACGGAGAAAGATGGGAGCATTATAGTCTTCAAGCCCCGGAATGTAATTTGTCTTATCAACATAATAAAAGCCACGTTCACGCATTTCTGCGAAGTCGGCCACTGCGTATGGAATCGTTATTCTTGCCATAATCGTTGATCTTTTCTTTCGGTAAAGACAAAAGTACTAATAAATTAGTACCATAAAAAAGATAATGCGAAAAAGATAAATAAATACCAAGCTCAATTATGGCTATATACATAAGTCTTTGATGAAAAAGAGGGCAAAACAGAGAAAAAGATCAAAGTTATGCATTTAGCATGTATAGCCCTATACACGAAGGCTGCACAACTCTATACATGATGCGTGTATAGAGCTATGCAGCCTCTCTGCATAAACCTGGCGGGACATTGCTCCGCCAGGCCAAGAGAACATTTATGCCGCAGGATCGGGCGCCTCTCCTCCGCCGCCTTCGCTACCACCGGAACCGGAGCCGCCTCCTGCATCGGGTTTCGTGCCGACGTAGAAAGTAGCGATAGCGGTTCGGGGTGTCTTCAGGAGCGTGCTTCCTGCATACTGTGTAGTGACGGTGAGGGTATATTCGCCATCGGCCAGACCGGCAGGAACAATGAATGTGAGTTGTGACGGGTTGTTGACGGCCAACATATTGAGGTCGACAGGTGTGGTTTGTTCTTTGCTGTCGGTGATAGTGATGCCGACGGAAGAATCCGTACCTGCAATTTTCAACATACGGCCATTGACTGTGAACGGACGGCCTGCAATGGCGGTGGCAGGTGAGAATCCGGCAACGTACATCACGCTTTGGCGTTCGCCCAAAATACTGATAGAGGTTTGGGCGATAGCTTCACGCAGTTCTTTGTCTTGGGTGAAGGAGACGTAGACGGAGTTCTTCTCGGGATTCCATTTTCCGCCATCGATAACACCGCGGAGTTGCGCTACGGCGTGGTAAAGACCGGTGTTGACACTATATCCGCTAAGGATGAGATCGCTCACAACACGGTTGTAGAGCTTCACGACGTGCTCGATGGTTTCGGGACGGAGCCCGGTGTCTTCCTTGTGCATCTCATCGAGTATATCCTGCAACGAAAGATTACCGGACGATTCGAGCTGACCGATCTTATCGTCTTTGTTGTCGACGGTTACAGTGTTGTCGACTAACCAGATTTTCAATACATTCTTCATTATGATGTTGTTTCTACTTGGTTTTATGAATATTATTAAACGAAAAAATAAAGAATATCAATAAAAAGTTTACCGGATTGAGGCAGTCCGAAAAGATATTGTTTGCTATCATTTAACTCTGTCATTCAGAGCTAAGCGAAGAATCTACTCTTTCGAATATACAAAGAAAAGATTCTTTACTACATTCTGAATGACAGAATGATATACTTATCAGACTTACAGGGCAACCTCTTCCTTATTTTATTCCCTTACCAGTCTTTGCGGAAAGCATAAAATTGCGTCGCAACTCGAGCTTCTTGTACAGCTGCACTATATTTAGGATAATTCCCATCATTATTGTCATGGAAGCACATCAAAAGATTCTTAAATCCATCAACAACCATCGTTTCTAAATTATACTGCCTATAAGGAATGTTTTCTACAACCGCAACTTTTCCAAGTCCTTCGTCTATAGTGATTACTCTAGCTTTTGCCTGCAATTCTTCAAAAAATCCCATGTCTTCTGGGGTCCGTTCTTTAATATAAAGCGCAATTCCACCATAACGTTCTTTCGTCATCCCTGCAATGGGTTTGCGTTCCGAACCATCCGCCCAAGGATTTACCGGAGAATCCCAGATTACATTCCAAGCCAAGTCAATATAATCGCCCACTACAATGCCCTCTTGTTCTTTATTCATTGTGGCTGTAGTACCGCCATCATCTGCAAGAGTGAGCATTATATCCGGCATTGCTTCACGCAGAGCCTTGATTAATTTCGGATACGAAGTTTCATTGACAGTCGGTGCTTCGGCCTTGTCATATCCGGCTCCCTCATCACGCAAATGAATACCATCCAACTGAAACAGTTCTACAGCTACCTTAACTTGAGCCACAAAATCAATTATTTGAGGATCTGTCAAATTAGCGAAGCCTATTCCCGTTCCACCTCCTTCGATAGAAAGACACACTTTCAGACCATTCCGCCTCAACGGTTGAATGTACTGAACATTGTGCTTCAGCACATATTCCATATCTGGTGTATACTTCAAAATTACTCTCCGAGAGGAAGCATCATATCCCAAAAGGGCTTTGCGCACATTTACAATATCAACAACAGGTACATTTTCATAAATCGTTTCTCTGTCTCTACGAGATCTCAGATACTCTAGTTTAGCTGTAGTTTTGTCAGCTATCAAAGGATTCATCACTTCCGTATCAATATACGCTACTACTTTATAATCTTTTTTAGTTCTATCCTGATATTCCTCATCTCGTTCCGTGATAGAATAGAAAAGCTTATATTGATTGCCATCCTCGTCCATCGCTACCAATGGTAACAGATATTGAGACCCAGCCATTGAAGCATCAACAGTCATTCTTGATAAGGCAAAGCTTACCCGCGTCGATTTCCGTTCGCCTTTAGCTATCGTTACTTTTCCCTCGTTGGTAATAGTTAACTTATCTCCCGGTTCTTCTATCACGTTTTCTATAAATATATTATAATACTTTGCTGGCAAAGCTTTCAACTCCTCGTTACTTAAAGGAATATTCAAACCTATGGTAAAAGTCATGTCGTGCTCCGCCGGTTTCGCCAATTCCACATATAGTTCATCACCTGTCTGTACCACAAAGTCACGGAAGATAAGTCCACTTCCCGGTGCTGAAGCACTTTGCAAGGAAGCGGCTTCAACAACTTCTTCCGGTGACTGTGTAGATTTGTCATGCGCAACGCTTGGGTTCACCAATGCAGCCTCTTCCTCGCAGGCTCCCATTGCCACTGCTAGCAACGCACACAAAGATATATTTCGTATTATTCGTTTCATATATAGATTATTTAAAAAGTTCTACACACTTATTCCTGATTCACTTTCGGTACTTCGATTCCGCTCGGCCACAATTCCGCATCGGTTTTACTGTACATTTCGAGATGGTCACTACCTTTCCAGTAAGGTACTACCTTCGCATCGTTCCCATGCCCGGTTCGGTCTGCCATGACAGTGCCTGTCCCTTCGTCGAACTTCCAATAAGCACACAAAGCCGGTTCGGTTGTCGGGTTAGAGATTTCATACATATTCTGATAAATCTGTTCTTGTGTACGGGCTACATTCCAAATGCGAGCTTCACATATCTCACCATCAAACTGGCGGCTTATATCGTGCGACTCTCCATAAGAACGCCCAAAATAGAAGTTAAAATCACCCCCATTCCCAAATTCATCATCAGGTAACTTATCTCCCAAACTGATACTAGTCAAGTCACTTTTACCATGACTGGTACTTATACTTTGTAATTGTCCGTTTACATAGAAAGCAATAGTCGCAGTAGCTATATCCCATGTCAATGCCACATGATACCACTCACCTGCCAACAGTAATTTCTGGTTATTGATTTCGGGGAATTTACCAAACGTAGTCTGTGTTTGTAACTGTCGGTTCGGAAATTCTTTATCCCCAATACGCATCAGAAAATACTGTTCAATGCCCATTATAGAGGATATTTCTTGCTGGAAACTGTTCACTCGTATAATAGCTTCCATTGTTACCGCACTCAAGTTATTCACCACATCTGACGTCGAACTTCCTTTATCGAACCCAGGCACAGCAACATAAATATTCTTTAAGTTCATTGCCGTAGTAATGGCACTGGAACGGCGTACCAAATAATACATCGTGCGCGAACCGTCCATTACTCCCACTCCATCGGCTCCTCCAATGGAAAGCGGGCAGAGGTAAGTTACGTCAATCTCCAACTCATCGAGTTTGGAGAATTTAATGCCTACTTCTTCGGAAGTAGTCTTTCCGGCAGGAATCACCACTTCTGTTTTCAACAGCTGATAATATGTTTCAGGCAGCACTTCATAATGCGTGTCGTTCTTTGCATTATATTCACTAGTCAACGAAGCGTCTACCTTCAAGCTGACCTTCACATCATCCCCCGCCGGATAAGACAATTTCACCGCAAAAGTCTTCGTTTGGCTTGTCACCTTACGGTTAAAAGTGAAAGCCTCCGTATTTTTACTGGCAGCCACATTCAAGTATGCCGAATTATCGAACGGTGACTTTTCGCTGTAATCCGTATTATCACAGGCAACCGGCAGAAATAACAAAACTGCGGCTGCAAAGCACTGATAAAGTTTATGTATTCTCATAGCTTACATCGTTTAGTGAGCCGAAGCAGGATTCAGGAATTGAATACCTCCACGGGTCTGTTTATAAATAATATCAGTATCGTAGTAATCGGCAGAGATATTGTAAATAGCAATACCTCCCAATGGTGTTTCCATATTGAGAGCACCGTAAGCAGCACCGGCGATGGCATTGCGCGTCACTCCGTTATAGTCGGTCAATGTACCGTCAGGAGTGACAGCCAACAACAGACGGTCCGGAGCGGCCTTGCCATATCCGGTGGCATAAAATACGGAGGTTTCTATATCATATTCATCGGATGCACCGGAAATATCAAGTACGAAATAGTTGAAAAGGCTGCGCTGCGCTTCCGGCAACAAGGAAGGGGTACCTTCAAAAACTAACAGACACGGTGTCTGTCCCAAAGCATCCAGTAGCGACTTTAACGCCGAGACGTCTACCGCAGAGCCTTCCGAACCGAGGGCAAGCCCGTCAAATGTCCCTGTACGCACTGCCTCAACAGCAGAAGTAATAGAGGTATTCAGTTTATCTTTAGCCGTGCAATCTATATAGTAAAGCACTTTCGTACCATAATCCTCACGTACCAACTTCATATCCTCCCGGTCATATTCGGACAGACGGTCGGCATTACGCATCGTCACTATATCGATACTGTCCGGCAACGCACGGAGAAAGTCCTTCTCACTAGTAGATACTTCCGGAGCATTATCCAACCGGGCATAAACGACAGCGTGTTTCGTTGCTTTATATGCACGAAGATTCTGCGTATATGCCGCATATTCTTGCGGATTCTGTTCCTTAAACCCATTCACCTGACTATCGTGTATTTCCATTTCCGTCCAGTCGTCGCAACTGATGGTGGCAACCGACAGGAAAGTAGTCAGTAGGCATAACTTAAAAATTGATTTATATTTCATAATCTCATTGATTTAAAGGTTCGTTCTAGTTTGAAGATTGACTATTCTCAATGGAATGGTCTTTCTTATCCCACCAAAGTTTAGTTCCTGCGGCATCGGGACCATTCAGCATTTCTACAGCTTGATCGATGTATTTCGGATTTCCCGTATATTCATCTGCAGGGAAAGGCAGACGACGGGGACCGATTGTTACATTCACACTATTATTGGGGTCTTTATTCTCCACGGCAGGCAACAACTTCGGGTAGCCCGTACGACGATGTTCCGCCCATGCTTCCAGCCCCAGCGGGAATATTGCAATCCATTTTTGAGTAATGATACGCTCCAGGTTCCGTTCGAAATACTCCGCTCCAGGTTCCCAGGCAATCGTAATGGTACTTACCGCCGGATGGCTATACTTAATATCAGCCCCGTCCATCGGGTTCACATAGTCTATAGGCTTTTTCTCCGCATCCTTCACATATTGGTCCGCTCCGGTGGCTCCGCCACGCTCTTCGAATGAAAGGGCAATAGCCTTTTCATACAATGCCTGCGCATCGCCTCCCATATTCCAACCACGCAACGCGCCCTCGGCACGAAGGAAAGTCACCTCCGCCGCATTCATCCAGAGATAAGGATCGGTGCTGGAAATCACCTGCTTTGAGTAAAGGTTAATCATGTCGTCTTTCTTCTGGGTAAATATGCCGATACGTACACCGTAATAATCGTATACATCGACTTTCTCGCCATCCTGATCGACTGTTTGCACACCTTTGACAAACATCTTATCCAAACGCGGATCTTCATAACCTTTCATAATAGAAACTAAATCGGCACTGATACGATAGTCATTCCAGTTATTAAATAGCAACTCCGAACGGTTCTCCGCCACATGAAGCATGGCGTTGTCCTCATTCGATTCAATCACTCCGGCTTCCACAGCCTCCTGCGCAATACGTTGTGCTTCAGTAGGATTGACATAGCTCATACGCATGGCAATACGAAGTTGCATGGAATGTACAAACTTACGCCATTTGGAAATATTTCCGTAATACAAGTCTTCCAGTTTGCGGAAAGCCTCGGACGACAGGTCTTTGTTTTCCTCCAACACTTTATCCGCTTCTTCCAGTTCTTTCAGCATCTGTGTATATACCTGCTCCTGCGAATCGTAAGGGACAGCCAGGTCTTCACCCGAATTATCATTATCCATCATCTTCGAATAAGGAATCGGACCATAAATGTCCGTCACACGATGCATGATACACACCCGGAGAATTTTACCAAAAGCTAAAGCCACAGGGTCATCCGTCTTGTTCATCATATCGCGGTACTGCGGGTACATGTCTTTAATCGGATCGGCAAACGGGGATTTGAGCCATCCCTGTTCGGGATTGAAAGTAGAGAATTTCATCACCCAAGTGTCTACAATTCCTTCCAGATAACCACCGTATGCTCCTCCTGCCATGGCATCCATAAACTGGTAAAGGTGTTCACGTGTAGGAATCACCAATCCCTGCATTCCTTTGAGCGTAGCACCTACAATATGATTCTCACGCTGCATTTCTTCTCCGTCCGCTTCGTACATACTCCGGTTGATGTCGCTGTCGAAACAACCGCCCAACGGAAGCAGAAATAATGAAAGGATCATTATCAGAAGAATGTTATATATTCGTTTCATGTCCATCATAGTATTTAGAAGTTAATCTTTATGTTAAATCCTATATTCCGGGTACTCGGCATCATGAAGTAGTCGATTCCCTGATAATAGTTGTTCGTAGTAGCTACTGCTTCAGGATCGAAAGGAGCTTTACAGTAGATCATCCAGAGATTTCTGCCCACAAGGGATACATTGATATCACAAACATTGCCCAGCCAGCGGCGCGGAACGGTGTAACCGATATGTGCCTCCTGCAGACGCAGGTTGGTAGCACTATAAGTATAGTAGGTAGGCAATCCGCTCTGCGATGCTACCACTTCATAGAAGCTTTGCGGATTCACGCGGCTACGGCCGTTTATCCATACTCCTCCGGCATCACGCGCGGCAGCAGATGTTTCAGATACTCCGTAGAGATCAAGATAAGCCTGTGTTGCCGAATAAACGATTCCGCCCAAACGGGCTGTCAACAAGAAACCGGCATTGATACCTTTATAAGAGAAGCTATTATTCCAGGCTAAATTTGCCTTAGGAAGTACGCTTCCCAACTTTATGTCACCGGCATTGTCGATGGCTGTCACATTGCCGCTATCGTCAATCAGGACATTACCGTTAATATCACGCTTTAAATCGGCATGGGTATAAAGATCGCCCAGCGTACCACCTTCCTTCAGGATAAATTTCGCCTTTCCGAATCCGCGACCTTCATCGGTTTTGAGTTCCAGTTTATCGACGTTGTAAGTTTTGCCCGTTTCCGGGTGAACATAATCCTTCACTAGTTCGACGATTTCATTCTTGTTGGCCGAGAAAGTAAAGCTGCTGTCCCAGCCGAAATCTCCCCAACGATGCCCATAAGACAACATAGCCTCGAAACCATAGTTGCGTACATATCCGGTCTGTACATACAATTTGTCATATCCTGACGAAACAGGAAGCCGAGGATCAAATGTCTGATTATAAGTATTGGCGTAATAGAAAGATCCGCTCAATTTGAAATCTTTAAACAGGGTTGCATCCAGACCTACTTCCCATGAGTCAGTACGCTCAGGGTATAGTTTACCAATGGGATAATTCGTCTGCGATTTCCAGTCCTGCTTATTGGCATCATACGAGTAAGTAGGATAGGTAAGAAAACGAGGATAAGGATTACCTACGGAACTGAACGATCCACGTACTTTAAGATAATCCACCCAATCAGGCAGTTTCAATATTTCAGTGATGACAGCCGAAAGCCCTACGGAAGGATAGAAGAATGAAGCCTGCGGAGAATGTGTCAGCTGCGAAGCCCAGTCGTTACGTCCTGTAACGGTGAGATAAAGCATACTTTTCCACCCTACTTCGGCACTGGCAAAAATAGATTCGGTCGCTTCGCGCCAACCCACCTGCGTAGCACGTTTTTTTGCGTTGTCAAGGTCGTAAACATTGAACAGATTAGGAATACCAGTTTCTCGTATAGGCCCCGCATAGCCCAATTCCTTACTAGTCACTCCACTATAACTGGCACCGATATTGGCTACAATCGTAAAATCCTGAATACGTTTATTAATATTCACCAACACATCGGCATAAGTCTGCGAATATTGTCCGTTATTTACTGTATAATGGCCTTGTGAACTACCGTCAGTCAGCGTGTTGCTACTGCTTGCATAAAGCTTGCCTTCATATTCGCTATGAGTATTGTCGATGCGAACACGCCCTGCCACATTCAGCCAGTCAAGAATCTGGTAACTCAAACCTGCTGAAGCCATATAGCGTTTCTTATTGTTGAGACGGAGATTACGGTAAGCAATCCAATAAGGATTCTGCATACGAAGGTCACCTTCGCCCTGCGGCCAAAACTGTACGCTAATTTTCCGGGCTTCATCCCAACGCTCGAAATTCTTCACTATAGAGAAATCATCCCCACGAGGGAAAAGATAAGCAGAAACCAACGGATTGGAGTACTGCCCCTGATTGGTCATATTACGGTCGTTCTGAAGAATATAGCTTGCACTTACATCCAGTTTCATCTTGTCATTCAAGAAACTGGTCGTATTGCGGAAAGTGAAATTATATCTGTTATACCTATTGTTGGGAACCATCCCTGCCGAATTGACGGCAGCTGCAGAAAAGAAAGTCTGATTTTTATCCGTTCCGGTAGACAACGTAACGGAATTTGTATATACTGCACCCGTATCAAAAAAATCATCCGGCTCATATCCTGTCTGAGCAGCCGAGTTCAACTTCGGTCCCCAGCTATAAATATTGGAATTTCCTGTTTTACCATTACTACCTGTACCATAACGGTCCTGGAACTTGGGCATCTTAAAAGCATTCAACCATTCGATGCCACTTGATACACCTACTTGCAGCTTACCTACCTGTCCTTTTTTTGTAGTAATCACAATCGCACCGTTTGCCGCATTACTACCATAAAGGGCGGCAGCTGCCGCTCCAGTCAGTACGGAAATGCTTTCTATATCTTCCGGATTAATATCAGCAATGGCCTCGGTAGCTCCCTTTGAACCAAATTCCGTATCTCCTCCGCCACCGAAATTATACATCGGAATGCCGTCAATCACGTACAAAGCGTTACTACTCTGTTCAATAGACTTTGTTCCACGCATCACCACTCTACTTGCCCCACCGACACCGGAAGAGCTCGTATTGATAGTAACACCCGCAACTTTACCATTCAGGCTGTTTACAAAATTAGCATCCTTAATCTGGGTCAGTTCGTCGGACTTTACTTGCTGTACGTTGTAGCTCAATGCTTTCTGCTCGCGTTTGATGCCAAGTGCCGTTACAACGACTTCACTCAGCAGTTTTGTATCCGAAGCCAGTTGCACGCTATATGTATTCTGTCCGGTTACTTTTACCGTCTGTGGAGTGTAACCTACATAACTGATACTCAACACACTTCCTGCAGGAGCTTCGAGCGAAAAGTTACCGTCTATGTTTGTGATAGTTCCAATGCTTGTACCTTCCAAACGTACATTGACACCAATCAACGGTTCTCCGCTATCATCCAGTACGCGTCCGGTGATACGTTTGGTGGAAGCAGTTTCGGTTGCTTTCTGTTCTTGTGGAACGATGATGACATATTTTCCTTTGAGCTGATACGTATATCCTGTACCTTTTAGGATTTCCGTGAGAGAGTTCTCCAACGTGGCTTTTTCCAACGCCAAATTGATGGAGGGTTTGTTTTTCAACTGCGACTCGTTGTAACCAACGGACAGTTTCGTTTGTTTTTCCACTTCTTTCAATGCCTCGATGACCGATATGTTTTTCTTATGGATCGTAATCCGGGCATTACTACTTTGAGCAAAAGTAGGGGTAGAAAGGAGCAGACAGCACAAAAAAAGCATAAATACTCGACTGATTGCCTGCTTATTGGCTATAAATTCATAAATTTGCTGCATCTTCTTAGTATTAGTTTATACAGATAAAGTTAGATTCTCGAATTTAGTAGCGTCTGGTTAACGCTAATAGTAAGAATTTCGATTTCACATCCGGGGGAAGGTTGCAGCTTCTCCCGGATATTTTTTCCGCATAGGCTCAATGTATTTTAAGGTTAATATTCAGTGTTTACAAGTTCTATTTTGTTCCCCGGTGCCGAAGCATGTCTTCCCCGGTACCGGAGTCTATCTTCATCGGTGCCGGAGACGCCCTTCCCCGGTGCCTGAAATATAGCACTTGTCTCCCACTATTTTATAGTCCAGATTTCCCGTCACACGAACGATAATATCCATCACTTCTTCCATAGAAGCATTTTGCCCGAAAGTAAGATTGAACCGGTCTTCTTTTAGACTACGGAAACTATAAACAAAGGTGTAAGGGTATTTGCGTTCGAGACGGGTGAAGATTTCTTCCAATGTCATACTGCGGAAAACGATTTCGCCACGTTGCCAAGCAGTGACATCCTGCATATCAGGATGAAGTACGTTTCCGGAGCGGGTACGTTTGTTATAAGCCAGTTGCTCGTTCGGCTTCAAGATCTCCTGCCCCTGCTGATTATTGTACTCTACCAACACTTTTCCGGAAATCAGGGTAGCTGTCACTTCCTCTTCGTCGGGGTAGGCTGTCACGTTGAATTCCGTTCCGAGTGCCGTCACCTGAAAGTCCGAAGACTTCACGATAAAAGGATGCTCTTCGTCACGTTTCACCTTGAAGCCGGCTTCTCCCACAAGATACACACAACGGGTATCACCCGTAAATTGCTGTGGATAAAGTAAAGTGCTTTGGGAATTAATCAATACCTGCGTACCATCCGGCAAAGTGATGTTCCGCATCTCGGCGGTAGGAATATATGCTTGCAACAAATCCGGTGCCTGCCGGTTCTGCAAAGCCAGATAGATAGAAACGGAAGAAACTGCAATCAACAAAGCTGCCGCTACGCGCCACACTACCAGATGAGTACGTAAAGAATGTATCCTGCGCCTCGTTCCGATGCCTGTCAGTTCACGCATCCGTTCCAAAGAATGACGGTAGCCGGAAGTCGTTGCCGATTCGGTAGCTTCCCAAAGTTGATTGAGTTCATGATCTTTTTCATCGGCACGTTCTTCGTCGGTCAGCCATGTACGGAAATCCTGATCGACTTCTTTCGGATAGTCGTGATTGATATAACGGTCGATTACATCGCGAATATAATTCTTCATAAGGTGATATTTATTGTTCTGTTTAGAAACGCTTACGTAAATATCACTACTCAGCAAGGGCAACTACGGGAAGAGACGGAATAGAATAACAAACATTAACACTTTGCGGAGTTCCGTCAATGTTTTATAGATGTGATCTTCTACGGTACGCAAGGGGATTTGCAGTTTATCTGCTATTTCTTTATGAGAAAGTCCTTCAAAACGGCTCATCTCAAAAACCCGTCTACGGCGATCAGGCAACTGACTGAGTGTCATCCTAATAAGCATTAATACTTCTTTATAGTATAGATTTTCTAACAGGGAGGAATCTTCGTCACAAAGTTCACCCAACAACTGGGCTTTCAAAACTTTGTCTTCATATTCCTGCTCTACCTTCTGATGCTTGAACAGGTTGAATATTTCATTCCGAGTCACAGTATAGAGATAACCAGTCATGGTTTCCTGATCTTGCCAAAGTGCAGGACGTGTCCATAACTTAAGAAATATATTCTGGGCAATGTCTTCCGCATCCTCCTCCGACTTGGTCAACAACTTCGCAAAGTTCTTCACACGAGGGAAGTTAGCGGCATAAAACTGCTCAAAACGGATATCCAATTCTGCTATCGTTTCGTTCATCTGTCGAGTCTTTTACTATGAAACCCGGGGCAAATATAGGCAAAATTAATTTCAGGCAATGGATGCAAACAAAAAAACATCCCACCTTTTAAACCAAAACAAGTCTAAAAGGTGGGAATATTATAAGATTCTAAAGAATCTCAGAAGTTATTCTTCATCCATCAGAATTTCCAAAATCTGACAAGCAGCCTTCGCCACCGGAGTACCCGGACCAAAGATAGCAGCTACACCTGCCTTATACAGGAAGTCATAATCCTGTGCAGGAATAACACCACCGGCAATCACCACAATGTCTTCACGTCCCAGTTTCTTCAGTTCTTCAATAATCTGCGGAACCAATGTCTTATGACCGGCAGCCAGTGAAGAAACACCTACTACATGAACATCGTTTTCTACCGCTTCACGAGCAGCTTCT
Source organism: Bacteroides sp. MSK.20.12 (assembly GCF_019052435.1). NCBI lineage: Bacteria > Pseudomonadati > Bacteroidota > Bacteroidia > Bacteroidales > Bacteroidaceae > Bacteroides > Bacteroides sp. MSK.20.12. The sequence goes on along the minus strand of NZ_JAHQVH010000008.1, from coordinate 69,475 downwards.
GCCGGAGTCTGGAACAACGGTCCCATATCCACGTCGAAACCACAGTCCGCATAACCCGTTGCTACTACCTTGGCGCCACGGTCATGACCGTCCTGTCCCATCTTTGCAACCATGATACGAGGTTGACGTCCCTCTTTTTTCGCAAACTTCTCTGCCAGTTCACAAGCACGCTTGAAGTCGCTATCGTTTTTACTTTCTGATGAATACACGCCTGATATAGTTCTAATTATTGCTTTATAACGTCCTACAACCTGTTCGCACGCATAAGAAATTTCGCCCAAAGTAGCACGAACACGAGCTGCTTCAACTGCCAGTTCAAGCAAGTTACCCTTGCCGGTCTTCACACATTCAGTGATAGCTGCTAATGCCTTGTCCACTTCAGCCTGATTACGTCCTTCTTTCAAACGTTTCAGGTTTTCAATCTGTTCAAGACGAACTGCCGTATTATCAATTTCAAGGATATCAATCGGAGCTTCTTTTTCCAAACGATACTTGTTCACACCCACAATGGTCTGCTGACCGCTGTCGATACGAGCCTGTGTACGTGCAGCCGCTTCTTCGATACGCATTTTAGGAATACCTGTTTCGATAGCTTTCGCCATACCACCCAGTTTTTCAATTTCCTGAATATGTTCCCAAGCCTTGTGTGCCAGTTCGTTCGTCAGAGATTCTACATAGTAAGAGCCGCCCCATGGGTCAACGTTCTTGCAGATGTAAGTTTCTTCCTGAATATAAATCTGTGTGTTACGTGCGATACGTGCAGAGAAATCTGTCGGAAGAGCAATAGCCTCATCCAATGCATTGGTATGCAAAGATTGGGTATGTCCCAAAGCTGCAGCCATAGCCTCAATACAGGTACGTCCTACATTGTTGAACGGATCTTGCTCCGTCAATGACCATCCGGAAGTCTGTGAGTGAGTACGCAAGGCCAGTGATTTCGGGTTCTTCGGATTAAACTGTTTCACAATCTTCGCCCACAGCATACGTGCGGCACGCATCTTGGCAATTTCCATGAAGTGATTGGTTCCGATTGCCCAGAAGAAAGAAAGACGCGGAGCAAATGCATCAATATCAATACCTGCTGCTGTTCCGGCACGGAGATATTCCAAACCGTCAGCCAATGTATAAGCCAACTCAATATCTGCGGTAGCACCTGCTTCCTGCATGTGATAACCGGAGATAGAAATAGAGTTGAACTTCGGCATCTTCTGTGAAGTGTATTCGAAAATATCAGAAATAATCTTCATAGAGAATGCAGGCGGATAAATATAGGTATTACGCACCATGAATTCTTTCAAAATATCGTTCTGGATAGTACCTGCCATTTCTTCGAGTTTAGCACCTTGTTCCAAACCGGCATTGATATAGAATGCCATAATCGGAAGTACAGCACCATTCATCGTCATGGATACAGACATCTTATTCAAAGGAATACCATCGAACAAAACCTTCATGTTTTCCAATGAACAGATAGATACACCTGCTTTACCTACGTCACCCACTACACGTTCGTGGTCGGGGTCATAACCGCGGTGAGTAGCCAAGTCAAATGCTACTGACAAACCTTTCTGACCGGAAGCCAGATTACGGCGATAGAAAGCATTGGATTCTTCGGCAGTAGAGAATCCGGCATACTGACGGATGGTCCAGGGACGAAGGGTGTACATTACTGAATACGGACCACGCAAATAAGGAGGAAGTCCGGCAGCATAGCCGAGATGTTCCATTCCTTCGAGGTCTTCTTTTGTATAAACAGGCTTCACTTCAATGTGTTCCGGTGTTTTCCAGTCAGCGGAGATACCGTTAGCCTTTTGCCATTCAGCACCATTAGCAGGCTGAAATGCGGCATATATATCAATGTTTTTAAAATCTTTTCTCATCTTACTTCAATAGTTTAGCGTTAAACTCTTTCAAGGTATCCAATACGTTGACACGAACATGGATGAAGTTTTCGATGCCTGCGGCTTTCAAGTCATCCATACAAGCCGGAGCACCGGCTACGATAAACATAGCGCGACCATTCAAGGCCTTGAAAGCAGGAACTGCATATTCAGCATATTCATCATCGCTGGAACAGATGACAACAATATCAGCTTTCGCAGCCATCGCTGCCTCTACTCCTGCCTCTACTGTTTCAAATCCTAGATTATCGACTACTTCATAACCGGCACAAGCCAGGAAGTTACAAGAATATTGCGCACGTGCCTGACGCATCGCCAAATTACCGATTGTCAGCATAAACGCTTTTGGACGTTTGCCCGATGCTTCCGTTTCAAGACGTAACGCTTCAAACTCACTGGCTGCACGATCGAATACCAATGTATCCACATCTTTCTCACAAGTATGAGAGTCACCTCCACAGCAGCATTTTCCTTCCACAGGTTTCTTGTCACCGGCTTTTTCGTTAAAATTCGGGAATTGGTTAGTACCCAACAGAATTTCACGACGCTGTGCCACTGCTTTATGACGAGCTTTATTGCTTTCGTTTACTGCTGCCTGAACTGTACCAGCCTTTAATGCGGCATAGAAACCACCTGCTTCTTCGGTAGCAAGGAAAAGTTCCCACGCTTGTTTAGCAATAGATACAGTCAGGTTCTCAATATAATAAGAACCGGCAGCCGGATCAATTACTTTATCGAAATGAGATTCTTCTTTCAGCAATAGTTGTTGATTGCGAGCCAGACGTTCTGATAACTCATCCGGAGTCCCATAAGTCTTATCAAACGGAACGACTGTCATCGAATCGACCCCACCCAAAGCGGCACTCATTGCTTCAGTCTGTGTACGAAGCAAATTCACGTGTGCGTCAAACAAAGTTAGATTAAAAGTAGAAGTTTCAGCATGAACCGCCATTTTTGCTGCACAACGACATTCGCCGTTAGCTCCCTTATTATCACAATCACGCAGACATTCAGGTTTATAAGAAGCTACGATATTTGCCCACAACAGACGTGCGGCACGGAACTTCGCAATTTCAAGGAAGTAATTGGAACTGATACCGAAGTTGAATTTTATCTTTTTAGCTACTACGGCAGCAGGAATACCGGCATCAGTCAACTGATTCATGTATTCATTACCCCAAGCCAATGCATAACCCAACTCTTGAGAGATATAAGCTCCGGCATTGTTTAATGAGATTGCATTTACATTCAATACACGATAAAAAGGAAGCGGCTGGATAGCTTCGATCAACGCTTTCGCTGTCTGTACCATATCCCCTTTTTCCTTACCGCGAGTCAGCATCTTATTGAAGAAATCATAATTGATAGAGCCTTTCAGCTTCTTCACATCATAGTCTTTCTTCTGGAAATAAGCCACCAGCAAATTAGCCAACTCCACAACATGCCCCTGGCAAGTTGAGAAATTTAATTCAACGCACTCTGCCTGAATATCATTCAACAGCGTCTCGATATATTCCGCATTGAGTTCTTTTGCTTTTACATGGAAAGATAGTGAATCAACACCCTTATTTAAGATGTCCAGTGCTTTTGCATTGGCCTCTTTGGGGCATTCTACCCTGATTTCCTGGCGAACCAACCACTCATTGTTGTCTTTTTTAGTTCCTCTCAGATAAGGGAACTCTCCGGGAAGCGCATCAGTAGTTTTTAAACCCTCCAGATCTTCCATCCGGTAGAAAGGTTTCACTTTAAACCCTTCGTTTGTTTTCCAAACGAGCTTCTTCTCAAAATCAGCACCTTTCAAGTCGGCTGTAACCTTCTCCATCCATTGTTCGGTAGAGACAGGAGAAAAGTCTGAGAAGAGTTTTTCTTTTTTGTCTGCCATAGTTTATCTAAAATTAAAACAAGATTAATATTGTCTTTATTTTTATCTATCTCTTTCTAATTGTCTGTTGTTCGACATGCAAATATAACCAATAAGTTAAAACAAAACTTCTTTTTATAGAAAATTCGCACACCTCTCACTCTCGCATAGAATCTGCATAGAAATTCTTCATTCTTTATTTTTTTAGTTCTCCATTTATTTGATTTGCTCCAATGTTATGAGTAATTTTGCACCCGTTTTTAGAAAAACATTATAAAAACTGCTATATTATGGATTGGTTACAAAGTTTATTGTGGGACCCCAGCTCCGTAGCTCACATCGTACTTCTCTACGCATTTGTAGTGGCAGCCGGAGTGTATTTGGGCAAGATAAAGATATTCGGAGTATCTTTGGGCGTCACATTTGTTTTGTTTGCCGGCATCCTAATGGGACATTTCGGCTTCACAGCCGATACACACATCCTACATTTCATCCGTGAATTCGGATTGATCTTGTTCGTATTCTGTATCGGTCTTCAGGTGGGGCCATCTTTCTTCTCTTCTTTCAAAAAAGGAGGAATGACATTGAACCTGTTGGCTGTAGGCATCGTAGTGTTAAATATTGCCGTTGCACTGGGGCTTTACTACCTCTGGAATGGCCGGGTAGAACTGCCGATGATGGTAGGTATCCTCTATGGAGCTGTCACAAACACTCCGGGACTTGGTGCCGCCAATGAAGCATTGAACCAGCTTAATTACACTGGTCCACAAATCGCACTGGGATATGCGTGTGCTTATCCGCTAGGGGTAGTAGGTATTATCGGTTCAATCATTGCTATCCGCTACATCTTCCGTGTCAATATGGCTAAAGAGGAAGAAAGTCTGAAAATCCAAAGTGGAGATGCACATCACAAACCTCACATGATGAGTCTGGAAGTACGCAATGAATCAATCAGCGGAAAAACTTTGATTGAAATCAAAGAGTTTTTAGGCCGTCAGTTCGTTTGTTCCCGTATTCGTCATGAGGGTCATGTAAGTATCCCCAACCATGAAACCATATTCAATATGGGGGATCAATTATTCATTGTCTGTTCAGAAGAAGATGCTCCTGCAATTACCGTATTTATCGGTAAAGAAGTGGAACTCGACTGGGAGAAACAAGACCTTCCCATGGTTTCCCGCCGTATTCTGGTGACTAAACCGGAAATCAACGGAAAGACTTTAGGATCTATGCATTTTCGCAGTATGTACGGAGTGAACGTTACCCGCATCAACCGTTCCGGTATGGACTTGTTTGCCGATCCAAATCTGGTACTTCAGGTAGGTGACCGTGTAATGGTGGTAGGTCAGCAAGATGCAGTTGAACGTGTGGCAGGTGTTTTGGGTAATCAGTTAAAACGTCTGGACACACCGAACATTGTGACTATTTTCGTTGGTATCTTCTTAGGAATTCTTCTGGGTAGCCTTCCTATAGCATTCCCCGGTATGCCGACTCCTCTGAAATTAGGTTTGGCAGGCGGACCGCTGGTAGTAGCTATTCTTATCGGACGTTTCGGTCATAAGCTCCATTTAGTGACTTATACAACCATGAGCGCTAACCTGATGCTTCGCGAAATCGGTATCGTGCTCTTCCTTGCTAGTGTCGGTATAGATGCCGGAGCCAACTTTGTGCAAACGGTAGTCGAAGGTGACGGATTACTATACGTAGGTTGTGGTTTCCTTATCACCGTTATCCCATTGCTTATAATCGGTGCTATCGCAAGATTATATTATAAGGTAAACTACTTCACCCTGATGGGATTGATAGCCGGTAGTAATACCGACCCGCCCGCATTGGCTTATGCCAATCAAACAACATCCGGAGATGCTCCGGCAGTAGGGTATTCTACAGTTTACCCATTATCCATGTTCCTCCGTATTCTGACGGGGCAGATGATATTATTAACGATGATGTAAATCATGTTTTATTTATAAATAATAAAGCCGGTCATATCCTTCAATGGAATATACCGGCTTTATTTCTTTTTCTTATAGACTTCTTCTACGCCTATTATATAAGCTGTAGTTTCTTCACCACAAATTCTTCTATAAACCGAACTGTCTCTTCAACTCCCAAAGAAGAAGAATCGACACATAAGTGATAAGTAGCAGCTGCTCCCCACGTTTTATAACTATAATAATTATAATACTCCGAACGTCTCTTATCCGCTTTTTCTATCATTTCTTCTGCAGCTTCCGCATCAATATGATGCATGGCGCATAATCGCGCAATACGATCTTCCTTAGAGGCTGAAATAAAAACATTCGCACAACGGGGATGTTCACGCAGAATATAGTCCGCACAGCGTCCGACAAAGACACAAGATTTTTCTGCCGCCAGATGACGAATCACATCACTTTGCACTTTAAACAGGGCATCATTACTCAAACAGTTATTACATGGCATAGCTCCTTCACTGATAAAAGGAAAACGCATGCCGAACAATCCGCCAATAATACCTTGCGAAGCTTTCTCATCCGCTTTTTCAAAAAATTCTTTGCACAACCCGCTTTCTTCAGAAGCCAGATTAATCAATTCTTTATCGTAGAAGTCAATCCCCAAACGGGCTGCCAACTTCTCTCCTATTTCTTTTCCGCCGCTACCTAGTTGCCGACCGATGTTGATAACATAATTACCGCTCATAGTACATTTTGTTTTATGGTTCTGTAGCAAACATACAACTTTTTTCTAAAAATCACATCATCAAACGAAAGTTATATTTGAAAGTAACGATGAAATACCCTTTTATTTCCTGCGTACGATACTCATAAAAGCCGTCGGAAGTTGCCATACGGTTATAACTTTTCCTCTTTCCTAAAATGTCTACCCAATAAGCAGACAGTTCTGCTTCTTTCTTTTTCAAGAATCTCCAGGTAGCACTCGCATTCCATAACATCTCATCATCTTCTCCTTTGCGGATATTTGTACCATTACGGAAAGTATAAGCCCCATCCGTCCGTAATTGTATGCCCAAAGGAAAATCAACATATCCTTCCAAACGGAAATTATAATAACGGGTGTATGTATTGTTATCATTCACAGAGTTGAGCGAATACTGATAATTCCAGGAAGTAGAGAAGTCAAGACCTCCCCAGGCAGGCTGATAAGAAACATTCGCTTCACAATTCAAGCCGGTGTCACGCGTTGTACTTTTCACCGGCTCAAGACTTCTATCTTCATTAATCATGCTGACACGATTACTATGATTACCGTTCATATCCAACCGTAAAGAGAAATGTCCTAAACGTTTCCACCAGTTAGCACTTCCATACATATTCCAGTTACCGTTTATATTGACAGGATATGTCTCACGTCCGCCAGTCTGTGCATCATATATCATTACCTGTGTAACGCTATTCTGTTCCAACTGTCCTCCAAGATTCGCAGATATGCCTTTTTTAGAATGTTGAAAGCTTATACGCATACTATGAGCAAACATTTGCTTCAAATCCGGATTCCCTCGAGTAATATATAATGGATTACTATTATCTGTAAGTGGCATTAAGTCCGATAAAGAAGGTTGCCGGGTTCTACCGTCATAATTGAAAGTTATTCGTGCCTCTTTCTTTTTCCAGGCTAGCCATATCATAGGCTGAAAGTCGATAGTATGCACAGTGGTATCCGCATACAGTTTCCCCATTTTTCGTTCAATGGTTCGCCTTTGCGGAGTAATCCCTAATGATGCATTCACCATCCATGTATCATCAGAGTAATTGAAGCCTACATTCAGATCATGTCCATTAGTACGACTATGACTTCGATTACTCAAACTATCTACATACCCCGTTTCATAGTCAGGAGGCAACTCACCAAAAACATCCGACTTCGCCAAAGAAGACAATTCATAAGTGTCGCGGTTATCGCGTTCATAATGAGTGTTCCAGTTATACGCTGCACGAAAATGCATTTTCTTACCGATAGGTTGGGTGAAGTTAATCCCTACCCGCCACGAATTATTTTTCTGGGGTGACTTCAAATACTGGTTACGATAAAGCAATGAATCGTTGCCTTGCTCATCTTTGAGACGGAAATAAGTAGTTTTTGAAAGCGAAAAACTTTCATTATCCCCCCAAGAATCCGAACTTTGAATGTTCAATCCTAAAGTTGTACCTTTTTCATTCAGCCGCCTCATAATCCCCATCATCCAATTATAACGGTTCGATTGTCCTTCCGAACGCGACCGGTTTTCACTACGATTTACTTTGATATCTTGGGAAATCGATTCAAAATCATCGAACAAGCTTTCATGATTGACGTTAGGAGGAGCGTCAAAAGAAGCATTCTGGCTATTACTTTCATTCCGGTTAGGAGAAAAGCTGAAACCACCGTTAAAATGTATGCGTGTACGTTTATCCACTTCCCAACTACCCATGATATTAGAATTGAACGACCGGCTTTTAGAGTTACCTTCATTAGTGGACGCAGAATATTGGTTACCAGCAGTTAAATATTGCTCCTGATACATGGAAGAAATATTTCCGTTCCGATTGAGATTATAGTTCATGCTTCCGGTCAAAGAAAACTTCTTTCCGAATTTATGAGTCATATTCATTCCCACCGAATTATTAATATTATCCTTGTAAGTGCTATTCTGATATCGGTTGGTGGAACGTCCTATGAAAGAAAGATTTTCCCCGTCTTTGCTAAAATAATTCACCTGCCCTTCCAAATCCTTCTTTTGATTGTTTCCATATCCCACAGTGGCATTCGTCAGCCAGGTTTTATTCAATTCATCCTTAGTCTGCAAGTCAAGTACATATTTCTTTTCTCCTGAACTAATTCCGGTAAATTCTTCTTCTTTTGATTTTTTATCGTACACTTTCAACTTACTAATCAAATCTGCCGGCAGATTTTCGAGTGCCGTCTTTTTATCTCCGGAGAAAAAGGATTCACCATTCACATTGATTTCACTGATAGGTTGCCCATTATATGTCAGCGATTGATCTTTCTTATTATACACCAATCCAGGAACACGCTTCACCAAATCCTCCAAATAAGCTCCATCGGGAGTTTTATAAGCTGCAGCATTAATAACGGTAGTATCTCCTTCCATCACTACCTCTTGCAATTTCCCGGTCACTATCACTTCCCCAATCTGAATATCATCATCCTTCAATGTAAGTGTACCAACATTCACTAATGCCGAATCCCCCAATACATGATATACGGATTGCATTCCCATAAAAGAGACTTTCAACAGATACTGTTTTTTCTTCTGCGGCTGGTAACTAAGAGTAAAACGACCATTTTTATCGCTTGTTATTCCTTTTATGAAAGTAGAGTCATTCTTTTGCAAAACAACAACACTAGCCGAAGGTAAAGGTTGTCGTTTATTACTCCCAGGCTCCAACGTCTGCACTCTGCCTTTGACAGTTCTTGTTTGTTGAGCATATAATATAGTATGTATGCAAAGTAACAGCAAAAGTAGTCCACATAGTCTACAAGTTTTCATGTCAATAGCAGTATAAGTCTGTTTTTTAATTGAGTCAGAATTGTGGAGGTAAATTTAAGGAGTTTTCCTGAAAGTATATCACTTTATTCATTTTATTAAAACTTATTACATTCCAATCACACAAGGTCACAGTATAATCTAAAAAAAAGACTTTCCCATCAATCAAAAAACATACTCTTTTTAAAAGGACATTTTTTGATTGAATGAGAAAGTCCTCATCAATAAAAATGATAGATTATAGAGTTAAATCTATCACTTAAAATTCTCCGTAAAGAAAACTCCTGCCGGAAAACTATTCTTATTTTTAATGTCAGCCTGTAAAGCTGGTGTTTTAGTAAAATCAAATATGGCAATATCATTTATTTTGTACTCTGAAAATCCCTTTAAAGTCGCAAAATAAACCTCTCCACTTACCGGATCAACACCTAAGCTATTGTAATATGTTCCGGCATCTTCTACATAATCTTTGATATTAGCAACTTTTTCCGTCTTATTTTGAGAGAAAATATGTCGATACAGATTAAAGCCTGCATTACTGAAATAAACAATATCATCTTTCGCAGAAAAAGCAGGAGCAACACCCCAACCGGCGCCAATACTAACATCTAAAGCATGAGACTCAACCGTATAATCAAGAGGATTAACTTTATTAATACTTGCCGGATTTGTACATGATACCCATAAGTTTTCATCATATGCCTTCGCGATACCAGACAAGGCACTTTCAAAAGGAATAGTATGTATAACTGTTCCATTCTGAATAACAAAAAGCTTCTTACTACCCATCACAAAAACTTTTTCTCCAACCACAGCCATACGATTTTTCAAGGCTCCGCCAGTACCCTCGACAAAAGTCAAAGCATCTGTAGAAGTATTTAGCATATAGACACCTTTATTATCACGAATATAAAGAGCCTCTTTTATTACCGCTAAATTAGTAGGCCAAGACAAAGTAGCATTATCATAAATTCTTTCTTTCTCTAAATTATCCGCATTAGCAATAGTCAGTAATCCCTCGCCACCATTCTTTGCTCCATTTTGAGAAAGTACATAAATTTTACTATCACTAATGAACAAATCCTGGCAGACATTACCGAGTAAAGTTTGATTTACCCGATAGTATGCACTATCCATCGCTGTTCCTTTTGAATCCACAAAGGTCAAAGTTCCGGTTTCATTACTCATATTTCCTTCATTCAAAATAAAAGTTCCTTTTCCAAACCGACCTTCTACCTTGGCAGTTATATTCGTTTGAAGAGTTTCTCCATTGCCATCCGACACAGTCAACCCTATAACATACTCTCCAGTCTTAGGTTGTGAAAACTTATATGTTGAAGCGGTTGAGACTTCTTTCCCATCTACTGTCCATAAATACTCCATCGTTCCGGACAGATTTTCAGCCCGGGCATCCAGATACAAGGTATCTAATTGCACTATCACATTACTTCCCGACTTATTTCCGATTAATACAGACGAATTCAAATTATCTTCATCATCACACGCTGTAAAAACAAATCCCAAGGCAACAGTTGCCAATACTAAAAACTTTCTCATTCTTACTTTTATTTTCAATTATTTCTTAGCTTATTTGCGAGTATCAATATCAACTCCTAAAACATGTAAATCCTCAACCCCTGATATTTCAGTAGAACATTCACCCAGCCAACCGTTTTCCTGATTGACACCAGTATATATCTTTATGAAATCGACTCCTGGCAGGTGTACTTTTTGACCTTTCGAATTTACTGCCCAATCTATATCAATAGCAGATTCATCCTTACTATTCAATTCATTATCAGCATAACCATATCGGAATTTATACAAAACAAAATAACTTCCTTGTCCACTCTCATCAACAGCATTTTGAGGCAAACAAGTTCCCTTAAATGTTACTTTATCTTCCTTTATCCATTCCGGGTAATAGCATTGATTATGAAATGTATTCTTCACTTTATATCCAGATTTTCCCTGGTTATCTTCCCAGCGAATATACATTTCTCTTTCTTCCGCAGTTATCGGTTCTTTTTCCGGCCGATAGTAAGTAATTTCATAATTTCGATAAGTCTTCACATCATTCCCGGCAGCGACAGCCTTATCATACCATAATTCTAATGTAGCATCTTCATGAGCACTACCAGCAATTTCATACCATTCATCATCATCCGGTCTCCCATTCTGATTTTTATCATAAGCCACCATGATAACTCCCGGTTCACAACTTCCTCCTTCTGGCGCGCCAGAGTCTGGATTAGCCGCAGAATAAAAAGCATTGCCAAGTACCCGAAAATCACGTTTCCCGGTAACATTGGTTATCGTATGGTCAAAACCGACTACAACATATCCTCCGAATCCCCCTAACGAAATCATTCCTTTTTTATTATTGCCAATGGCTGCCAATACTTTTTCATTCATAGCCTCCTGTGTATCACCTTCTTTATATACCGGCAATGTATTAGTAAATTGTCCGACAGCCGGAACAAAATCAAAAACTTTAGTAACATAAGCTGTCGCTCCTTCAGGAGCTGGTTCTATGTTTTCAAAAGTTACTGTAACCGTAAAGGGATAATCAAAACGACTCTCTCCCTGTGACACACGTAATGTCAATTCGTATTCTCCCACCTCTTCAAACATATACTCCAAGCCTTTCGTCTGAGCAATTTCAGTACCATCCAACAACCACACATAAGAGATTCCTTCGTCTGATTCACTTTCAACCTGCACTTTTAGTAGTTGATCTATCACAACCGCAAAACCACCCTCCGGTTGTGATACACGAATATCCTCCTTCTTTAGTTGATAAGCCGCCGGAGTATTTTCTTCATCACTACACCCTGTAAATGCAGTTCCCCAAAATAAAGAAACTGCAACGACTAATGTTAGTCTTAAAATCTTTTTGTCCATTTTTATTAAATATCAGTTAGTTATTGAAATGTTTTCGTTGTAAAAGCAAAATGAGCCGGTATATCGCCTGCCCTGACTTTCCATCTTTTCTTTCCTTCAGGACTAAAACAATAGAGATAACCAGGCACGACATAACTTTTTGCATCTGTTACAAATATTTCTTTCGTCTCCGGGTTCACAGTCACCCCATACGGAATTGCTATTTCCGCCTCTGTTCCATCGGTTATAAAATTGCGAGAGACCATTTTATTTTGTTTCACGTCATAGAGAGCATAAGTAATTGTATTACTTTCTGTAACGTAACTCCATTCTACACTAGTCATGTAAATAGAGTCCCCACTTAAACACATTTCACTCGCGGCAATACCCAAGCTTCCTGTCACACGATCCGTTTGAGTATCTATAACAAAGACATTTGATCCGGTTCCATAATAATCCCCTCGCGAGCTAACATATATACGTCCATAACGATCCAACTTCATATGGTGAAGATTAATAGCTACATCAATTGTTTTAATAACCTGAAAAGTCTTCAAATCAATAACCGATACAGTCCGGTCATAATCAGGGAAACGATATCCGCCAGAATTGGCAACATAAAGTTTTCCATCCTTTATCACCATCTCTTCCGGTTGATAACCGACTACCACTTCACGGGTGATAGCTAAATTTGTCGTATCCACTTCAACCACTTTTCCCGGACGCGCATTGGGATCTATCCCAACAGGCCCCGCGTACGAACTGACATACGCCTTTCCATTACTAAAAGTGATATAACGGCAATTAACCACATCTATTTGCCCCAAATGTTGTGCAGTTTCCACATCCATCACCTCTATAAAATTGGAACAATTGATTACAGCATACAACTTGTCTCCATAAATCTGCAAATCATTTCCAACATCTCCCAGCTCCTTCACTACAGATGGATTCCGTTCAGCATAAATATTACGATGATACTTACCGGTAGTACTGTCATAAAAATCAAGTGTACACTTATTACTACCCATATTTCCTTCATTGAGAAGATACATTCCTTTAATATGAACACCCCCTAAAGGATCCTTACCGACTTCTATCTCATCAGACGGTAAAACCGGAAGCTCTCCCCGGCAAGCCAGCAAACAGCAACTTGCTAATATTCCAAACAAGATGCGTGAAAAAATATTATTCACAATCATATAGTTAAGTTTAAAATGAATTTAAAGTTAGTTCCTGGCATCGGATAAGCCCTCACCACTTCATATTGTTGATTTAAAATATTATTGACTTCCAAAGCCAACTTGAAATCCTTCTTTTTCCAATTGAATTTCTTTGCCAGAGACACGTCACTTGTATACCAGGGAAGATAATAATTATGCGGAGTATTGGCCGAAATACCATAGCGCTCACCTATATATATAAAACTATAGTTTAGTTCCCATGATTTATATTCAGCATTTAGTATAGCCGAGCCACTATGCCAAGGTATATACGATATTTGTCCTCCATATGTATCCTCATCCAACTTATCAGTAAAATCCTGTGCTTTCTGATAAGTATATGATAAGCGGCTGTCAAAGGTCCAATTATCACCTAATTTCCAGCCTCCTTGTAAAACAACATCCACTCCTTTTATTTCAACAAGCCCCAAATTAATCATTGTCCAACGAAAGAAATTATTGGTAGGAGTAGCTATTATTTTATTTTCCACTTCATTATAATATGCATCCAACTGAACATTCAAGGCTTGCAACCATGTTCCGGTAAATAACTTCTGATAAGTGAATCCAATATTATACTGATTTGTATATTCTGGTTTTAATTTGATATTTCCTATGAATGTATAATACAAATCATTTAAAGTCGGCATACGAAATATCCGCTTATAAAAGGCACGCAAATTAAAATCAATATTCTTGAAAGGTTTATAGGAAGCGATGGCAGTAGGAGTAAATTCCATTTTATTCCCAGCTGAAGTAGTATCCGAAGCAACGTTCTCATGCACGAAAGTTCCCAAGACACTAGCCTGAAACTTAAAACGATCAAAATGCAAAGAGGTAGCCGCTGCCACCAACGTCGTATTTCGCCGTGGATAAGGGAAATCAGTCAGATTGGCATTCAACTTATTCCACTGGTAGTCCACTGAAAGATTTATATTCCAAAAAGGAAGAACAGTGACTCTATTAGCCATTGACAAGTAAACCTCCTGTTGACGATATGTATTATTTACATACATAGTAGCCTCCTCTTTTCTGGGATCTGCCAAATAGTGTAAATAATCATATGCATATTTGGTATTCAACAACAGACTATATGCTTCACCAAAATCTTTCTTGAAAGAAGACTGAAGAAAGAAATTGGTATCCCATTGGCGATCTTCATGTGAAAAACGATTCCGCACAACAGCACCGGGATACCCACGTTCTGAATTATAAAAATAAGCTTTTGTGCGCCAGTAACCGCCTTTTATTTTACCATATAAACCACCTTCCGTGCGTAAAGCATTCACATCGCCATTACGGCGGACTGCCGTAGTATCGTATCCCCCAGCTACTGCATAAGTAAATTTATACTTTCCGGTGGTATACATATATTCAGTACTAAGTGACGCACTTACATTCTCACTTAGTTTCTGTTCCCAAAGTAGAGATGGATTGACAACGCCAAAGGAACCTGTTTTAAAAGCAGCTTTTACATGATAAGCCTTATTCGCCTGAAAAACAGGCGTTCTCGACTGAAGATAAATAGAACCGGCAGAACCGAAATCTTTCGCCGGCTGGAAAATAGCACTTTTCTGCCCATTATATAAAGTAACGGCCTCCATATTATCCAAAGAAAAGCGTCCCAAATCAATCACTCCATTCTGTGCATTCCCCAATTCAATGCCATCATAGAACACTCCGACATGATTCGTCCCCATACTTCGGATATTTACGGTCTTCAATCCTCCTATTCCACCGTAATCCTTTATTTGTACTCCCGAAAAATAGCGTATGGCATCTGCAACCGAATGTACGGCTAATTTTTCTAACTTATCACCAGATAAAGACTGCACCGGAATCACTTCCTTATTAATTTTAGCAGTAATTACTACTTCATGAAGATGGTGTAAGCTATCCAGTTTACTTTGTGCTGATAGTAATAAAAACATGCTCAAAAAGCATCCTATCCAAAATACTCTAAAATGAATCTGCCTGAACATAATCCTCCTGTTTATTAATTTAAATAATAAACTTTCATAGGGTTACAGCAAGGATGCAATTTTCTACATACTCAAACCAATATACGTACTTCTCCCCCGTATAATGGAACATTCAAAAAGGCATATTTCTCCTTTCTGAAACTTCACATCAGCAATTAAAGATGTATTTTGAATTAAAAACTGCACTCTTCAAACTCTAATCCCGGAAAGTTTCAAGAATTCAATTTTGGCAGGTCTTCTGACTTACTCCATTTTCCTAACGCCCTTCCCATCTCTCCAAAGCGAGACAGTGGATTTGAGTATTGTAGGAAAACTTCTGGCGGAGCTTACAGCAGCGGGTCTGTTCAGGATTTACACCTGATTCCCTTTTCACCATTCTTCCGTAGCATCGGACGAATGACACCAAAATTTCTGCGGCAAAGATACATCAAATAGAAACAAATCAGAAGAAAATTCTAATGAAAATAAAAACAAACTAATAATTAGTCCTATCTTTGCCACTCGAGAGCATCCACTAATCTTTTTTCTAATTAAAATCTGTATAAAAGTGAAATCTCCAATCTTAACCATCGCGCTACTATGCCTCTTCTTTTTGGCAAGCTGTATATCACGTAATAAAACATCTCTGGAGAGATTCAATCAGGATATATATACTCCCGAATACGCTTCCGGATTTAAAATCCTGGGGGCAGACAATGCGGCCAGTACCCTCATTCAAGTTTCCAATCCATGGCAAGGAGCACAGGACGTGAAAATGTCCTATTTCATTTCGCGCAACGGAGAGCAAGCTCCTGCAGGTTTTAATAGTCCTGTCATTCCTGCCGGAGCCAGAAATATCGTATGTATGTCTTCTTCCTACATCGCCATGCTCGATGCATTGGGAGAACTCAAACGTATTGTCGGAGTATCCGGCATCAATTACGTGTCTAATCCTTACATTCTCGCCCACAAAGATTCAATCAAAGATATGGGAGCGGAAATGAATTACGAGTTGTTGCTGGGATTAAAGCCGGACGTCGTACTATTATATGGTATTGGTGATGCTCAAACAGCTGTTACAGATAAATTGAAAGAATTAGCCATACCTTATATATATATGGGAGAATATCTGGAAGAATCTCCACTGGGAAAAGCCGAGTGGATGGTTGTTCTTTCCGAATTGATTGACAACCGGGAGAAAGGGATTGAAGTGTTCCGGGAAATCCCGAAACGCTACCATGCTTTAAAAGCTCTCACCGACTCCATCAGCCAACACCCTACCGTCATGTTCAACACTCCATGGAACGACAGTTGGGTAATGCCTTCCACCCAAAGTTACATGGCACAGTTAATCGCAGACGCGGGTGCAGACTACATTTACAAAGAGAACAATTCCAACAGTTCAACTCCTATCGGTTTGGAAACAGCCTACGAACTGATACAAAAGGCAGATTATTGGATCAATGTAGGTTCGGTCACCACATTAGATGAATTAAAAGCTGTCAATCCTAAATTTGCAGATGCTAAAGCCGTCCGGGAAAAGACAGTCTACAACAATAACCTGCGACTGACATCGACAGGAGGCAATGATTATTGGGAATCAGCAGTTGTTCGTCCTGATGTGGTGTTGCGTGATCTAATTCATATTTTCCATCCGGAACTCGTTTCCGATTCACCTTATTATTACAGACACCTGGAATGAAACAATCCCGCAGACGTACCGCTCTATTATTCACCGCATTAGGAATAGTTGCCATTCTGTTACTATTAGTAGATATGGCAACAGGAGATACTTTCATCCCTATATCAAAGATAGGAGCAATACTCACCGGGGGTGAATGTGACGAAACCACCCGCAATATAATTCTCTCCATCCGCTTTATCCGCGTCATAGTGGCTGCATTGATAGGTATAGCGCTTTCGGTTAGCGGTCTGCAAATGCAGACAGTTTTCCAGAATCCGCTGGCAGATCCTTACCTGCTGGGAGTGAGCTCCGGGGCGGGTCTTGGAGTGGCATTGTTTATACTAGGTGCCCCGCTTCTCGGTTGGACAGATTTTCCCTTTCTGCAATCAGTCGGTATTGTAGGTTCGGGGTGGATAGGGACTTCCGTCATACTGCTGGGAGTAGCCATCATCAGTCGAAAAGTAAAAAATATATTAGGTGTACTGATTATGGGAGTCATGATAGGTTACGTGGCGGGAGCTATCATCCAGATATTACAATACCTAAGTTCTGCAGAACAACTGAAAATGTTCACACTTTGGGCTTTGGGCTCACTTAGCCACATCACGACAGGGCAATTAACAATTATGATACCAGTAATATGCATAGGGTTGCTGCTATCCATCGCCTGTATCAAATCACTGAATCTGTTGTTGCTTGGTGAAAATTATGCACGCACCATGGGAATGAATATCAAGCGCTCAAGAACGCTTATTTTTATATCTACAGCGTTACTGACAGGAACGGTTACAGCCTTTTGCGGTCCGGTAGGATTCATCGGGCTGGCTATCCCACATATCACACGGATCCTGTTTGACAACGCCGATCACCGGATATTGATGCCGGGTACGATGCTGACAGGGTTGATCGGGATGCTGATTTGTGACATCATAGCCAAGAAGTTTCTGTTGCCGTTGAATTGCATCACTGCGCTATTGGGTGTTCCGGTTATTTTATGGGTAATAGGTAAAAACTTGCGTATATTCAAATGATTCAACTAAAAGATCTGACATTAGGATACGAACAACGTATATTGCTGGAGAAAGTTTCCACCCATATCACGGGCGGGCAACTTGTCGCACTGCTCGGACGGAATGGTACAGGAAAAAGCACGCTTCTCCGTGCCATCATGGGGTTGGAAACACCTAAAAACGGAGAAATCATCCTGCATGGGAAAAACATTGCTTCACTGAAACCGGAGAAATTAGCCCGAAAGATTAGTTTTGTAACTACCGACAAAGTACGCATCGCCAACCTGCGTTGTAAAGATGTAGTCGCATTGGGACGTGCTCCTTATACCAACTGGATCGGACAATTACAGGCGGAAGATGAGAAAAGAGTGGTTACTGCCATGCACCTGGTAGGAATGTCCGATTATGCAGAAAAGACAATGGATAAGATGTCCGACGGAGAATGCCAACGAATCATGATAGCACGCGCACTTGCACAAGACACACCTATCATTCTTCTTGATGAGCCTACTGCTTTTCTGGATTTACCTAATCGCTACGAACTCTGTCTGCTACTGAAAAAGCTAGCGCAAACGGAAGGAAAATGTATCCTGTTTTCCACACACGACCTGGACATTGCCCTGTCTCTCTGCGACACGATCATGCTGATTGACAACCCACAATTGTATAGTCTCCCCACAAATGAGATGATTACGAGCGGACATATAGAAAGACTATTCCGAAACGAATCTGTGACATTTGATGCACAAGCAATGAAGATAATCATCAAATAAAGTCCAAAGAGACTTTATTCCGTAACATACCCTCCTTCAGATTCGCAAACCAATGGATATAGGTTTTCATCGCCCCCTCGTCGAGACGAATATCATAACTTTGTAAAAATCCAACAAATGGGATAAAATTACCAAATGGTAATTTTTATCTTCTTTCAGACCCCTACCTTTGCACCCGATTTAACAAACAAAAGATAGAAAGTTATGAAAGATAGTATTGATTTCGGCAGTATGGACGTTTCCATGTTATTCCGCAAATTATTGGTTCCTACAGTACTCGGAATGGTTTTCTCGGCTATATTCGTCATCACAGACGGGATATTCGTAGGGAAAGGAATTGGCAGCGATGCATTGGCAGCCGTCAATATCGCGGCACCATTCTTTATGATTGCCACCGGAATCGGACTGATGTTCGGAATCGGAGGATCGGTAGTTGCCTCCATTCATTTATCGCAAGGGAAAAATAAGGCGGCAAGCATCAATATAACACAAGCTCTTATTTTCTCTTCACTCATTATATTAGTGATGTCTGTGTTGTGCTGCCTATTTGTAGAACCATTGGCACAATTGCTCGGCAGTTCGGAAAAGCTGTTGCCGCTTGTGATAGAATATATGTTATGGTATCTACCATTCCTGGTATTCTACGAACTATTAAGCACAGGTATGTTCTTTATCCGGCTGGACGGTTCGCCCAACTATGCCATGATGTGTAATGCCGTTGCTGCCATACTCAACATTATCTTAGACTATATTTTCATTTTCGAGTTTGGCTGGGGAATGATGGGAGCCGCCTTCGCAACCAGTCTAGGAACCATTGCAGGGGGATTAATGACTCTAATCTACCTTCTACGATTCTCTCATAGCATCCGTTTATACCGCATTAAATTGAGTATAAAAAGTCTGATGCTCACCTTCCGCAATGTCGGTTACATGATAAAACTGGGAACCTCCGGTTTCATCAGTGAGGCGTCTATCGCCTGTATGATGTTTTTAGGAAACTATGTTTTCATCCGCCATCTCGGAGAAGACGGAGTAGCAGCATTCAGCATTGCCTGTTATTTCTTCCCCATCATCTTTATGGTCTACAATGCTATTGCACAATCCGCACAACCGATTATCAGCTACAACTTCGGAGCCGGACAACCCGATCGTGTCAGAAAAGCGTTGCATCTTGCCTTCCGGACAGCTTTAATCTGTGGAATCTGTTTTTTCATCATCACTGTGCTATGCAGTCAGAATATCGTTTCATTATTTATCGACCGCAGCTATCCCGCATTTGACATAGCGGTAAAAGGAATTCCATTTTTTGGAATCGGATTTATTTTCTTTGCGGTTAACATGATAGGAATAGGTTACTATCAAAGCGTTGAACGGGGACAACGAGCTACGATCATCACTCTTCTCTGGGGAATTGTATTTATGTTGATAGGTTTCTTTACCCTTCCTCCGCTTTTGGGTGTAGCAGGTATTTGGCTGGCCGTACCATTAGCCGAGTTATTAACAATGCTTTATATTATCGGAATTTATTTCAAAGATCGCTTCATGGTCCGCTGACGATGAGTATCTTTGCAGCATGGATACATTCATTGAAAAACTTTGCAATAAATATAAGGTATCGAAAACTGATATACAGACTTTACTGGGCTGTATGGAAGAAGTGTATTTCAAAAAGAAAGAATTAATTGTACGCGAAGGAACCAGGAATAACAATCTTTATTTCATAAGAACAGGGATCTGGCGGGCATATTATCATAAAGACGGAGTAGATACCACCATTTGGTTTGCTTCAGACGGAGAAGCTGCCTTCTCCGTCTGGGGATATGTAGATAATGCATATTCGCTCATCAATATCGAAGCAATGTGTGATAGTGTAGCTTACTGTATTTCCCGGACTGCTCTGAATCAACTATTCTCCTCCTCTATCGGACTCGCCAATCTGGGACTTCACCTGATGGACCGTCAACTACTTTTACAAGAAAACTGGCTTATCAGCTCCGGAAGTCCGCGGGCAAGAGAGCGTTATCTTACTCTTATCAAAGAGACACCGGAACTATTGCAATATGTACCTTTAAAGCATATAGCCTCCTATCTATGGATCACTCCGCAATCATTGAGCAGGATTCGGGCAAAGATAGCGTCTTCTTCTCTTTAATAGACGCCGTTTCCTTTTCCATATCCAAACAAATCAAATTTTATCCTTCCAACGCATCTCCAGCCTCTTAAAAAAGTGGTTCTGTCAACATTATTAGTTATGACAAAACCACACCCAGTATTAATGCCAGAATCGACATTGTTCCAGTTATTTAATAGAGAAATAGCAACTTTCTATTTCAATTATAAATCTGAGTCCGGAGCCAAATATTTAAGCTTTCCCCACGATTTATTGGGCTGATTACCTAGCCATAACTCAAGCTTTCCTCCTTTGGCAAAGTCTGCATGATCAAATTGTGCATAATTCCATTCCACATTGTTCAATTGCGCACGTTGGATATAACAATTTTCAGCAGAATTATTGTGGGTAGTTATAGTAAATGTACTTCCTTCATAATAATTTTTATTCAATTTGATTGTAATCTTATCAAAAATAGGTGAAGTAATATCATAGTATGGAGTATCAGATTCCGTCCCTGTTACACTAAATAGTCCAAGTGCCATCAAAGCACTGACACCTCCCATTTGACCTTCATCTTCATCATGACCACCGTACCCTTTATCTGGAGTAATTCCCCCATACGCACGTTCTTTTACCTGACGCACCCAATATTGTGTCAACCAGGGTTTTCCACCATAGGTAAAGACGTGTGCATTAGAACATCCGGGCTGATTAGCATAACTTACGTATCCTCCACTGTAAGCATAAACAAAATCTAAATCCTTTGCCTGCTCAAATGCAAAATTTAACTTCTCACAAAACTTATCAGCACCTCCCATCATCTTTACCAACTTAGGTAGTTCATGAGACAAAGACCAGGTGGCCTGCCAGGAATTAGCTTCCACCCAACCGCTTCCACTCAATCCATCCTGATGCAACCATTCACCATTTCTCTTTTTCGGAAATACCAACCCCTGTTCCGCATTGAATAAAGGAGTCCATGCTCGTGAACGTTTTTCAAACATACGCGCTTCCGAGCGTTTTCCCAACCTTGCAGCCATCCGGCTTGCTCCCCAATCTTGAAATGCCCATTCCAGAGTTTTGCTTGCATTGTCCGGACAATAACCATGACTGATATAAAACTTTAAATCATCAGCACTCTCATAGCTCATCATTCCGCCAGGCATATGATTACGTTTTATGACATCAAGTGTATGCAAAGGATCGGCTTTTTTCATAATTCCTTTCATATATGTGCTTACCAGTAAACTAGTAGCCGGACAACCGATCATAATAAATGAATATCCACCCGAACATGCCCCACGAGGCAACAGTTTTCCATTATCAGCATACTGAACCAGACAAGCAGATAAATCATCCATGACTTCGGGCCATGCCAGCCCCCATAAAACGTTCAAATTCCAATGTGTCAACCAAAGCCCGTCAAAGCCATACATATTAAACTTCGGTTTTCCATCGGCTGTAAGCGGAAGACGACGTACCTTCATAGGTTCAGACGTACGTTTATTGACGTATTTATTTCCGGCATAATCCGGATAATAGCCATTCACATCATTTATTTTATGCCGTCCTAACAATACATGCCAAAGGTCAGTATAGAACTTGATACGTTGAGCATCCGTACCACCTTCAACAGCTATACGTCCTAAAGCCTCATTCCAGATTGAACGGGTTTCTTTACAAACCTTGTCAAAATCCCAATGGTTCAGTTCCGCATCCATATTGGCTATTGCATTGTCTACACTGGTATAGGAGAGTGCCATCTTAAAAAGCAACTCTTCAGCATTTAGCTGTCCAAAGTTCAAGACCATACCTGCAGCATTCCCCGCAATGGCCTCAACATCGGGCAAGACGCCCTTCTCATTCCATCCGTCAATACTTTTTATAGGGCGGTTACAATCTAGTACAAAACTTATTTTTATGCTGTCCGGACCGCCCCAGAAGCGTTCTGTTGTGAAAAATTCTCCAACAACACGTGTATCGCTGACACGCAGTAAGGTAGCTTTATCCATAGAGCAATTACCCAAAACACTACCTACATCCACCAATAATTTGGCATTTACATTTTCGGTATAATTCAAACGATAGAATGTAGCCCGCTCTGTTGCCGTATATTCCACCCAAGTCTTATATCGGTCCAAATACAGACGATGATAGCCTGGCTGAATTATTTCACTTTCATGTTTAAAAGGCGATTTCCATCCTGCCATACCTTCAGTAGGATTTATTTCCCCTACAACCGGCATTATGTTCGGACCGGAAATCATCCACTCATTTATTTGAGAGAATCCCAAGATATCCGGAAAATTATAATTGTATCCGCCACCTCCCTGATTTTTATTGCGGGTAAAAGCATGAGCAGCCACCATACCAAAGGGACGTCCTCCCGGAGTACAGAAGAACCATCGTCCCCGGGTAGTTTCAATATAAGGGTCAACCCACTCCACATAGTCAGTTTGATCACCATGTGCGGCAAAAACTTCGATTTCAGACAACCCCAAATTCTTTCCATTACCGTCTGTTGCTTCAAAACGAATCCATTTCACCTTTTTCTTAGGAAAAGAGATACTTTTCGGACTTCCATCATTGGGAATAGCTGTTACACTAAGCTGAGATCCATCACTAAACTGAAGAGTTCCACCGGCAAGATGTTCAGCAAGAGACACACGGTCATATAATACCACTCGATCCACACACACTTCTTCATCCCATTCCAACTGTGCCCACGGAGTATACATGACTCCCCACGATGTAACGCTCCCCTTGCAAGCCCATTCGCCCTTATCACCATACATTATTTTACCGTCAACCAAGTTGTTGGCAGCATAATTTTCATTCAACACATTAGATACCGTGACGTGCGCCCGTGGAGCTATATTATCTTGTGCTGCCTGAAGTACAAGAGTACTGCTACACCATATAGCAGCTACTGCTAATCCTTTTATTAAGTTCTGATTCATCATTATATTTTAATTTATTATAAAGCTGTCTGCTCCCCACTCTTGCGTTCTCTTACCGCAAAAGCACAGTAGGTGAGATACAATACACAAAGCAAAATGACAATAACCCCAGCTGTAATTCCGGCATTGTCTATTGCAAACCCAATAACAGGGGTTACCACTCCTCCTCCGGCTACAGCCGTCAGCATTAATCCAGAAATCTGATTCATTTTTGTAGGACACTCTTGAAATGCCATCGAATAAATGATAGAAAATACAGACGAAGCAAAAAAGCCGACTCCGCCAATACACAATAGACTAACAGCGGGATTCTGAATACCGATCAATAATACAAGCATCAGGATACACGCCAGAATATTGACTTTGAAATAACGTACACCTGCAATGCGGGTCAGTAAGAAAGCACCGAGAAGAGCGCCAACCGTCCTACTAAAGAAATATACTTGTGGAGCAAACTTCACTTGTTCTGCAGTCCAGTCATACCGGATACTCATCAGTTTTGAACTGACATAGTTTGTAGCGACATCCACACCTACAATAAAGAATATTCCCCAAAAAAGAATGAGTATAGTTCTATTCTTCAGTAGGTTGAAAGAATCAGAGAAAGATACTTTACTCTCTTCCACCTGCTCTCTCCAAATGGGAGTAAACGTCAGCCATAAAGCAAAAAATAATGTAATAGTGCCTAAAATGGGGAAGCAATAATACCATTTATCATCACCAAAATGCAGGGTGGCAAACAATACAATTTCAGGACCGACCAAAGAAGAAACAGCCTTGATAACCTGTCCGGCCGTCAGACTACTGGTCAATAACCGAGGGCTAGAAATAACATTATTCAATAACGGATTTAAAGAGATCTGTAATATAGCATTTCCTACGCCTAACAAAACGTACGCAATAATACAGGTTACACTACTGTAGACCAACAATGGCAAAAACATCCCAACCACTGTCACCGCCATACTGGCGAGTACTGTATTTTTCCGCCCGTATTTACTCATTCTGTTACCAACAGGAATCCCTAAAAATAAAAACCAGATGAATACCATTGAAGGAACAAACCCCGTCATGGTTGGAGACCAATTAAAGTTCTTCTGCATATAGTCGGATGAAATACCGACTATATCACAGAATCCCATAACAAAAAAAGCGGCTAGCACGGGAATGGCTTTCAAATAAGAGTTATTCTTTACCATAACTATCACTTTAATATATGATCTACGGGTACCCAAAAGAAACGAGGCTGATACAACGATGCCTTCTCAAATACCTTCTTCAAATCATAAGTATTAACATTATAACACATCAATATTTTATCATTTTTCATGTATTGAGGATGTACCATCGTATTATATGTCATCATATTGTCTTTTTCAAAATTAGGTTCATCCACCGTATAGAGCAATTTCTCATGACTAAATGCACCTTCAGGACTGTCGGCAATATAAGAATAAATCTCTTTGGCATTTCCCGAACGATTTTGGGAAACCAACACTATCTTTTCTTTTAGACTAAATACATTAAATTGTTCAGAGATATTTTTCTGAAGTCCTTCAAGTTTCGCCGTTTTAGTAGCGTCCGACTGCCAGCCAGCGCCATCCCAATACACAAAGTTCGTCAACTTATTATCAACCAATTCAGCTTTCGCCACATGAACAACTGCCTTTGCTCCTGTTGAATCCGACTTTGTTCCATAGACGTAGATTGCATTTTGATAAGGCATCACTGCATGTCCATAGTGTACACCATTCTGATTGGCAGCAGGAATATTCACCTTATCAATGATCTTCATGGTTTTCACATCCAGACGGAAATAGTCACAACACATATATTCAAAACCAAAAGATCCCTCACCCACTTTCCTGAACTTGGACATAAACAAATGAAGAATACCATCTTTCACAAATCCATCTCCAGGCCAATACCAACGGGGCGAATCTCCGTCCTGCTCTGCCGGTATATATGCGGAAGGATTCTTCAAATCACCACTATACAAAGTCTCCAGTTCTCCTTTCTCATTAATAATCGTAAAAGTGTTACCCATCACAAATTTAGAGTCTTTGCTCCTTTTATCATCAACAACATCTCCAAAAAATGAGTCTCCCCACATAAAAAGACTTCTTCCATCCTTCAAATCTATAGATATAGCACCGTCACCTCCTGTCACTCCACCGCCAAGCCCGGGCATTAGCCGTGTACACCACATCGAATCGAGTTCGACCTCCATCTTTGTCACAGATGACTTATTATTGTTTTGGCAAGATACAAATAATGTACAGGCCAACAAATAGATAAACTTATTCATAATCCTATCATTTTGGTTATTGTCCATAGCCTTCATTCTGAGTAATCGTGTTTTGTGACAAGTCTATTTCTCTTTGAGGAATAGGAAATTTCACATGGTATTCTTTAGGAGTAGATTCCGGTTTGGCAGCCTTTATGATAGACACAAATTCTTGCGGCGTACACATTCTGGTCAAATCAAACCAACGATGTCCTTCCATCACAAATTCATGGCGGTACTCGTTCAATACAGCATTTTTAAATCCCTTATAGTCGGTAGGTACAGCTGTGGTCAGCCCGGCACGGTTCCTTACAGCATTAATTGCAATCACCGCCTCCTCATTAGCTCCTTGATTTATTTCATTCAAAGCTTCGGCTATAATCAAATACATCTCAGCAGTACGAATTGCCGGAAATATGGCCTCGGTATTATTCCCTTTAGGTTCAGCCTGGCTATCCCAATACTTAAAAACATAAGGCTTATCAAAATCCTCGACGCTACCATCACTATAAGTAAAACTTCTTTTCAAAGTAACATCCAAGCGTTGGTCATTCTGCTGATCAAAGCTGTTCCACAAATCTTCGGTTGCATTTTCCCATCCCTGAGCATTGCTGACTCCGTCAAGGGCAGGCAATAAACGTACCAAAAACTGTCCACCTTTCCAACCTTCACTCAACGCCGCACTAAAGTTTACTCCCCAGATTATTTCCGTATTAAAACGATTGGTCACCTTAAATAAATCACCGTAGTTTTTAAGCATAGGGAAACTCTTGATGACAGATTTAGCCTTGTCTACAGCAAGTTGGTAATGCTCCTTACTCTGATGTTCTGCTGCATAAGTAACATAAACCCTGGCTAACAAAGCTGATGCAGATGCAGGGTAAGGTCTTCCCCCGCCAAAACGTTCAGCGTACTTCAAATCGGTTTCAGCAGTCTTAAGATCCGAAAAGATCAGTTCATAAATTGTCTCTTTGGAGGTTCGGCTAGTTACATCTTCCGCAGCACTCTCAACATTATGTTCGCGTAAAGGAACATCGCCAAACATACGGATCAAATCAAAATACATCATTGCTCTAAAGAATTTTGCTTCGGCCACCAACTGATTTCTTAAAGTCACATCCATATCAATGGATGGAACTTTATCAATCACAACATTACAACATTTTATCGTTTGATAAAAATCTCTCCACAACAATTCTACAGGCTGATTATATTGGTCTATCTGCATATTTTCTACCGACTGATAGTCAATGCTGGTTTGATTTGTTTCCGAATTATCAGCAAACATATCCTGAAGAACCCAATAATCATTGTAGAAAGTGCCACCATAGTTTTTATCCCATAATCCATTGGGAGCATATCCGATAATCAAATAATCATAAATAGCATTGGTAGCGGATATAGCATGTTGAGCAGTTTTATAATATCCTTCACTTGTAATATCCCCTTTAGGCTCTTCGTCCAGGAAATCCGAACAAGCAGTGAACATAAATGCTCCACCCAATAAAACGCTTAATATGTATTTTTTCATAATCTATTCTTTTTTAAAAATTCATTCTTAAACCAAACTCATACGATTTAGACATCGGATAAGAACCATAATCAGCTCCCATTGAAAGATTATCGTTAGAAAAACGACTTACCTCGGGATCATATCCGGAATAATTGGTGAACGTATAAATATTCTTTAATCCGGCAAAGATTGTAAGTCCCTCACAATAAAATTTCTGAAGGATGCTTTTGGGGAAAGTATAACTTAACGTGATATCTTTCACTCTGAGATATGAACCGTCTTCCACATAATGATCGGATAAAATAGTACCTGATGATTTGGTCGTGGCACGAGGATATTTATTAGTAGGATTCTCTGGAGTCCATCTTTCCAATGCTGCCACAGAGTTGTTTTTATGTCCGTCAAAGCTTTCCAATGAAAACTTATTGAAGTTCACAATCTCATTACCTACCGCACCTTGCAAATAGACTGTCAGCCCAATGGATGAATGATCGCGCAGGTTATAAGTAAAGGTATTATTGAATCCGAAAGTAAAATCCGGATTGGCATTTCCCAATTCAAATAAATCGTCCTCATTAATCACATTATCACCATTCTTATTGACATATTTACGATCGCCATGCTTCAAGGTTTTTCCAGAGAAATATGGAATTTTAGACAAGTCTTCGCTCAGTTGTGCTATACCATCAGTTTTATATCCATAAATTGTACCGATAGGTTTACCCTCATTTATTTTAGTCCAATAGGTTACTCCCAAAATAGATGCCCCCGAAAGATTCTCCTGGCTTCCAGCTAAATCTGTAATTTCATTCTTATTGTAACCGAGAGTAAAATTCATATCCCAGCCGAATTTACCGGCAAAAGGCACTACTCCCAAAGCAAATTCAAAACCCTCATTACGCAGACTGCCAACATTCTTTACGGCTGTATCATAACCGGTATTAAATGACACAGGCATAGCAAGCAGCAAATCGCGCGTATTTTTGCGATAATAGTCCGCAGTTAAGGTAAGACGATTATTGAATAAGCCCAAATCAAAACCAAGATTTACCTGAGAAGTCGTTTCCCACTTCAGGTCCTGATTACTCAGTGTATAAGGCACCACCCCGGTTGCCACTTCACTATTGCCAAAATAAGCTTCTGTGTTGTACATTAACCCTTGCGAACTATAAGGAGGAATTCCTTCATTACCCACAATACCGTAACTTACTCTCAACTTCATATTCGAAATGGCTTGCAACTGCTTCATGAAATTCTCTTCTGAAATTCTCCAAGCACCCGAAACTGAAGGGAAAAAGCCATATTTATTCCCCTTTCCAAATTTTGAAGATCCATCAATACGCCCCGTCAGGCTCATTAAATAACGACCGCCATAATTATAATTCACGCGAGCCAAATAAGATAACATCTGCCATTCGGAGATGCCCGAACTTGCGGCTTGACGCAATGCTCCTGACTGTATGGAGTTGAATCCTAAAAATCCGTCTGTAAAATCAGCTGTTGCAACCGCCGAATTTTCCGAAACAAAAGCTTGCGCCGTCATACCAGCCAAAGCGCTAATCGTATGCTTCTCAAAAGTGTTTGTATAGTTGACGGTATTCTCCCACACCCAGTTGTAACCGTCACGATTTCCTACGCTGGCATAACCACCATTCGATTCTGCACGTTTTATCTCCCCAGGAGCGAAAGCCTGATCCTTTATATAGAAATAGTCGACACCGATACTCGTTTTAAAAGTTAGATTTTTAACTGGAACCCATTCTAAATAAGCATTAGCCAATGTCCGAAATGAAGTATTTCTATTTTTCGCTTCATAGGCATCTTGTACAGGATTACCCACATTGTTAGTTGTAGTGAGATTGTTTTCATAAATGTAATCACCGGATTCATTTCTCACGGGAAGAGCCGGATTCATTTCCAATGCCCAAGAAGTGATCGAAGAAGCAAATCCTCCTTCCGAGTTCGTTACTACACCATTTGAACGGCTATAACTCAGGTTCACAGAAACGCCAGTCTTTAGCCATTTATTTATTTGCTGCCCCAAATTAATGCGGAAACTTCCTTTTCCGAAATCTGAACCAATAATTATACCATCCTGCAACAGTAAATTACCGGAAACAAAATAAGTCGTTTTATCATTACCACCTGATATTGAAATATCATAGTTCTGCATAGGTGCTGTGCGGAATATCTCATCTTGCCAATTCGTATTCAGTTTAGACAGATTATTCAACCCTGCAAAAACGGGATTTCTTTCTTCACCTGCATTGTCCGTTGCTTCATTTCCCAGTTCGGCCAATTGAACTGCATTCAACATATCCATTTTTTTAGTTACCTGCTGCAATGTGTATTTAGCTCCGATAGAGACTTTAGGCTTTCCATTTTTACCTTGTTTGGTAGTGACCAGTACAACACCATTCGCCCCACGAGCACCATATATGGAAGTTGCAGAAGCATCTTTCAATATTTCAATGGATTCAATATCATTGGGATTGATATTAGTCAAAGGATTAAGAGCAGGATTCTTTAAAGTCCCGGTACTGAATGTGCTTGCGTCACTAATCACAGGGACACCATCAATCACATACAAAGGTTCATTATTTCCATTAATAGAACTGGTACCTCTGATGCGAATAGAAGTTCCGGCACCAGGCTGCCCCGAAGTGTTCAAAACAGCTACACCGGCTGCTCTTCCCTGAATACCCTGGTCTAAAGAGGTTATCGAAGTAGAAGATAATTGTTCTGACTTGATAGTGGAAATTGACGAAGTCAGATCACTTTTTTTCTGCACACCATATCCTACCACTACCACATCAGCCAATACTTGTGTATCATCTTCCAGCACGATGTTAAATTCTCTCTTTTGCGCGGTAACTTTAACTATCTTTGTTTGATACCCTATGAAAGAAATCTCAAGCATTGATTTGTCCGGAACAGATAATGAAAACTCTCCATCCTTATTAGAAATGGTTCCATGCGTTGAACCTTGCTGCAAAATAGTAGCTCCGACAATGGGGTCACCCATTGCATCACGAACAATACCTTTGATGTTC
The DNA here is from genome assembly GCF_019052435.1 of Bacteroides sp. MSK.20.12. Lineage (NCBI taxonomy): Bacteria > Pseudomonadati > Bacteroidota > Bacteroidia > Bacteroidales > Bacteroidaceae > Bacteroides > Bacteroides sp. MSK.20.12. The sequence goes on along the minus strand of NZ_JAHQVH010000008.1, from coordinate 38,765 downwards.
AAACTTGTATTCTGTGCACTAACACTTCCCAGAATAAACATCAACAACAATAAAGTTATGCTCCTTAATAAATTATTCATGTGTTCTTATGATTAGATTGTTTATTAATAAGATCCCGGATTACAAGACGCTACAATATAATTATCTGGATTCTGTCCCCGATAAGGAGTAAAATCTTCGGTTTTGGATACTGGCGTATAGACTTCCAGCACTCTTTCATTTGAAGAATAGTCACCCCCCAGTCCTGAAAGGTCTTGATAACTTTCCAATATCATTTTACGATCTGACAACTGCAATACATTATAATGAGTCATCAAAGCTTGGGACGGTGAAAACACATTATAGTGAATGGTAGATAAAGTCTTGACAGTAGCTCCGTCCATAGTAACCTTCCATGCACAATAGGAATTTAACGTTTCCAAAGCGGCACTTGAGAATATGAATCCCCAATCAACCTGCCAAGTCAAGTCTGAATTAAACCGGTGTATATCATCTTTCAAGTCAGGAGTAGCTGTATCTTCTCCTTTAATAGTTTGTGATGCCAATACCCAGTCATATTTTAGCAATAACGGAATCTGCGCCAGCTCCACTGTTAAAACCAGATCTGCGGCATCCACCACACTGTTATTCTCATCCATTCCATAAAAAGAGTACACTAATATTCCATTTTCATCACCGGCAATAATCTCCTCAGTAAATGTATATGGAAAGCTCAATTCCCTCACATTCAATTCCTTTAAATAGGAACTGACTTCTTTTCCTTCGATACTTTTTTTAACCACAATTTTCGAAATCAAATCAGGATGAGGCAGTGACAGTTCTACAGAAACATAATCCCCAATCTTAATTTTCCCCTCCAAAGTACTTAAGGTCAGTAACCCTGTCTGTCCCTTATCATCATTTTTACACGAAATAATTAATGATGATATCATTCCTAACACAATAGAAATGAAAATGATTTTTTTAAGTGTTTTCATATGATATTTAGTTTACGAATATTACGTTAAGTCTATTTTTTGTAGCGCATAGGCATAAGCACCTCGCATAATAGAGCGGCTGGCACCTTCTTTACTACACAGTACCAAGGTCTGTTTTAATTGATGATAGGTAGTAGTCAAACGAGTACCTGGAATGACAACCTGACTATCAGATAAACTCAAAAAGCGAGCTCTTTCCGATTCATCTTCTCCATTATATACCTCCATGGAAACACATGGAAACTTATTTCCCGAAAAAGTAGTCAGTTGTGTTCTAAGTTCTGTTATCAGAGCAGGCAATATATACTTTGATGCGCCTGCAACCCCACCACCTATAACCACCAGGCCATCCACAACATTCAGCATCGAAGCGACAGCAGCACCTGCCATCATGCCAAGTTCATTAAAACTTGTGATTGCTGCATGACGGTTGCCTTCCTTTATACCTTCAGCAATGTCATAAATATCCTTTGGACTCAATGAGGCAGAGTTTTGTCCGGACAAGTCGCCATACACTCTTTTCACAGCGCGTATACTAACACTTTCTTCGGCAAGCATATCTGGATATTTCTTATTTCTCATAAGCCAGATATCCCCTCCACAACCATTATCTCCGGTCAATAAGACTTTATCTATAACAACTCCTGCGCCGAATCCCGTTCCCAATGTTATACCAATCAAATTTTTATATTCCCTGCTGCAACCAGCTAAAGATAACTCTCTGTTTATCATAGGTAATGCACCCGATAAGGCTTCACCGTAAGCAAACAGATTTCCGTCATTTTCTATAAAAACCGGAATTCTGTATTTATGCTTTAAAAAAGGACCTAATGCAACACCTCCTCTGAATGAAGGAAAATTGGGCAAATCGCCAATAATTCCATTCTTATAATCAGCAGGACCCGGAAAAGCAAAACTTATTGCTACCGGAGGAACTGATATAGCAGCTATTACTCTATCAAACCCCTTTACCAATACTTCCAAACATTCGTCTAAATTATCAGAAACCGCCGGAAGACTTATTGGGCTTATCATTTCATTATTTCCTTGAATGGCAGAAAACACAAAATTTGTTCCTCCTGCATCCAGGGTCAAAACGACCCGTTTATCATATTCATACATATACTATTTTAGGCTTAAAAAGTTCAACTACTAAAATCTGACATACGCCTTGATAGTGACACATTCCTTATTACAGGACTTTCCATAAGGTTTTATTGTATATTCACCCACAGAAGCAGGAATGATAAATGTTTCAGCATAATGCACCACGAAAGGTTCAAAAGCATGAGTAGGACTCTCAACTACGGCCTCTTCTCCCTCCAACAGATTCAGTACATTTACACTATCGTTTGTGTGATGCAACACCGGTGATGAGAAACGGTGGCGACGAGTTTCGATAAATTCATTCGGATGCAGTCCGGTACGTTCTTCCACCCAACCTTCTCCGGAAGCAACTTCCTTAAACTGATTGCGAAGGTGTTCATTCACATATTCCGTATCGCGATTCCAGTTGATAACGCATTTACCACGTTCCACATTGATCGGACGCGGTTTTCCATCCAGTCCCAAGCGTTGCCAGTCCCATAGTTTGAAAGTAAAGAGGTTCGGAGTCGAGCTGATTTCAAGCACCATACTGTTGGCACCGGAACAATGAACAGTTCCTCCCGGAATCAGGAAGTGATCGTGTTTCTTTGTCGGAATCTTATTTACGTACTTTTCTGCGTCAAACACCAGTTCACCTTTTTGTGCTTTACGCAAATCGCCGATCATCGCTTCTTTGTCCACTCCTGTCTTCACTCCCAGATAAACTACGGCATCTTCTTCCGCGTCTACCATGTAGTAACTTTCATCCTGCGTGTAGTACATACCGAAGCTGTCACGGATAAATTGAGTAGTAGGATGCACCTGCAAACTCAAATTACCTCCGCCCATCGTATCCAAAAAGTCGAAACGAATAGGGAAGTCTTTTCCAAAGCGTGCCTCCACCGGTTCACCAAGCAACTCTTTACTTTTCAGTAAAACCAAATCAACCGAAGGCAGTTCAAAGCGCACTCCATTCACTTCAAAATAAAGGCTGTTCTCTTCAGGTACACAGTCAAAGCACCAGCCGAAATTTTCGCGTTCACGATCCAGGTCGCAAACCTCTTTCATCCATTGACCACCCCAGGGAGCCGGATCGAAGAAAGGAACTACCCGGAACGGTGTGTTCACCGTTGCCTCTACCCCTTTAAAGAAAGTATCCTTATCAATCATCTTCGGTGTCCCGGCCACATGGGTGTCAATCCAGAATTCTACCCTGCCAAACAATCTTTCCTTATACCTATCACATACTCTCCAATCGTTGAAATACCCTCTCTTGTATTGCAAAGAAACGGCATCGTTCCGATTGTCTATACCTAAAGCTTTTACCTCATGCCGACGGAAACGTTGTTGGATTTCCCAACGTGCCATATCCGCATAAACCACCATCGCATCCTGCGGAGCAACAACAGAAGCACCCGTACCTATGATTACAATGGCGTCTTTTGCTTCACTGATTTGTTTCCGTGCAGCAGCCACCTTATCCGCATCCAAATAATCTTCCAGCTTCAAATTGGTGACATAGCCGAATAATACATCTTCAGTCATGAAGCGTTCTGTCAACGTTTGAATTTCTTTTTCCGGCTTCATCAAATCACGTACATTCATCACTCTTCCGGAGAATTCTTTTGAAAAAGCATCCAGCACTTCTTCTTCATATACTCCTGTATATAAATCCACAGCCAGCACTTTTCTTGCATCCATTTTCTCTTTTAACATAGAAATGATAATATCCCAACCCTGAACAAGCATCCCCGTCAGCTTCGTAGAAGGAAATTTATCATAATTAGCTTTTCTCATGTTTATAGCGTTTTTAAATTTTATATGTTCATACATACTTTCAATTGTGCAAATATATAGATTTTATTTTTATTCCAAACAAAACTTGGATTATTTTTTGATAAATCTTATATTTGCTGAAAATAAACCAATCAGGATAGATATGAAATTAGATCATAATAGTGATAAACCGCTTCATATTCAGGCAGAAGAGATACTAAGAAGACTCATAGAATCTGAAGAGTACAAAAACGGGAAGCTATTTCCCAACGAGGTCGAATTGTCTGAACAATTGCATATTTCAAGGAACACATTGAGACAAGCTATCAACAAGCTCGTGTTTGAGGGGCTTTTGGTACGCAAGAAAGGCTACGGAACGAAGGTAGTAAAGAAAGGTATCGTAGGCGGAGTAAAAAACTGGCTTAGTTTCTCACAGGAAATGAAGATGTTAGGTATAGAGATTCGCAATTTCGAGCTGCATATCAGTTTAAAGCGTCCAACCGAAGAAATCGGTACGTTCTTTGATTTAGGTTCCAGTCCCGACACTCGCTGTGTAGTGATGGAGCGCGTCAGAGGAAAAAAAGAATATCCGTTTGTTTACTTCATCTCTTATTTCAACCCCAATATTCCACTGACCGGAGAGGAAGATTATACACGCCCCTTATACGAAATGCTGGAAACCCAATATAATATAGTAGTAAAAACCAGCAAGGAGGAGATTTCAGCCAGACTTGCAGGAGAATTTATTGCAGAGAAACTGGAGATAAAATCCAATGACCCTATATTAATAAGGAAAAGATTTGTTTATGATGTGAACGGAGTACCTATTGAATACAACGTCGGATATTACCGGGCGGACAGCTTTACTTATACAATAGAGGCAGAAAGATAAACCTTATGTTCATACATATACAATATAAGGAGGCTATTTTAGAAGTTGAAATCTCTATCTTTCCTTTAAAATAACCTCTTTATATCATCTCTCTTTCCATAATTATGTCCTACCCGTCATTTATTATCGAACTTACCATTAGAGCATCCGGCAAGAATCCGATCCAGACTTTCATCCACAACACCTATCATCTGAAGTTTGGATAATAAATGATAGTAGGAAGTTTTTCCTACTCCTTCTATTCTCAACAGACTTTTTCAACCTCTTCCCGATACGATTTCCAATAAGTCCTTTACCGTTCGAACATCTTGATTATACAAGATATTAGCCAACCGGGTATCAGCTACTTTACAAACAGGCAATTGAAGTATCCACTCCTCCTGCCCAACATTTATATTCTTATTATTGTCTGCCAAAGATAAAAAACGAGCATCGATAGCACGCTTTCGATAAGTAGCCAATATATCTTTCTTCAAATTCAACCCTTTAAGTATAGAGTTATACATTTGCAATGTCTTCCCATAGGTAATTCGATGCCGATCAGCCACTTTCGCTACTGATTCTCCTGTAGAAATTGAATAGAAGATATCGCGGGTAACAGGGTGAAGAATCAATGCTGCCAGTTCACGAATGATTATTTCATATAGAGGTTTACAAGTCTTCTGTGTTCTCAATACATATAGTAGATCATCGTATTTTGAAATGATAAAGTCCCGTTCCAGTTTCTTTTCTTCTACGATTTTAGAAAGGTAACCTGCTTCTAAACCAAGTCTTTTATGAGCTTCCAGATAAGCATCCAAACTCTCATCATCCAAAAACAACTGATCGTTGATTCGGGAACTCGTAATGTATCCAAGATTTGCCCAATTCTTTAGAATAGCTTCTTGAATGTCGCGTCTTTCAGACATCTGTTTTGTTGTGAGCCAATTTGACATAAAAAAACGGAACTAGATTAATAATATCAACTAGTTCCGTACCTTTTATTATAAAAGAGTACGGAGCTGCCACAATCCCGCAAACAGGAGGTAGTAGCGGCTACCTTTCAGACACGGGCAGACAGCCCGTACCCTATGAGAAGTCATAGAAGTACAGGCGTCTCCCGGTGTCTGAAAAAAAATCCGCTACGATTTCCTGTTCACCGAGGAAACGCACAATCGCATACCACAAAGGCATGCTACGTTCCAATGACAAAGGTACAAATACTTTTCGGAAAATAACAAGAGAGAGGCATAAATGTTTAGAATGATGATTGTATAATTAAAGCGTATGTATATAAATAGACAGGCTTCAATTAGTTATCTTATTCAAATAAGAAACCACTCTACAATTAAAGCACCTCTCTCTTGTATAAACTAGCTACTTTTGTAGCACACATCAATTCGTTCCACAAATATGGAACGAAACAATAACAGATGTGGAACTAAAGGGAAACAACTGTGGAACTAAAAGTCAACAGCTGTAGAACGATTTAACAGTAACTATAAAACCACTAAACATTAGTATATGAGTGCAATATATGACTTATTTGAGACTCCTAGTCCAAACAAAGAAGAGAAACAACCGCTACATGCCCGTATTGTCTCCAAAGGAACCGTAGATAAAGAAGAGTTTCTGGATCGTGTCCACAAATTTACCGGTATCAGCAGAAGTTTATTGGCAGGAGCCATGGAAGCCTTTGCCAATGAAGCACGGGATTTACTAGCCGACGGTTGGAATGTAGAAATGGGAAACTTCGGATTCTTCTCTACATCGTTGCAATGTCCGCCGGTTAAAGATAAAAAAGAAATTCGGGCAGCGTCTGTCCAAATGAAAAATATTAATTTCCGCGCAAGTCGTCCATTCAAGAAAGAAGTAGGCGACAAAATGAGGCTGCAACGAGGAGAATCTATCACACGCCCTAAGAAAAATAGTATCTCCCGTGAGACGTGTCGCGACCGCCTCAACACATACTTGGAAAATCACCTATTCATCAGCCGGACAGATTATAGCCATCTGACAGGACGAAATAAAAAAGTGGCTATTGAAGAATTAAATTCCTTTATCACTGACGGAATAATACGGAAAGAAGGGGTTGGAAAGTTGACTGTATATATAAAGGTATAAACTCTTGGAACAAGTAGAATTAAGAGTTACAACAGGATTATTGCTGTTGTAACTCAAGTATGATTTCATCAGTGATGTAGGCATCACTCAATGTTATAAGCGGGTATTGTTTATTAAGAAGCAATGCGTATACCTTACTGTTATAGAACAAGTACAATGCTTTTTCGGGAGAAATATTCAAACGCTCCGCTAATTGCATCACCACACGAGTGTATTTATTCCATACTAATACATCTATCATAAACGTAGTTTATTTTATTGTTATATATTCTTTGAAAGAGAGACACTCGTCAATAAGACGTTGATTGAGAATGCATAACTGATTGTTGGGCTGCTCAAAACGCAAACGTCCTAAAGCTACTTCTTTAGTAATCTGGTTTTCCATAAAATTTTCTATTGTGTCGAAAACCCGATCATTAGCAATACCGCCTTCCACAATGTCGTACTCCAACCATGGCTGTTTTCCTAAACGGCTACTGACAATAAATTCCAACCAATCATTGTTATACCCGTCAAAGTGAAGCCATTTGTATCCGGATGAATTTATCTTTTCAACATCAAGCTCGTATATGTTTACTACAGATGTGCTACCAGGATGGCGTAATGCCATGACAGCTCCCCAACGTTCAGCCTGGGCATAGATATCTGTTACATAGAATCCTTTACCAAAGTCGAGGTTTTCGCGTCCGACACCGACCAAAGGATATTCTACGGCCTGCGTACTACCATGATAGACTTTCATACAAATTCTCCTTTTTCTTTATAGTAGGCTTCCCAGTTTTCAAGAGCTTCTATCAACGTATCGGCTATGTACTCACGACTCTGGGTGTGAAGCATGTCATATCCACTTATCAGGTATTGACGGATAAGATTCAGTTTTTCCAAACGGTTATAGAGAGTAGGAGCCGGAATACCCAACTTCTGGGCGGCACTCTCAATGGCAAAAATCACAAACTCCATGACTTTGCCATCAACAACGGGGGCTGATTGGCTTGAATGTAGCATAGCTATACCTCTATTATCTTAGTGTAATATGTACAAATATAGTGTTTATTCTTGCAACGTTCATCGTTTTTCGGCATATTTTATGATTATCAAGAACATTTGAGTATCGTGAAACTGATTGAAATACTCCCTATTTGGAAATGGCTATTAAAGTAGAAGACATAAGAATCTATAAATCAGAGGCATACAAACAAAATAAATAAAAGTGAATCAAAGTACGTACATCTAGGACCGTTAAAGCACCTCCCCGGAAAGTGCCCATAGTATCTTTGCATCGTGATCACAAAGAGAATTGATAAATAAAGTAACTAATTTAAAAAACAAAAAACTATGGCACTTAGATACGTCATTAAAAAAAGAACATTCGGCTTTGATAAAACTAAAGCTGAAAAGTATGTAGCACAAAATGTAATCACCAATACGGTGGATTTCAGAGATTTGTGCGAGGAAATCACCAAAGTCGGAATGGTCCCCAGTGGAGCGGTAAAATTTGTACTCGATGCTTTGATCGATACATTAAATCTCAACCTTAGAAAAGGCATCTCTGTTCAATTAGGAGATTTCGGATGCTTCCGTCCTGGTATGAATTGCGAAAGTCAGGATACTGAAAAAGAGGTAGATAGCGATACGATACGCAGAGTGAAAATCATTTTCACTCCGGGCTACAAATTCAAAGAGATGCTAAGTAAAGTCAGTGTTCAAAAAGCGGTAGCTTCCGATGATGGTTCCATCAGCCCAGAACAACCGGACCCCAACCCGAATCCAAACCCGGATGACGGCAAAGGAGAAGCACCGGACCCGGCAGCATAAGATTAATCATCAGCCTTTAAAAGCAGGGAAACAGTACCCGCCCACGGGCGGATACTGTTTCCCAAAGTATTCCTGCAAAAGACTTGACAACGCCTTTTTTATTTTGTATCTTTACCACATCTTAAAACATTAAAATATCAACATGAAAGAATTGCCATCAGAAGAGGAAGAAATTCCGTTTCGCATTAAAACTTATAAGAAAAAGGAATTGGCTTGTATGTACAATCCGAACATTACACCCCGTTGCGCCATACGCATATTCACCAAATGGATTAAAATAAATAAAGAACTGCTTCAGTTATTAACTGCCACAGGTTATCATCCGCGTACACGAACGTTTACTCCCCGGCAGGTACAAATCATCACCAGTATTCTGGACATTCCATAAGGATGTCCAGAATACTGGTTTTATCATTACAGCTGTCCTGCCGCTTTTAAATAAGCCACATAATCAATAGAAAAGGATTATTCGCCGATTGCGTACAATATTGATATATAATCGTCCTATTCTTATATTAAAAACGACTACCCAACACTACCTTTGTTACCAACCGATTATTTCAGGAAGATTGCATTAGTTAAACAAGCTGTTTTACTTGGTATACTCCGAAAATAATTCATAAGTTTGTTTTGTATTAAAGGAGTCCATTGTATGTATAAGAAGTATATTCCATTTCTTTTATTATTAATTTCTACTCTTTCGTTTGGACAAAATATACACTTCCAAGCGATCGGAGTAGAAAATGGTATTTCACAACCCACAGTCACGTCTATTTATCAAGATGAATTCGGTATTATCTGGATAGGAACCAAAGATGGTCTGAATCGATACAACGGTACTGATTTCCATATATTCCGCCCGATTGAGAATGATAAAAACAGCTTGTACAATAATAACATAGGCACTATCTGTGGCGATAAAAACGGTCATATTTATATCCGTTGCAAGTATGCTGTAGTAGAATATGATATCAGGAAAAACATTTTCCATACTATCCGTAACAACAATATCCAGGCCATTGACTACGGCAACTCCCGGCTATGGGTTTGTACGAGAGATTCATTGTTTACATACAACCGAAAAGAAGATAAACTAGAGTATTATTACCACCTGGACAGTGTACGCATATCATGCATCACTGAAGATCATGAAGGCAACCTGTATGTAGGAACGATGAATAAAGGCTTGTACATAATAGATAGTAATAAGAAATGGCTTAATTATCTTCCCGAGAAAGATATAACCTGTATTTATGAAGATTCCAAAAAGAATATTTGGGTAGGAACTAAGGATGACGGACTTTTCCGCCTGGACAGAAATGGCGTACAAATCAACTATAAGGACGGACCTTATAAAAACAGACTTTCCAGCAATTATATCCGTTGTATTGTTGAAGACAACCAGGGCAATTATTGGATAGGCACTTTTAAAGGTTTGGACAAACTGGATACCACCAACAATATTACTCATTACAGCGAAGACAACAAGCCTTATAGCCTAAGCAATTCTTCCATCATTTGTATGATGAAAGATCAACAGGGCACTTTCTGGATAGGTACCTACTACGGTGGAATCAATCTATTCAATCCCGATTATGAAATCTATACCTACTATTATCCCGATGAATCACAAAAAGGTAAATTGACATCCCCTTTTGCCGGAAGAATGAAAGAGGACTCCAAAGGTGGTATTTGGATTGCAACAGAAGGCGGAGGAGTGAATTATCTCGATAGAAAGACCAAGAGCTTTATCGAATATAAACACAGTAATCAAAGTAATTCACTTGCATCCAATACAATTCAAGCTTTATATCTGGACGAAAAGAATCAGATACTATGGATAGGAACGTTAAAAGGAGGATTGGATAAGTTAAACTTGAAAACACAAAAGTTTACCAACTACAGACATGTTCCCGGCCAAAAGAATACATTGATTAATGATATAATCCGGAAAATTATTCCATATAAAGGGAACTTGCTGCTGGCTACCCACAACGGCATCGGTTTATTTAATCCGGAAACCGGAGAATGTACCAAACTATTAACGGATAGCAAACTCAACAACAGGCAAATCATTGATATGCATCTCGACAAGCATAACAATTTGTGGTTTTCCTATTATTTGGGACTGGTAAAGTATAATATAGCAACTCATAAACGGGATGAATATTTTGTTCCCAACACTTCCGAAAAAGTTATAGGAAGCAACCTTATAAACGTACTTTTCGAGGATAAAAAAGGGAATATATGGGCTGGTTCTTCCGGAGACGGGATATTTCTATACCAACCTGAAACGAATACATTCAAATCGTTCAACTCACAAAACTCAGATTTGATTAACGATTATATTCTGGATATAAACGAATCTCTTTCCGGTTATCTTTTGATAGCAAGCAATCAGGGCTTTTCACGGTTTGACATGGAAAACGAACGGTTTTATAACTATAACAAACAAAATGGTTTTCCGATGACAGCATTGAATCCTTACGGATTGTTTGTCGCCCATGATAATGAAATATTCCTATCCGGACCTAAGATGATGATCTCTTTCTTCGAAAAAGAACTGAATTCTTATGTTAAACCTTATCAGCTGAACTTTACTTCATTGGAAGTTAACAATAAACTCATACTACCCAATGACGGCTCCGGCATCCTTTCCGAGTCAATCTTATATCAACCGCAAATCACCCTGAACCATAATCACTCCATCATCACAGTTAATTTTTCGTTATCAAACTATGTATCAGTATTAAGAAATCGGATTTACTATAAACTGGAAGGGTTTGATAAAGAATGGATGAGTGCCGGTTATCGCAAAGGAATCACTTACACAAACCTGAATCCGGGTAAATACAAGCTAATAATAAAAAGCTCTGAAGAATACTCCGGAAGGGAAAGTATTTGTAAGGAGATAGATATTGTGATAAAACCACCTTTCTATAAATCGACATGGGCGTACTGCCTTTATGGCATTATAATAATTATTTCTATATACATAATAGTAAGTTTCTATTCTTCCAAACTAAAATTGAGGGCCTCGCTCGAATATGAGAAGAAAGAAAAAAAGCAGATAGAAGAACTGAACCAGTCAAAGCTCCGCTTTTTTACCAATATATCACATGAATTCCGTACTCCGCTTACTCTGATTGTAAGTCAGTTGGAAATGCTAATGGAACGGAATGATATTCAACCGTTAGTATACGGCAAATTAGTAGGCATACATAGAAATACACTACGTATGAAACGTTTAATTACCGAACTTCTTGATTTTAGAAAACAAGAACAGGGATTCGAGAAGTTTAAATACAGCAAGCAGGATATTTATTCGTTTCTGGATGAAATCTATTTGTCCTTCAAAGAATACGCCAGAGGCAAACAGATTATTTTCGAATACTTTAATAAAGATCGTTCGCTGGATGTATGGTTTGATGTAGTGCAACTGGAAAAGGTTATTTATAACTTGTTGTCGAACGCTTTTAAATATACACCTTTGGGAGGTACGGTTTCATTATCGGTACAAGAGTATGAAAACAGCGTTATGATACTTATTTCAGATACGGGAATAGGCATTGCCGAAGAAAATCTGAATAAGATATTCGACCGTTTCTATCAAGTAGACAGTCTGGACAACCAGAAAGGCACAGGCATTGGCCTGGCGCTTGCAAAAAGTATTATTGAAGCGCATAAAGGAAAAATCGGTGCCCGAAGCCGGGAAGGGAAAGGGACGACATTTGTCGTTGAGCTACCTTTGGGAGACAGCCATATTTCGGTTTCACAAAAAGTGGAGACTCCTGATATTGATTCATACTGCATTTCATTACTGAAGATGGATGATGAAAAAATAACGGAAGAGATACCGGAGGATGAAAATTCTGACAGGACAGAAGAACCTTCGAGTAAAATACTGATTGTCGAAGATAACGAAGAATTACGAGAGCTGTTAGTACGTTTATTCTCCAAAGTATACTCGGTTTATGAAGCCCAAGACGGTGAAGAAGGTTTTGAAAAAACCAAAGAAGTGCAACCTGATATTGTGCTTAGTGACATCATGATGCCCAAGATGTCCGGAATAGAAATGTGCCGGATGATAAAAAGTAATTTTGAAACTTCACACATACCTGTCATACTGCTCACAGCACAGACTGCGGAAGAATTTACTATACAAGGGTTAAAAATGGGTGCGGATGACTATATCACTAAACCTTTTAATGTGAAACATTTGTTTATGCGTTGTAATAACCTGGTGAACGGCAGAAAGCTGTTACAGAAAAAATATGCTAAACAAATGGATAACAATGTAGATATTTTGGCAACCAATGGTGCAGACCAGCAATTTATGGAACAATGTGTGAGCTGTATTGAACAGAACATCGATAATCCTAATTTTGATGTGAACATGTTCGCGCAGGCTTTAAACATCGGACGTACCAAGTTATTCCTGAAACTAAAAGGAATAACAGGACAGACGCCGAATGATTTTATTTTAAACGTCAGGTTGAAAAAAGCACAAATGCTGCTTATTCAGTCAGATACTAAGACGATTTCGGAAATAGCTTATGAAGTAGGTTTCAACTCTCCAAGTTATTTCATTAAACGATTCAGAGAACTGTTCGGGATAACACCGGCACAGTTCCAAAAGGGAATCACGGAATAAATTTATAATCTATTTTAATACAATAATAATACTATGAGAACAAAACTATTAGGTGCTTTTTGTCTGTTATTCCCATTATTATCGGTTGCTGCCGATATTCAAAGAATAACTCCTATTACTTCTGACAATAGTGTCAAAATAGAAGTGACTTTATCGGCAGAAGCGGGTGAACATTTATTGCTTGATGCCACCATTATCGGCTCACAGAATAAAGAGAAACTATGCAACTTTTCAAAAGAATATCTCTTTAATCATAAAACCGATACGACAGTTATACTGGCTACAGATCAATTAACTCCGAAGTTATGGAGTCCGGTTTCGCCTGTACTTTATGACCTTACACTAAAAGCAGGAAAGCAGACTTTTCAGAAGAGAATAGGATTCAGAAAATTTGAGATGCATAACGGTGTGTTCTATTTAAACGACAAACCAATCTACCTGCGAGGCAACGCCATAAACCCACCGGAACGTGGCATACCGGAACAACTGGAGCAAAGTAAAGACTTTGCCCGTGACTATGTTCGATATATGAAAAGCCTTCATATCAATATCATTCGTATCCCCGACAACCAAAACTGGATGGATGTATGCGACGAAGAAGGAATGATGATATTCGCCGGTCGGTACGGACGTCCTAAACACGCAACAAAAACAGCTCCTCCAACAGATTTTGAATTATCACTTAAAACCTATAAGGAAATAGATTTAGGTCCGTTTACCTCCCATCCTTCTGTCGTAATTTATATTTTATCCAATGAAATGCCCTACGAAGGAAAGGTAGGTGATTTATACAGGGATTTTCTTACTCGAATGTATCAAGAACTTAAAAAATGGGATAGTACCCGTTTGTATATTTGTAATGCCGGCTATGGTCTAGGGAAATCAGCAGATATCTATGATGTACACAGGTATTGGGGATGGTACTATAACTCTTTCCTCACCTACCTGAATATGCGCGACAAGGCTATGTGGCAAAATCCGGGAAAAGTACAGCCCATTACCTTCACAGAATGTGTGGGTAACTATACTGGTATAGACGGACGCTTTAACCTTTGTTCGAGAACCAAGCAACCCGGTTCTCAAAAGTGCTGGACAGGACATTTGCCTGATGCGGAACAAGCAGAAGCCGCCATGGCCTATCAGGCATTTGTTCTGAAAAATGCGACGGAGTTATTCCGCCGCTTGAGAAGCCAGAATGATTGTCTGGCTGGCACCATGCCTTTCACCATTGTATTTCACCATTGGGACGGAGTAAGTTCTTTTGCCGAGATGAAGCCCAAACCGGTCGCCAGGCAGTATCAGCTTAGCTATCAGCCTATATTATTGAGTTGGGAAAACTGGCAATCACAAGTATATGCAGGAAAGAAGCTATCGGTAGTGGCACACGTAGTGAATGACGATGATTACGGTAATGGATTGAGCAATGCCCGCCTGCATTGGTGGATTGAGCATGAAGGCAAGAAAGTAATATCGGGAGAAAATGAATTCCCGTTTGTCCCTTATTATGGAACCGATAAATTACCTCTCACTATCAATATCCCACAGAATCTACCCACGGGAGATTATCTATTAAAAGGAGAGATTTATTCCAAAGACAAAAAGGTGTCATATAACGAAAGCGAATTATTTATTGCCGGAAAGGATTGGAACAACCCGGCTGATACAGAAACAACAGTTTTTGTATATGACACTACCCCGGAACAACAAACATTAAACTGTTTACAAAGAAAGGGATATTCCGTGAAAACATCATCCTCATTGACAAAACTCCCTATGCACTCCACATTTGTCATTGGTAAAGATTCGTGGGATGATAACCTTGACAGACAAACCGAAGAATTGAAAGCGTATGTTAATAAAGGCGGTCACATTATTTGCCTTGAACAGAATCAAACCACTTTCAACTCATCCTGGTTGCCCGTAAAAGTAAAATTTCTGGAACATAGTAATAACGATCCGGTTTATCTGTCACCGTCTCTGGCATACAAAGATGGCATGAATATCAATCTGGAACGTCCTTATCATCCGATTTTCAGTGGATTGAATCCACGTATGTTCAGGCTATGGGCTGACTATACTTCTTATGATGAATCGAAGAATGGCTTCCCAGCCATCTATCCTGTAAATACGGGTTATGAGCTGCAATCGTCCTCAATAGAGGATGTGGCAATTCTCGCCAACTATAGCCGTGCCCTGGCTGGCACGGCTTTATCCGAGTTGTTTGTGGGGAAAGGTTCTATCCTTTTATCCGGATTTGACTTGATAGACCATTGCGAAGTAGATCCTGTAGCCGACAAACTTCTTTCCAACATAATTCAGTATATGGCTGTCAATAAGAAGCATGAACAGTATGTAGCCGTAAACGATTCCATTATTTGGGGAGACTATGCCTCTGAACAAGGGATAGTTAATGCTCCATGTAACGGTTTGATGGTGAATACGATTCCTATCATTCCAAAAGGACAGGAAGAACTGCCGAAGTATAAAGTGCAGGTTGATGAATATGGATATCAATATGCAGGATCCTATGGAGGCTGGAATTCGAAACCGGGAGTGCAATATGTCACATACGGCAGACGTCCGATGGCTCCATTTACTTTCTCACGTGGAGGTAGCCCCATTGTCGATACATCTTCAACCGTTGGCGAAGGTTACTTTTATCTGGCACTTCCCCGAAAGGCAAAGACGATGGTTACTGTATTGGAGAATCCGGTAGACGAGCCTCTTAACATCAGTCTTTCGGTCACGGATGGAACATGGGAAAAGTATATCATCCACCCCAAACAACAGTTGATTATCAGAACGAATATCTCTCATCTGAAAAACAAGATGAAAGTGACGCTGAAAGGAGACAGACGTACCATATTATTAAAGACTATAATAAAGAAAAAACAAAAGTAACTTCCGTACAATGTTGCTTCTTAAAAGAACGATTTTTATATCTTATCATATACAAAAGCAGGATATTTGCCAATGAATTTATAATCAGGCAAACTATGAAACGCATATTATTTTCTTCCTTTTTATCACTGATAACAATACTATCCTTTGCAACTGACGGATTTACGGTAGCAGATGTCTTTACGGACCACATGGTATTGCAGCGAAATGCCATAATAAAGATATGGGGAAAAGCCCAAAACGGTTCACTGGTTGAGGTCCGGTTTGCAGGGCAGCTTCGGAAAGTAAAAGCCATTCAGGGAAAATGGCAAGTGACATTGAAGACTGGAAAAGCCGGAGGGCCCTATAAATTAGATATTATAAACGGTAATAATAAGGTTAGTTTTCAAGATGTTTTAATAGGTGACGTATGGTTGGCGGGTGGTCAGTCGAACATGGAATTCGCTTTGCGCAGAGTAAAAGATGCTCAAAAAGAGATTAGTTCGGCCGACTATCCACAAATACGTTATTATAAAGTGCCGAGAAAATTCTACCCGGAACATGAAGTGTCCAAAGCATCATGGAGGGTATGTTCGCCGCAGACAGCACCGGAGTTTTCTGCTATCGCTTATTATTTTTCCAGAAACATACATAAAGAGTTGAATATTCCTATCGGTATCATCCAAACTCCGGTAGGAGGAACCACGGTAGAGGCTTGGACAAGCAGGACACTGCTGATGTCGGACAAAGACTTCCGACCGATAGTACAGCATTATGACAGTATAGTGAATTCTTACGGGTCGGACGGGTACGAAAAACTATACAACCGTTATGTTTCAAGTCTGGCAGAGTATAACCAGTTGAACGCGGAACAAAAGAAGTATATAGACAAACCGGTGGAACCTATGGGAAGAAAGAATTTCCATAGACCGATAGGATTATCCGAGACAATGCTAAACACTGTTATTCCTTACACATTGAAAGGTTTCCTCTTTTATCAGGGAGAATCGAACACAGCCCGCGGAGCGCAATACCGCAAATTGTTTCCTGCCATGATAAATGAATGGAGAACTGCTTGGGGGCAGGGAGATATTCCTTTTCTCTTTATTCAGTTACCCAGATTCGAAACGAAAACACGTTATTGGTATGAGCTACGTGAAGCGCAATACCTCACCTCACACCATGTAAAAAATACAGCAATGGTTGTCGCTTTCGATCAGGGTAATCCGAAAGACATTCATCCCATAGTGAAAGACACAGTAGGCTGGCGGTTGTCTCAATTAGCATTAGGAAAAGTTTATGGTAAAAAAGTTGTTTGCCAGGGGCCGGAGTTCAAGAAGATGACGAAAACTGCCGATGGATCTTTGTTACTTGATTTTGCCAATGCCGGTACAGGGCTCGTTAGCAAAGACAATGCAGCAACACTTTCAGGTTTTGCTGTTGCGGGTAAAGATGGTAAATTCTATCCCGCTGAAGCAATCATCGTAGGCAAAAATCAAGTAAAGGTGAAAAATAATCTGGTGACAAATCCCGTAGATGTCCGTTATCTCTGGGTGAATAGTGGCGATATGAACTTATTTAATAAAGAAGGCTTTCCGGCAGTTCCTTTCCGTACAGACAAGTATCGGTTAGTAACAGAAGGCGTATATGTTAATCCGGAACCGAAAATATGCAGAAGCAGCTTATAAGGCTTGTTACTCTGAAGAATAAATACATACCATAAAATACAAAAGATTTATGTACCTAAGAAAATGTTTGGTTTTAGTTTATGGAGCCATGGTTATACCTTTCGTGGGTATATCTGCTGATAATGTGAATGTGGCATTGCACAAACCAGTAATAGCTTCTTCACAACAAAAAGAATTTCCTGCATCCAATGTAACTGACGGAGTTATTTCGCGCAAATCTTCCTGGACAAGTGCCAAAGGCGCTCGTACCCCGCATATTCTGGATCTTAATTTGCAAAAATATTATGATATCGACAGGATAGTTATCTACACGGGAATTCCTGAACCGGAAAAGACGGAACAAGAGAAAGGACAAGCTCCCGGCTTCTGGGCGATGAAGAACTTCAAAATTCAGTATTGGGACGATGCTAACTGGACAGACTTGCCTAATACGGAATGTACGGAGAACCGATTAGATAAAATCGAATTTACATTTACTCCACAGCTTACTACTTTCCAGCTTCGACTAATCTCTACTGATGGGGAACCTGTTACCATCAATGAGTTTGAAGTATATGGCAAAGAAAAGAAAAATATGATTGTTCCTGTTATACAGAATGAATTGCCAGATAAAGTTCATAAAGAATTTCCTAAAGACATGCTTGTAACGGTCAATAAAGATGTGATAGGCAATACCATGAAATACGTAGCTTACAATCAAGGATATTATATGCCCGGCAGCAACATCTCAGGCTGGCTTGAATATTCTAATGTAAACAGTTTACGCGTATGGACATCCATGAATGATTACGTACCCGAAGAGGCAGTAAATTATCAGAAGAACTTGAATACACTAGAAGAGTTTGAAGCGTACAAACATGAATTACGAAGTAGTCCGGAAAAAAATAATTTCATCAAATGGAAACTGATTTTAGAAAGATGCCGTAAGCAACAATTCTCTACCAATTCAATGGTATTTGAATATGCTTTACTTGAATTGAAACGCTTGAACATAGATGTAGTCCTACAGATGAATTCAACAGATTTTGACCATACATGGAGCAATAAATGGAAACAATGGCAACGCTTTTATGCCTTGGCATTTTATGCAGCCAAAACGGGTGACGTGACAATGTTCGCCATGCAAAACGAACCTAATCACCGACATTCCGGTCCGATGAAAATCACGCAATATGTAGATGCCATGAAAATTGTGTCAGATGCTATATATTGTGCAATACAGGATGTAAACAAACTCTATGGAAAGCATCTGAAATCACGTTTTGTAAGTCCTGTCACGGCAGGCTCCAACGCTAACTGGTGGGCGGAAGTTGTGAAAAGCCTGCGCATCGATTATCGGGGATTACCTTCTGACAGAGACTTGCTGGACATATTCTCAACACACTCTTATAATCTTCCGGCAGCAGGATATGTATCCAAGGTTTCAGACATACGGAAGATCATAGTAGATAATCATCCTTTAAAACGCTCTCTTCCGATAGTGTATACTGAAACCGGGCGTTGGATGAATGCCTATCTCATTGACAAATACGAGACGATGGACTCCCCTTCCCTATTTACCGAATGGGCAGGTGAATACACCAACAATACTCTTAATCAGGGGTATGGTATGTGGGCCTTCAAATTTGCCAACACAACCAGCAACACCTATCCGCGTGGCATTAAATCGGGACATCATTTTATTTGGCAAGGCAAGAGAATCGTAGAAGATGCTTACAACAACGTAGCATTGGGGAAGAAAGTCATTGATTTGACTTCTTCACATCCTGCACAAGTGAAAGTGATCACCGACGGCAACAAGACTGATGCCTCCATGTGGACATCTGTGAATACAGACGAAAAGAAATGTCTCGAAATAGACTTGGGAAAGAGTTATTCTTTGGGTGCGGCCGTGGTTTATACCGGCTCGGAATACGGAGTCTACACAGGTCCGGACCGCGTGAAGAATTTCCGGTTGCAATATTGGGAGGGCACCGGTTGGAAAGATATTGAAGAAACTATTGAAAGCAATGCTCGCTATACGCAATCTTTCTTTCTATTTAAGACTCCTGTGACAAGTTCAAGAATTCGTTTTATTGCTACCGATAAGGGCAGTATCAAGGTGAGGGAGATAAAATTGTTCGATGAAGAATCAGTAAAAAACATCCCGGAATCTTATGATATAAGTGGTATTCAGCGGACGGGCCAGGTAGTCCGGCTTTTTGCAAAAGGTTTTAAGGACGAACGACCACTATTGGAAACAGTGAAATCAGTCCCCGATAATGAGGTAGATGCATTAACCTCTTACAACCCGAAAGAAATGCGATATTATATATGGCTTGTACAACGTAAACTCTCGCCAAACACACTGACTTTGGATTTAAAATCATTAAACCTCCCCACCGGTACAAAGGTATTTGCCGAAGAAGTAAGTGCGGATGTCTATGGCGAAGTGGTGTGGTCAAAAGAAATTTCTGAAAACGGACAACTATCGTTCGAACTACCGGCTCAAAGTGTGATGCTTCTTACTATCCCCGCTTGCCAAAGTACACCCTACACTTTGACTGCTACAGCAGATGCTACTATAAAAAGTGGCAGTAATAGCGAAAAGAACTTTGGCAAAATAAAAAAGATGAGTGTAGAAATGAACGCTTCACAGATTAATCACAATCAGGTCAGCTACATCAAATTCGACTTGTCCAAAATAGATAATATAAATGCGGCACTACTGCAAATTTATGGTAATTCGTCGGACAAGTATTCATATCGTTTCCATGTCTATGCCTTAGACAACTGCGATTGGAATGAAGTGTCCTTAAATTGGAATAACGCTCCTAATCTGGATAGGGAACAGATGCGTATAACCCAAGTAGGGAACACCGCACATGTAGCAGGAGAAATCGTAGTCGATAAAAATGCTTCATATCATCAGCTCGATGTTACTAAACTGATACGTAAGTGTAAGCAGAAAGAGATCACTTTCGTACTGATAAGAGAGCTCCGGCAATTGGGCGATGATTCGGACAATGGTAAAAGTTGCTATTTGGATACGAAAGAATCTAATCACAAGCCGATATTATCGATTTGGTAACATAAACCAGGTAACCGTATGATTTTACTCTCTTTTCGTACAATCCTCTTATATTATATTTCTTTTTTTGAAGACTTTTGTTCAGCTTATTCAATAATTAAATCTTATGTATAAATGAAAAACAATCAATTAAAACTAATCTTGCCGGCTATTTTCCTAATGATTATGGTAGGCATACATGCGCAAAATGTACGAGTGACAGGTGTTGTGTCTGACGCACAAAGCCCATTGATTGGAGTGAATGTCCATGTGAAAGGAGGTACCACCGGTGTGATTACCGATATGAATGGAAAATATTCTATTGAGGTACCTTCTAATGCCACACTTGTATTCTCCTATATAGGTTATGCAGATCAAGAGCATAAAGTAGGTAACCGGAAAGTTATCGATGTAACCATGTCCGAAGACTCTAAATTACTGGAAGAAATCGTGGTAGTGGGTTACGGTTATCAAAAGAAAAGCGATATCGCTACTTCCGTTGCTTCCGTCAAGACCGATGAGATGAAAAGTTTCCCGGCAGGGAATGTGGGAGATATGCTCCGTGGACGTGTGGCGGGAGTTAATGTAACAAGTTCATCAGGCAGACCCGGATCTGCTCCTACCATCACCATCCGTGGAAACCGTTCTATCAGTGCACAAAACACGCCATTGTATGTTATTGACGGTTCAGTATCAAGTAGTGAAGAATTCAGTACCTTAAGTGCGGAAAGCATTGAGTCTATCGAAATTCTGAAAGATGCAGCTTCTCAAGCCATTTATGGTGCACGGGCCAGCGACGGTGTAATTCTTGTAACAACCAAACGTGGTATGCAAGGTAAAATGGAAGTGAATTATAACGGTTATGTAGGTATTCAGTCTTTATGGCGGAACTTCGATTTTTATTCTCCACAAGAATATATGATGCTTCGAAGAGAAGCAATGGCAAACGATAAAGGCATAATTGACGCCCGCGAAATCTCTGTTGCAGAGGCTTTGAGCGACGAAATAATGAGTGAAGTCTGGGCGAACGGAGAGTTTGTCAACTGGGAAGATCTGATGTTGAAGAATGCTCTTTACCAGAACCATGATTTAACCGTACGTGGCGGAACTGACAAACTCCGTGTTTCAGCCGGCCTCAATTACTTTGATCAAGACGGTATGGTAACGACCGGCTCGGGATATAAAAAAGCTGCTTTCCGCCTAAATGTAGACTATAAAGTGAACAAATGGGCTAGTTTCGGAGTGAATACTTCCTACGCATTATCCAAAAGTGAACGTGAAGATGGAAATTTTACGGAGTTCATTACCCGTACTCCGCTGGCTAAAGTATATAATGCAGATGGTAGTTATACTAAATATATCGACACTGCCAACGATGTTAACCCACTTTACAGAGCACAGAATTATGCACGCGAAATAACGAATAACAGCTACCGTGTCAATATCTTCCTGGAATTGAAACCTTTCAAAGGATTTAATTATCGTTTAAATACTTCTTTCTATAACAGACAGCAGGAAGATGGAGAAGTGAAAGGTGTCAATTATCCCGGTGGAGGAGCAACTGCCAAACTAACCAATAACGAACAGAGAAATTATCTGATAGAAAACATCTTCACTTATGAGGTTCCGATAAAAAAACAACAGCATAAACTGACGCTTACTGCCGTACAGTCAGTAGACCATTCTCAAACGAAAGGACTGGGATATGCCACCAGTGACTTACCTGTAGACATGGATTGGGATTTTATATCCAACGGCCAATTTTCCGGCACACCTACGAGAACATTCTCTGAAAATAACTTGGTATCTTTCATGGGACGTGCTTCTTACATCTTTATGGATAGATACATTATGAATGTAGCTATCAGACGAGATGGATCAAGCCGTTTCGGCAAGAACAACAAATGGGGTACATTCCCTTCTGTCGCCCTGGCATGGCGTGCAAACGAAGAAAGTTTCCTGCGTAATGTGTCATGGATCGATAATTTAAAACTTCGTTTGAGTTATGGTATTGTAGGTAACCAAAATGGAATTGGCAACTATACAACACTTGGGTTAACTGATCAAGAACGCTATGAATTCGGTGACAACTCATACATGGGTTATCTTCCCGGAAAAGAGCTTTCAAACCCTAATTTAAAGTGGGAACAATCACGCACAGCCAATATAGGTCTTGATTTTGGCTTCTTCAACAATCGTTTGTCAGGTACAATTGAATACTATAATACCCGAACGACAGACTTGATCGTTAAGCGTGAAATAAACTCCGTCTTAGGATATGAACAGATGCTTGATAATTTGGGAGAAACCAAATCACATGGTATTGATATCAGTATCAACGGCGACGTCTTCCGTACAAAGAATTTCACATGGAGTTTAGGAGCTAATTTCAGTCAGTATGCTAATGAAATAGTAAAGATTGACAATCAGGTCGATGAAAACGGTAAACCGTTGAGCCAACCGGGTAATAGTTGGTTTGTAGGTAAACCTATACATGTTTATTATGACTATTTACCGGACGGTATCTATCAGTATGAAGATTTCGATATCAAACGAAATGCTTATGGCAAATTGGAATATACATTGAAACCGACAATTGATACCGATGGCGATGGTATAGCTGATAAAGCCTTGACACGCGAAGATAATGTTGTTCCGGGATCTGTAAAGATAAAAGATGTAAATGGCGATGGAAAAATAAATGCAGATGACCGTACACCTATCTCCAGAGATCCGGACTTCACACTCTCCCTAAATACAACTCTCAAATGGAAAGGTTTTGATTTCTATATGGATTGGTATGGTGTGTCCGGTCGTAAAATCAGAAATGGCTATCTCTCCGAATCCAATAGTGGTGGTTCTTTACAGGGAAAACTAAACGGCGTGAAGGTAAATTACTGGACTCCATTCAACCCTTCAAACGAATTTCCACGACCTAGTCATAACACAAATGTCACTTATCATGGTTCCCTGGCAATTCAGGATGCTTCTTATATCCGCTTACGAACCTTGCAACTGGGATATACTTTCCCGACAACCTGGATAAAGAAACTCCAGCTACAGAAATTAAGAGTATATGCTACAGCAACTAATCTTCTGACATTTACAGACTTTTTGTCTTATAGTCCGGAGTTGACACCGGGTGCATATCCTGAATCAAAACAGTATGTATTTGGAATTAATGTTTCATTCTAATAAAATCCCGCAGAATATGAAAAATAAATTATATATAGCAGCTTTGGCAGTATCTTCCATTACGCTATTGTCTTCTTGTGAAGATTTCCTGAACCTCAAATCAAAAACAGATATTACTACTGATTATCTGACCACCTCCCCTGACGGACTGTATCGCGCAGCGATAGGATTGTATAGCTTGGACAGAGAATTAGCCAAAGGAGACGGAAGCGGTGGTAGCAACCTCTACATAGTAACGATGTGTGATTACAGCACTGATATTATGGCTTTTCGTGCAGGAACAAGTACCGCGATCGCAAAACTACAAAATTTCATGCCCAATAACAGTGATGTAGAATCATTCTGGCAACACTATTATTTCATCATTGGCAAAGCCAATGAGATTATCACCGGAGCCGAACAACTAGGATTTGACGATCCTGTGACTACCCGAGCATGGGGTGAAGCTAAATTCTTCCGTGGACGTGCATATTTTGAACTATGGAAACGTTTTGAACGTCTCTATTTGAATACAATTCCTACTACAGTAGATAATTTGGAACGTGATTTTCATCCGGTTTCCACAGAACAGATATTTACTCAGAT
Organism: Bacteroides sp. MSK.20.12; assembly: GCF_019052435.1. NCBI lineage: Bacteria > Pseudomonadati > Bacteroidota > Bacteroidia > Bacteroidales > Bacteroidaceae > Bacteroides > Bacteroides sp. MSK.20.12. Next base: position 14,065 of record NZ_JAHQVH010000008.1, on the reverse strand, counting down.
CAAGACAGATTTGGATGATGCTGTCAATGCACTCGAATGGGGAATACCCAATAATGACTATGGTCGTGTTACCAAAGCTACAGCCAAACACGTGAGAGCACAGGTGGCCATGTGGGAAAAAGACTATGATAAGGCAATTGAAGAGTGCGAGGATATATTCAGAGATGGAACAATGTACTCTATGATGTCCAAAACAGGGGATGTATTCAACAGTGCGGACATGCGTTCCGCCGAAGTTTTATGGTCTTATCAGTTCTCTGAAAATATGGGTGGAGGCGGAACCGGTACCCCATTGATGGGACACCGCGCCGCAATTATTACTACTACCCGTTCCCAAGCTAATCCGGATTGTACATTTGAAGCTGCCCAAGGAGGATATGGATGGGGACGTGTTTATCCAAACACCTATTTGTTCAGTCTGTATGATAAAGAAAAAGACAATCGTTATAAAGATCTTTTCATCCATACTTTTTACTATAATGACCAAAGTAAACCTAATTATGGACAGGAAATCCCTAAAGATTTATATGGTAAGGCGGCAGGTTATATGGAAAGACTGCACCCGATGTCAAAGAAACACTTTGACCAATGGACCAATGCGACACAACCAGACCGCACCAGCAGTTTCAAAGACCTGATTGTTTATCGCTTAGCCGAAACTTATTTGATGTGTAGTGAAGCCTATTTCCATCGTGATGGTGGCGACAGTCCCAAAGCTATAGAATACTACAACAAAACTTGGGAAAGAGCAGGTAATACTCATGAAAACGGTCCATTAACCCTCAATATGCTCCTAGATGAATATGCCCGCGAACTACACTTCGAAGGAGTACGCTGGTCATTGTTAAAACGTCTTGGTATTTTGGGCGAACGTGTTCGTCAACATGGAGGTGACCTTATGCTGGAAGACCCATATCTGGATAAAGACTATGCCGAATGTCGTCAGAACTTTGTATTAGGCAAGCATGAAACATGGCCTATTCCACAAACGCAGATTGACTTGATGGGAACTAATGTCTTTCCGCAAAGTGATCCTTGGAAATAAAAAGAAACTGATTTTAATTTATAAATCTGTAAAAGAATCGTAGTATGAAAAGACTAACATTGATTTCATTGATTCTGAGTATGATATTAACCTCTTGTAAAGAGTATGGTGAAGTAAGAATCATGCCTGAATTTAATAATAGCGGAACAGAGGTTGAACTCTACAAAAATGAAGGTTCCTCAAAAACAGTAGTAATATCCACTACAGCAAATGAAGTGACAGCTGACTACAATGCCAGCTGGCTCTCGGTAGATGCCAATAAACAACGTATCATCTATACAGCCCTTACGACTAACGAAACCGGTGAAGTGCGTTCTACCACCGTCAAGTTAAATACCGGAGAATTCTCTATGGAGGTGACGGTAAACCAGTTAGCGAAAGACGAGTCGGAAGTGAAGACATTAAAAGTCGGACAATTAACGGAAGATGGCCTTGGAATGATATTCTGGGTTGATCCGGATAATCAAGAAGCAGGGAAAGCCATTTCACTAGAACGTTGGGGCGGTAATCCGTTTGAAGCATCCATTAAATTGCACAATGCTTTCTCCATGGTAAATGGTATCGAAAATACAGCTCTGTATACTGATGCCGGCAACAATGACGCAGCTGCTCTATGCACAAATCTGGGAGAGGGATGGTATCTGCCTGCATCTGAAGAATTAGGACATTTGTTTGATATCTATAACGGAATAGCACGCGACAATGGATTTACAAATGCTACCCCAAATCAAATCAGTGATGCAGAAAAGGCTTCCCGTGCTACATTCGATAAAAATTTAACCGACCTTGGAGGAGCAGTAATAAACGCAGCCGCTGAAAACGGTAACGGAGAAAGTTACTGGTCGAGTACGGAAAACGAAGACGGACAGAAAGCACGCTATGTACGTTTTGGAAAATATGGAATGGATTATGGTGCCAAGACAGGTACAAGCCGTTTTGTACGTGCCATGAAAATAATCGGTGACTATAAATTCCCCGAAGAACCAGCGACCTTATCTGTTTCACCAATGCAGGTAGAACTGACAAGTGAAGAAGGGGCTACAGCAGATGTCACAGTTAGTACAAACAAACCGTCGTTTGCATACGTCATTGAAGGTAACGGCAATACATGGCTTTCTGCAGAACAGAATGGAGATAAAATTAAATTTACAGCTTTGTCTAAGAACAACAGTGACGAGGCTCGTACAGCCATCGTAACAATAACAGCCGGCAATGGTGATGCTCAAGCTACAGCGACAGTAACCATAAGACAACAAAAAGAACAGACGGAAGTTGCTGCTTTTCAAATAGGAGATTTTGTAAAAATGGATGGTGGTACAGAACTAGCTGAAGGCGGTATCGTATTTTGGGTAGAGGGTAACAATGCTAAAATTCTGTCTTTAAAGCGTAGCGCCACTGCCATAAATTGGGCTAACGAAGGATTTACAGACGCATTAGGTTTAACAGATCAGGAAGATGGTGAAGCTAATACTCAAAAGATGAGAGAGAGTGGCATAGCTGCTAATATTCCGATTCTGGAATATTGTAAAGACGGTTGGTATCTACCTGCAAGAAATGAAATGGAAGCGGTATTTAATGCATATAACGGCGGGCCTTCACAAAGTAGCGGGCTGAAGCCTGATGCTATCAAACAGGAAGAAAAAGATGCTCGGGCAGCCTGGGATAAAATCCTCACTGATAATGGAGGTGATGTTATGAATGTAAAGGCTGACAATACCGCTGGTGACAGCTATTTCACCAGTACGGAAGCGGATGATGCTTCAAAAGTATTCTATGTACGTTTCGGACAGTGGAATCCCGGTTTGACTGGTGCCAAATATGCCAAATCTCCTGCACGATATGTACGTTGTATTCGAAAAATTTCCAAGTAAAATCCCTTAAAGAAGACAATTATGAAAGTTTATTCATTCTATATCAAAGCATTGTTAGTTTGCCATGCCATACTCGCTTCATGTACAGATTATGTAGTGAAAGATCCTAATTTTATGCCACCGGATGTTGTTATTAATGACGACACAGGTAACAATGATATCATTGAAGGATTACCGACTCCCGGAGAAATGCAGCCTTACAGTCCTTCACTCTTAGGCAAACCTTATCGTCCTATAAAAGTTAAGTATTCCAATGAATTTCCACCAGTGACTAAATGGACGGAGAGTAATACCCGTATTGTCGCATACATGGGAGAATACAAACCTACCATTAAATCTGAAAGTGACTACAAAGCCATTACAAATAAGTATGGCAGTTTCATTTCAGGAACCAAACAACAGGCCACAGGGCGTTTTTATGTAAAAAAGGTGAACGGTCGTTGGTGGATTATCGACCCTGAAGGTTATCCACATTATGAGAGAAGTGTCACTTCCATGCGTTACGGTTCTTCGGCACGCAATAAGGAAGCATGGAACAAACGTTTTGGCACTGACGCCAAATGGATAGCAACATCACAAGCCGAATTGGCTAGTATCGGTTTTCACGGTACAGGAGCCTTTTGCACGAATACATATGGAAAGATTCAAACTCATAATTCTTCCATTCCTAATTCTCCGTTAACGTTGACTCCTTCATTCGGATTTTTAGGACAATTCAGATCGCAAAATGGTCATACTTATCCAGGCAACACTTCGGATAATGAATTGGGACTGGTGCTTTATGATGACTGGGCAGATTTTTGTAAGAAATATGTAAATACGTCTTTAGCTCCTTACTTGCATGATGCCAACGTATTGGGTTTCTTCTCGGACAATGAGATCAACTTCTCATCACAAAATTCCAGAATTTTAGACCGTTTTCTGGCACTTACAGATAAAACTGACGTAGCCTATCTAGCAGCAAAGAAATTTATGGATGAGAAAGGGGCAACGGGGGTGACTGATAACCTGAACAGTGAATTTGCAGGTCGGTTAGCCGAAATTTACTATAAAGGAGTAAAGGATGCCATTAAGGAAGCTGACCCGGACATGATGTATCTAGGTACACGCCTGCACGGTACTCCCAAATATATGAAAGATGTAGTGGCCGCCGCAGGTAAATACTGTGACATCATATCCATCAATTACTACAGTCGTTGGAGCCCGGAACTGGACTCATATGTTAAAAATTGGGGAGAATGGACAGATGCCCCATTCCTAGTTACCGAATTTTATACAAAAGGACAAGATTCCGATTTGAATAATCTATCAGGAGCCGGATTCACGGTTCCGACTCAGAACGATCGCGCATATGCTTATCAACATTTTACGCTGGGATTGCTTGAAGCAAAAAATTGCGTGGGATGGCATTGGTTTAAGTATCAGGATGACGACGGTACAGATAACAGCGGAAAACCGGCTAATAAAGGAGTGTATGACAATCATTATGAGATGTATCCTTACTTGGGCAAGTTTATGCAGGAAGTGAATTACAATGTCTATAATCTAATTGAGTATTTCGACAAATAGAATAAGTTTATAATAAAAGGAACAAGTATAAATCCTTTAAAGTGATGGTAATGAAAAATAGAAAGAAAATATTAATTATAAGTCTGACTCTGCTAGCCAGTTTTACCTGTGCGGCAGAGACAGTGACAAAGGGCATGAAGAAAGTCATTGATGACGCTCTTGATTTTTCTGTCAAACAATCAATGTCCATGTTCTATGAGATGAAAGATCAAAAAGGCATACTTCCGAGAACAGCGGAAAATGGCAAGATGATTACATGCGAATCTGCCTGGTGGACAAGTGGCTTTTATCCGGGTACCCTTTGGTATTGTTACGAATATAGTAATGACCCGCAGATAAGGGCTGCCGCAGAAGAGATGACTTCACGTGTAGAAAAACAGAAATATACAACCAGTAACCATGATGTTGGTTTTATCATCAATTGCAGCTTTGGAAATGGATATCGTCTCACGCACAATGAAACATATAGGAAAGTAATAGAGACTGCTGCAAAATCATTGTCGACCCGTTTTCATCCGGTAACAGGATGCACCCGTTCCTGGAATAGTAAAAAATGGCAATTCTCTGTTATCATTGATAATATGATGAATTTGGAACTACTCAACGTAGCTTCTTCCCTAACCGGAGACAACACCTATTATAATATGGCCAAATCGCATGCAGACCGGACAATGATTAATCATTTCCGTCCTGATGGAAGTTCATACCACGTGGTAAGCTATGACACGATTACGGGAAAAGTTCTGAATCAGGTGACACACCAAGGAGTAAACGATCAATCTTCTTGGTCACGTGGACAAGCATGGGGATTATATGGCTTTACAATGATGTATCGGCAGACTGGTAAAAAGGAGTATTTGGATCACGCTATTAAGATTGGTAAGTTCATTATGAATCATCCGCGTCTGCCTAAGGATAAGATTCCTTATTGGGATTTCGATGCTCCCAATATTCCCAAAGAAGACCGTGATGCCTCTGCTGGTGCCATCATGGCATCAGCCTATGTAGAATTGAGCACTTATGTAGAAGGGGAACTAAGCAAACAGTTCCTCACAATAGCCGAACAACAGATAAAATCGTTAGCTTCCCCTGCTTATCGCGCAAAAAAAGTAGGTGATAATAACCATTATATTATCAAACATTGTACGGGCTTCATGGCTAAACAATATGAAATTGATGCCCCTCTGACTTATGCAGACTATTATTTTATAGAGGCATTAATCAGATATAAAAAACTACTGGAAAATCGTCCGGTAGTTGAAACAATAACAGCTTTTTCGGAGAATTCGGACCGTTCTCTCTGGTTAAGTTCACTCCATCGCATTTCTTACCCGCTGTTAACGAATATGGCAAAAGGGGAACTTCGGAAGAATATGCCGGTGGAATCTATCGCTGCTGATATGCAAAAAAGAAAAGAAGTTACGCATTTGGAGGCTTTAGGAAGATTAATTACCGGGATCTCAACATGGCTGGAATTAGGACCAGACAATACAATAGAAGGCAAACTACGTGCTGAATATATTGATTTAGCCTTGAAATCCATTTCTAATGGAGTAAATCCACAATCTCCTGATTATCTGAACTTCAATAACGGACGCCAACCATTAGTCGATGCTGCATTTCTTGCTCACGGCTTGCTAAGAGCACGCACGCAATTATGGGACAAACTTGATAAAACGACTCAAGAACGAGTCATTAAGGAACTTAAATCATCGAGAGTGATAAAGCCTTCTGAAACCAATTGGTTATTTTTCTCAGCAATGGTGGAGGCTGCCTTGAAAGAATTTACCGGTGAATGGGAATATGAGCGTGTAAAATACGCTTGCGATCGTTTTGCACAATGGTATAAAGGGGACGGTTGGTATGGTGATGGCGCTGATTTTCACCTGGATTATTACAATAGCTTCGTCATACATCCCATGATGGTCGAAGTTTTGGAAATAATGAAAAAAAACGGTATAGAAAGCTCTATACCTTATGACCTTGAACTCGAACGTTATGCACGCTATGCCGAACAACAAGAAAGACTGATATCACCCGAAGGTACATTTCCAATAGTAGGTCGTTCATTGGCTTATCGATTCGGTGCTTTTCATGCATTGTCTGATGTTGCCTACAGAAAACTGCTTCCTGAAAGGGTAAAGCCGGCTCAAGTAAGATCCGCTTTATCCGCTATCATCAATCGTCAGGTTAATGCACCCGGAACATTTAATCCTGAAGGCTGGCTACGAGTAGGTTTTGCCGGATATCAACCCCATATCGGTGAGACATACATATCGACAGGCAGTCTGTATCTATGTACAGCCGTATTTATCGCTCTTGGTTTACCGGAGTCTGACGAGTTTTGGTCTTCTCCTTCTGCAGATTGGACCTGTAAAAAAGGCTGGGCCGGTGTTGATTTAAATGTAGACAAAGCCTTGAAAAAATAGGATAAAAAGAAGGAAATTCATGAAAAATATATTATCTATTTTATTTGTTGCAGTAGTTTTGTTTTCCTGCTCAGAAAATAAATCAGTAAAAAAACAAACTACCTTCTGTAATCCGATGAATCTGGATTATGGTTGGGGAAACTTTCAGACAAGAGAAAAGAAAGCCCGTTCCGCAGCCGATCCTGTTATCGTATTGTTTAAAAACAAATACTACTTGTTTACCACGATGGATATTGGTGGCTATCGCGTATCTGACGATTTAATCACATGGAAGAATATATACTTTAATCCGGAGGTAAAGACGTCCGCTCTTGATGTCGATCATTATGTAGCACCAGCCGTGGCAGCCGACGAAAACTATGTATACTTCGTTAATTTCACCAGAGACCGTACCAAGAAAACGGTAGATGTCATTCGCTCATCCGATCCAGAAAATGGGAAATGGGAAAAATGTGGTGAAGTAAGACGGATGGCCGATCCTTGTTTATTTATTGACAATGGACGCTTCTTTTTCTATTATGGTTTAGGTGGAACTCAATCTACTACTTTCTTCGAAGTAGATCCCACCACATTCAAAGAGATAGAAGGCTCAAAAAAGGTCTTGAGAGAATATGTAACAGATATCAATCAGTGCAAATCGGGCTATCATTTTGGACGTAGAGAGTTGTATGATGAAATTGACGCCTCTGCCTGGCTGGGAAAATTTTCCAAAGTACCATGTCCTGAAGGTGCATGGATTGTGAAGAACAAAAATAAATACTACCTGCAATATGCCACTCCAGGTACTATCTGCAATTGGTATTGTGATGTGGTTCTGGAAAGTGATAGTGTAAATGGTGGTTTTGTAGAACAACCTTATAATCCCGTATCTCTAAAAGTCGGTGGTTTTATCGGAGGAGCCGGACATAGTTGTGTATTTAAAGACAAATACGAAAATTGGTGGCAAGTCACCTCCATGTGGGTAGGTAATCATGACGAATTTGAAAGAAGAATAGGTTTATTCCCTGTTTCTTTTGATGATAAAGGAAGAATGAGAACCCATACTGTTTTAGGGGATTATCCCATGTCACTACCTCAAAAGAAATTCAATCCTCAAGATATTTCCGCTTTTGGCTGGATGCTCCAATCCTATCATAAAAAGAGTACGGCGTCTTCTTCATTACCGGGTTTCGAACCGGAAAAGGCAGTGGATGAAAATGTTCGTACCTGGTGGTCGGCTACAAGTGGCAAAGCAGGTGAATATTTCATAATGGACTTAGGCAAGAAGATTCGTATGAATTCCGTTCAGATAAACTTTGCTGAACAAGACATAAACCCTGATGCTCCCAAAGAAACAGATTATCACGCTTATAAGCTGTACGTATCCGACAATGGAAGAGATTGGAAACTAATAGTGGATAAATCAAAGAACATGGTTGCCATACCACATGAATATGTTGAATTCCCTAAGCCGATAGAAACTTCCTTTGTTAAAATAGAGAATGTCCATACTCCCAAAGAAGGCAAGTTTGCTTTATTGGATTTGCGTGTGTTCGGTTTCGGCTATTCGGACAAACCGGAAATAGTTAAAGAACTTTCAGTAAAAAGAAACAAAGACGACGAAAGATATGCTTCGCTTAGCTGGAATAAAGTATCCGATGCTGATGGTTATCTTGTTCGCTTTGGTTATCAGCCCGATTTTCTTAATCAATGTATCCAGGTCAAAGATAAAGAAACGACCGATTTACAGCTCCACATTCTTACCAAAGGCGTACAGTATCATTACCGAGTTGACAGCTATAATGACAGTGGAATTACAGAAGGCATCGTTATCTCTGAATAAAAAGATATGGACAAGAAACTGCTTATTTATCCCCTACTCTTTTCTGCCGGGCTATTGCAAGCCCGGCAGAAACCTAATGTTGTGATTATCTTCACAGACGATCAGGGTTACCAGGATCTTGGTTGTTATGGTTCGCCATTGATACAGACACCCTTTATTGACCGCATGGCAAAGGAAGGCATAAAGTTGACAGACTTTTACGTATCATCTTCCGTATCAAGCGCTTCACGTGCAGGACTTCTGACCGGCAGATTAAATACACGGAATGGAGTAAAGGGGGTATTTTTTCCCGAATCTGAAGGCATGCCTTCGGAAGAAATCACTTTAGCCGAAGCATTGAAAGAGCAAGGTTACACAACCGGTTGCTTTGGCAAATGGCATTTAGGTGATTTAAAGGGACATTTACCCACAGATCAAGGATTTGACTACTACTATGGGATACCATACAGTAATGATATGTATATCGGCCCTTCCCAGCAATTTGCTTCCAATGTAACCTTCAGAGAAGGATATAATTTGTCAAAAGCGAAAGAAGACCAGGAATTTGTGAGAACTTCCAGTAGAGCAGATATAAAAAAAAGGTTGAACAACGCTTCTCCACTATTTGAAGGAGATAAAATTATTGAGTATCCCTGCGACCAGTCTACTACCACCCGACGTTATTTTGATCATGCCATAGATTTTATAGAAAATAATCCGGAGCAACCTTTCTTCGTCTATATCACCCCATCAATGCCTCATGTACCGTTATTTGCCTCCGAGCAATTTAAAGGTAAAAGCAAACGAGGACTCTACGGTGATGTTGTAGAAGAAATTGATTGGAATGTAGGCCGTTTACTCGATTACCTTGACAAAAAGAAATTAGCAGAAAACACTTTAGTTATTTTCGCATCGGATAACGGACCGTGGTTGTCTTTCAAAGAAGACGGAGGTTCCGCTGAGCCATTACGAGGCGGTAAGTTCTCTTATTATGAAGGAGGCGTCAGAGTTCCTTGTATCATCCGTTGGAAAGGGAGTATACCTGCCGGTGTAACTAGTGACGCAATAGTTGCCAGCATCGACCTTTTCCCTACAATCATGCACTATGCAGGTTGCCAATCTTTCAAACAAAAGATTGACGGTATAAATATTTCATCCTTTCTCAAAAATCCTTCTCTACGGTTACGTGACGAATATGTTTATGTAAAAGGTGGTGAAGTTCACGGTATACGCAAAGGTGATTGGGTCTATTTGCCTAAAACAGGTAATAGTAAGTTCAAAAAAGGAGATGTCCCCGAATTGTTTAATCTAAAACAAGATATCGGAGAATCGAATAACCTTCATCTACAATATCCGAACAAAGTAAAAGAGCTGCAGGAAGTGATGAAGAAGTATCAATCAACTTCTACTATGCCATATTCACAAATACGTGATACTCTTAATAATGACAGACAATATTGGATTCAGACACTCGTAAAAATAGCTGATCCGGTGATAAGCAATCTTAGCAAAGACCAACTGAAAAAAAATATTCCTGTCGGGCGTTCGTCATCAGCTTTAGCCAGCAGTCGGGAGTTTATCACTCACATGGAGGCTGTAGGCAGAACCATCGCAGGAATAGCACCGTGGTTGGAACTCGGACCAGACAATACTCCGGAAGGCAAGCTACGTGAAAAATATATTAAAATGACGTGCAAGGCTCTGGCAAACTCTGTAAACCCGGAATCTAATGATTATTTCAACAGCACAGCTACCCGTCAGATATTAGTAAACAGTGCATTCTTAATACAAGGATTATTGCAAGCACCTACACAGTTATGGGGAAATCTGGATGACACCACCCGCAAAAGACTCATTGAACAGTGGAAATCGACCCGTACGATGAAACCGGGAAATAACAATTGGTTGTTATTTTCTGCCATGGTGGAGTGCGGATTAAAAGAATTTTCCGGAGAATGGAATTTTCCGACAGTAGAAAGAGCCTTGACTTCTCATAGAGAATGGTATAAAGGAGATGGCGTTTATGGAGATGGGGCAGATTTTCATTTAGATTATTATAATAGCTATGTTATCCATCCTATGTTACTGCAAATCCTGAAAGTGACAGTAAAACAGAGGCCGTCCTTCCAGTCATTTCTGAATGAAGAATGGATACGATTTATTCGTTATGCCGAAATTCAAGAGCGCATGATAGCTCCCGATGGCAGCTATCCGGTACTAGGCCGTTCTGTCAGTTACCGTTCAGCAGCATTCCAAGTTTTGGGAGCATGCGCCTTATTCGGAAAACTTCCGGAATCATTGAAGCCCGGACAAGTACGTGGAGCCATGACAGCCATGCTTAAGCGTCTTTTTGAACAGCCGGGGACTTTCGATAAAGAAGGTTGGCTGACGATCGGAGTTTGTGGTGAACAACCGGAACTAGGAGATATTTATCTGTCTACTCCTTGCGTTTATCTGTGCTCATTAGGCTTCCTGCCCTTAGGACTCCCTGCCAATGACCCTTTTTGGTGTAATCCAGTTGAACCATGGACAAGTATAAAAGCATTTGGCGGTATAGATTTCCCAATAGACAAGTTTATTAAACCATAAAATAAAATCATGAGATATAGTATTTTAATTGTTGCCTTTCTGATGTTTAATCTCACAGGTTATTCACAAACAACTTCAGGGCAGGAAGACAGGATATATTGGGTCAACATATTATCTCAAATTGCCGACCCATTATTGAATAGCATGAGTAAGGGAGAACTAAAGAAGAACATGCCTGTAGAAACGATCTCCGGTGTGCCTAATCCATCCAATGCACGTACCACTCATCTGGAAGCTTTAGGACGCTTGTTTGTAGGAATAGCTCCTTGGCTGGAACTCGGCCCGGACAATACACAAGAAGGACAAATACGTGAGAAATACATCCGCCTGATGATTGAGTCCATCAATCACGGATTCAATCCCCAATCTCCGGATTATCTGAATTTTACAGTCACCCGGCAACCTCTGGTAGATACTGCGTTCTTTTGCCAAGGACTGCTGCGTTCCCCGAAACAAATATGGAGTAAACTATCAGCTGAAACCCAAAAGAATATCCTGAACGCTTTACAACAAGTAAGTAAGATTAAGCCGGTAGAAAGTAACTGGTTACTCTTTTCTGCTATGGTTGAAGCTACCCTGCTGGAATTGACTGGTAAATGTAATATGCATCCCATAGAGTATGCCATTATGCGGTTCAAAGAGTGGTATAAAGGCGATAGTTGGTATGGTGACGGAATAAACTTACATATGGATTATTATAACAGTTTTGTCATTCATCCAATGCTCCTGGATATTCTGGAAATCATGCAGAAACATAACAAAGGCGAAACCGACTTTTATAAAAAAGAACAGCTACGTTTCTCCAGATATGCCGAACAACAAGAAAGAATGATTTCTCCGGATGGAGCATACCCTGTAATCGGCCGTTCTATAGCATACCGTTTTGGAACGTTCCATGTACTTTCAACAGCAGCTCTAAAAGATTTGCTACCAACTACCATTACCAAGTCACAAGTCCGATGCGGCCTAACTGCTGTTATAAAAAGGCACATGGCTATAAAAGGGAATTTCGACGAACATGGATGGCTGACTTTAGGGTTTGCAGGACATCAACCACAAATAGCTGAAAGATACATTTCTACCGGCAGCCTGTATTTATGCTCTACTGTATTCACAGCATTAGGGCTTCCGGTCACCGATGAATTCTGGAGTGCCCCTTATGAGGAATGGACAGGAAAAAAAATATGGTCAGGTAATCCCAATGTAAAACTGGACAAGGCCATAAAACTATAAAACCCTCTAAAACAGATTATATATGAAAAAGATTCTCTCCTTATTTTTAGTATCAATAAGTTGTAGCCTGAATGCTCAACAACTTTTTTCATCAAAGATGGAGAAAGAAGATATTACCAAAGTTTGTAATGCCGTATCCGAGTGGCAAATTACCCATCACAACGAAGTAAAACATAATCCACTGGACTGGACAAACGGCGCTCTGTATCGTGGAATGACAGAATGGGGAAAAGTCTCGGGAAATCAATCTTGCTATGACTTTGTCCGTACTATCGGCGAAAAGCATAAGTGGAATATGTGGGACCGTGTATATCATGCCGATGATATTTGTGTGGGGCAAGCATTCATCGAGATGTACCGCAGATTTGATGACAAACGTATGCTACAACCTGTAATGGAACGGGCTTATTACGTAGCTTCCCATCCTTCAAAAGCTACATTACAAAAAACGGATGCTATAGGAACAACGGAACGCTGGTCATGGTCGGATGCCTTGTTTATGGCACCTCCGGTTTATGCGGCTCTATATACAATAACCGGAGATAAAATCTATCTAAATTATATGGACAGTGAATATAAAGAATGTGTAGATTCACTATACGACAAAGAAGATCATCTCTTTTATAGAGACAATAAACGAATTCCTCTCCGTGAAAAAAATGGTAGTAAACAATTCTGGGGAAGAGGCAATGGTTGGGTATTTGCCGGCCTTCCTCTCATTATCGATAATCTACCTCTCAACTGCCCTTCACGTAACTACTATATCCGGTTATTTACAGAAATGGCAGAAGCAGTTCGCAAGACTCAATGCAAAGACGGGGATTGGCGTACCAGCTTACTAGATCCTGATTCATACAAAATGCCAGAGAATAGTTGTTCCGCCTTTATGTGTTTTGGTATTGCTTGGGGAATTCGCAATGGTTACCTGCCTCAACGAACTTACAAGCCGGTTCTTGAAAAAGGTTGGCAATCATTAGTAAAAGCTGTTCATTCTGATGGAAAGTTGGGATATATACAACCTGTTGGTGCCGCACCCAAAGCTGCCGGATTCGATGCAACAGATGTATATGGCGTAGGCGCTTTCTTATTGGCAGGAAGCGAATTATATAAATTGTCATGTACTTACCATTGATGTGATATCATCTCCCTTTATCATTATGTCCTACCGTCATTTATTATCAAACTGACCAACAGAATGTCCGGCAAGAATCCTGTCCAGACTTTCATCCACAACACCTATCATCTGAAGTTTGGATAATAAATGATAGTAGGAAGTTTTTCCTACTCCTTCTATTCTCAACAGACTTTTCCAACCTCTTCCCGATACGATTTCCAATAAGTCCTTTACCGTTCGAACATCTTGATTATACAAGACATTAGCCAGCCGAGTATCAGCTACTTTACAAACAGGCAATTGAAGTATCCACTCTTCCTGCCCAACATTTATATTCTTATTATTGTCTGCCAAGGATAAAAAACGAGCATCGATAGCACGCTTTCGATAAGTAGCCAATATATCTTTCTTCAA
>NZ_JAHQVH010000067.1:0-25895 GCF_019052435.1 Bacteroides sp. MSK.20.12 | reverse complement strand
TATATGCATGAAGGGAATTGACTAAACTTAATCCCCCAAGAATTACAACTGAGCCATAATAAGGAATAAAAACGATGGAATACCTATATTTATTGCCCATAGTATTCATGATTCATGAATTTGAAGAGATAATAATGCTTCCGACATGGTTGGATAAGAACAAGGCTATGTTGTACATGCGCTTCCCTTTTATGAAAGATAAAGTAGATTCTTTGAGTAATGCGCCGGTTTTTGCCTTGACGGTATTGGAAGAGTTTATAATTATATCAGCCTGTACGGTTATGTCAATCTGCATGAATGATTTGACGGCTTGGTATTGTTGTTTGATTGCCTTTGGTTTGCACCTGATAGTGCATATCATTCAGTTTTTGGTGATAAGAAAGTATATACCTGTTATTGTTACGTCGGTATTATGTTTACCGTATTGTATTTGGGTGTTTATTCAGGTTAAAGACTATTATACGCTGAATGAAACATTGCTTTGGGGATTTGTCGGCGTTGTGGTTTGTGTTGTGAATCTACTGTTAATGCATAAGATAAGCCCTAAGTTGTGGAGTTGGATGAATGGTAATAATAGAACATAAAAATACCGCTACTCAAAGCATATTCGATTTGGTAGCGGCTTTTTTATAGTGTAACTACTAATCCGTTAGAACTTGAAGAAGTTCTTAGCATTGTTGTAGCTGATATCTTCAATCATTTGGTTTACGCGTTCCATTTCAGATGCAGGGATTTCTCCGTTCTCTACGTCGCGTCCTACCAAGTTACATAATGTACGGCGGAAATATTCATGACGCGGGTAGGACAGGAAAGAACGAGAGTCTGTCAACATACCTACAAAGCGGCTTAGGAGACCAAGCACAGACAAGGCGTTCATTTGTTTTTCCATACCATCCTTTTGATCGAGGAACCACCATCCCGAACCAAACTGAATTTTTCCCGGGATAGAACCATCTTGGAAGTTGCCCAACATAGTTGCAATCACTTCATTTGCGCATGGGTTCAGGTTATAAAGGATTGTTTTAGTCAATTTGCCATTGGTATTCAGGCGGTCAAGGAATTTAGCCATTGCTTTGGCTGTGGTGAATTCACCGATAGAGTCGAAACCGGTGTCAGCGCCCAGTAATTTGAACATCTTGGTGTTGTTATTGCGGATAGCGCCGTAGTGGAACTGTTGAGTCCATCCTTTTTCCCAGTCCATTTCACCGAAGATAACAAGCATGGCTGATTTGAATTTCAGAATTTCTTCTTTGGTCAATTCTGTACCGCCATATACCTTATTAAATATAGCCTTGATTTCAGCATCGGTATAATCTTCTGCGTAGAATTCTTCAATACCGTGGTCAGACAAACGGCAACCTTGTTCTGCGAAGAAGTTGTGACGTTTGCGTAAAGCAGCGATCATATCATCAAAATTGGAGATAGTAACACCGCTAACTTCTGCCAGCTTTTCTACATAACTACGGAAATCAGCAGGGACTTCTACAGCCATAGCTTTATCAGGACGCCAAGTTGGCAACATCTTGATTTCAAATCCGCTTTCACGTGTTTTGATGTGATATTCCAGTGAATCGATAGGATCATCCGTAGTACAAACTACCTCTACGTGATAGCGACGCATCATTCCACGAGCTGAATATTCAGGTTGAGACAGCTTTTCGTTACATTCATCGTAAATTTCGCGTGCTGTTTGTGGGTTCAATATTTTATTGATACCAAATGCAGTTTTCAATTCGAGGTGAGTCCAGTGGTACAGTGGATTACGGAAAGTATAAGGAACTGTTTCCGCCCATTTTTCGAATTTTTCCCAGTCTGTGGTATCTTTTCCTGTGCAGAAACGTTCATCTACGCCGTTTGTACGCATTGCACGCCATTTGTAGTGGTCACCGCCCAACCAGATTTCAGTCAGTGATTTAAACTTGTAGTCGTCAGCTACCATTTGGGGGATGAGATGACAGTGATAGTCGATGATCGGCATTTTAGCCGCATGCTCGTGATACAACTTTTGCGCGGTTTCTGTTTGCAGCAAGAAGTTTTCGTCCATGAAGTTCTTCATTATTACTGTGTTTTAAGTATATAAAATTATTACTTTCTGTATTTATACCTATATCGTATTGATTTTAAAGCTAATAGGCGTAAATCTTGTTTTAGTTTTATTAACCGTTATCGAACACAAAAATAGAAAATTTACTTGGAGTAACAAAATAATTCGTATATTTGCAGCGATTATTTATAATATTTAAGTTTTAGCACTATGGAGGACCAGAACTATACCATTAAAGACATAGCCCGTATGGCCGGTGTTTCCGCCGGAACGGTGGATAGGGTGTTGCACAATCGTGGCGACGTGTCTCCCAAAAGCAAAGCTAAAGTACAAAAGGTACTGGATGAGATTCATTATCAACCCAATGTGTTTGCTATCGGTTTGGCTGCTAAAAAGAAATATTCTTTCCTCTGCCTGATACCTTATTATATAGAACATGACTATTGGCATTCGGTAGTCGGGGGGATTGAGCGTGCCCGGCAAGAGTTGCGTCCTTTTAATGTGGGTATAGATTATCTGTGTTACCATCATGGAGATGAGAAAAGTTATCAGGAAGCCTGCCTTGCTATAAAAGAAAAGAATGTGGACGCAGTGTTGATTTCTCCGAATTTCCGGGAAGAGACGCTGGCGCTGACAGCTTATCTACAGGAAAATAAGATAGCTTATGCTTTTGTTGATTTCAATATGGAAGAAGCGAGAGCCTTGACGTATATTGGGCAGGATTCCTATAAGAGCGGATATATTGCAGCAAAAATATTGATGCGCAACTATTCGGCGGGAGAAGGTCAGGAGTTAGTCTTGTTCTTAAGTAATAACAAAGATAATCCGGCTGAAATACAGATGCAACGTCGTTTGGACGGTTTTATGAGTTACATAGCCGAGGAATATAACAACCTGGTAATCCATGAGGTTATACTCAATAAATCTGATCAGGAAAGCAATCAACAGACATTAGATGAGTTTTTCCGGGCACATCCGAAGGCTGCGCTGGGAGTTGTATTTAATTCCAGGGTGTATCAGTTAGGAGAGTATCTCCGTCATGCGGGACGTAGCATGAAAGGGCTGATAGGATATGACCTTCTGAAAGCAAATGTAGAGTTGCTAAAATCAGGTGATGTGCATTATTTAATCGGGCAACGTCCGGGATTGCAAGGGTATTGCGGGGTGAAGGCTCTGTGCGACCATGTTGTGTTTAAGAAGTCTGTTGAACCTGTAAAGTATATGCCTATCGACATCCTGATTAAGGAGAATATTGATTTTTATTTTGAATTTGTATAATATCAACTTTATAAATTACAACTAACATGAAAGCATTAAACAAAGAAACTGCTCCTAAAACACAACGTCCGGAGCGTATTATCCAATTTGGCGAAGGTAACTTCTTGCGTGCATTTGTTGATTGGATTATTTACAACATGAACCAGAAAACCGACTTCAATAGCAGTGTAGTAGTGGTTCAGCCCATTGATAAAGGTATGGTCGATATGCTGAATGCACAAGACGATCTTTATCATGTTAATCTTCAAGGATTGGATAAAGGCGAAGTTGTTAACAGCTTGACAATGATCGATGTAATCAGTCGTGCATTGAATCCATATTCTCAAAATGACGAGTTCATGAAGTTGGCAGAGCAACCTGAAATGCGTTTTGTTATTTCAAACACTACAGAGGCTGGTATTGCTTTTGATCCGTCTTGCAAACTTGAAGATGCTCCTGCTTCATCTTATCCAGGTAAACTGACTCAATTGCTGTATCATCGTTTCAAAACATTCAATGGTGATAAGACAAAAGGTTTGATTATTTTCCCTTGCGAACTTATTTTCCTGAATGGACATAAGTTGAAAGAAACTATTTATCAATATATTGAATTGTGGAACCTGGGTAATGAGTTTAAAACATGGTTTGAAGAAGCTTGTGGCGTATATGCAACATTGGTAGACCGTATCGTTCCGGGATTCCCGCGCAAAGATATTGCTGCTATCAAAGAAAAACTGCAATACGATGATAACTTGGTTGTTCAGGCTGAAATCTTCCATCTGTGGGTGATTGAAGCTCCGCAGGAAATTGCTAAAGAGTTCCCGGCTGATAAGGCAGGATTGAATGTGTTGTTTGTTCCTTCGGAAGCTCCTTACCACGAACGTAAGGTAACTCTGTTGAATGGCCCGCACACAGTTCTTTCTCCGGTTGCTTATCTTTCTGGTGTGAATATTGTGCGTGAAGCTTGTGAACATGAGGTTATTGGTAAATATATCCACAAGGTAATGTTCGATGAATTGATGGAAACATTGAATTTACCGAAAGATGAGTTGGAGAAATTCGCCAACGACGTATTGGAACGTTTCAACAATCCATTCGTAGATCACGCAGTGACAAGCATTATGCTGAATTCTTTCCCAAAATATGAAACTCGTGATTTACCGGGATTGAAGACTTATCTCGAACGTAAGGGCGAACTTCCTAAAGGCCTGGTACTTGGTTTGGCCGCTATCATTACTTATTATAAAGGTGGTGTACGTGCTGACGGCGCTGAAATTGTACCAAATGATGCTCCTGAAATCATGAACCTGCTGAAAGAACTTTGGGCAACCGGTTGTACAAAGAAAGTAACCGAAGGTGTACTGGCTGCTGACTTTATCTGGGGAGAAGATTTGAATAAGATCCCGGGATTGGCAGAAGCTGTAAAAGCAAACTTGGATTCTATCCAGGAAAAAGGAATGCTTGAAACTGTGAAAGGTATTCTGTAAGATATAAGATATAACCTAAGGTTGATAAAAGTAGAGGGCATTTTGGTAGAGTATACAACTATCAAAATGCCCTTAACTGTTAGATAATTAAGAGACGGTAAGTTATTAATTGTTAAAGATCAAATTTGCATTCTTCGTATTTTTTATTTCCATAACCTTCTTTTTCTTCATTTTCACGGTTTGAAAGGACTCAAATCCTTAATGACCAATTTTGTCTCTTTTTGTATGAATTATTATTCTACTTTTTTGTTTTATAAATGCTTGGTTTATAAGGAGAAAACGAATTTGACATGATGAATATTGCATAAAAAAGTCATCTGTAAAATACAATGAATCAAGACCTTTTTTACCATGGTAATCTTGCTTGTAAATCTCGTAATGTGTTCATACCTTTGTTGCGAAGTCAATAGTGTGGCTTCCTAATATTGTTTAACTTTTTAATCTTAGGCGTATATGGCTATCAGATATAAAAAGAAAAAAATTACCTTATGTTTCGATAAGGAAAATAAGGTAGAAAAGTATGTTGCAGCAAACGTTCTAGTTGGGAGCATCAACTATAACAAGTTATGTGATGAAGTAAATCAGCGGACAGGTGTTCATCGGGCTATGGTGGATGTGGTACTGAAAGGAGTGCAAGATACTATGGTGTCATTTTTAGAAGAAGGATTCTCTGTAAAGTTGGGAGAGTTCGGTTCATTTCGTCCAGCTATTAATGCCGAGAGCCAAGATAAAGCTGAAGACGTGAGTGTTAATACTATTATTAGGAGGAAGATAGTCTTTACTCCGGGAGGTGCATTCAAGGAAATGCTTGGATCAGCTAGTATAGAACTGTTTGGAGATAACGTAACCAATCCTAACGGGGATAACGGTGGAGAACCTAGCGAAGGAGGTGGCTCTTCTGGAGGAGATTCAGGAGAAGCTCCGGATCCGGCAGCTTAATTCTTACTAAAAAATAACTTTAGACAGGGAAAGTTCTTTCAGGAGCTTTCCCTATTTTTTTGATATTTCGGGTAGAAATGCTCTAATTCGCCGTTGGGCAATGGTGAATTTGTGGTTGCCTAACGACATTTTTGCCGTTGCCCAACGGTGAATTTACTGTTAGGTGCAAAATTTTAGTAAGATTTGTATGCGGAAAGTAGGATTTCTACTGGATTTATAATTTGTTTTCCTATCTCTTTTTATCACCTATTTTATCAAAAAGTAAGAAGTATCTTGATTTTTCTTCTGTTAGCTTCTTCTAGAAAATTTATTTGTGAAAATATTTTCAATCTTTGCCGCGTTATAGCAGTAGATTGTTCAAACGCGTATTATCCTCAAGATACAATGAAGATAATTAATCTTCAATATTGCTTTTCATCTCATTTTATCCCAAATTTGCAGTCTCAATACCCCAAGAGTGTTGTTTATGCGAAATATTTTCTATCTTTGTAGCGTTGCAGCAATAGTGTTTGTATGTGCAACATTACATATTAATAGATGAAAGTGTTTAGCTTTTATCCTTGTTAGGAAATCTGGTAAATTTCAATTGACATAAGGATAGCAATAACACTCATCACTTGTATAGTCGTGTGTAATTTTATATTACATATATATACGAGTGTGGGGTATTGTTTATTTATGTCAAGGTTTTACCAGAACCTCCTAACAGATAAACTAACGACTCCACACTTTTTTTATAGACTTACCACTGCTAAGGAGTTGAGGTGGCGACAAAAACTCTAATAATTATGATGAAAAAGACAGTATTCTTTTTCTTAATGATTGCAGCTTTAAGTACTTCATTCTATAGCTGCAAAACAAACACTGATGATTTATGGGATAGTATTCATCAATTGGATGGCAGGGTAACTTCACTTGAAGAACTCTGTAAACAGATGAATGGAAACATTGGAGCGTTGCAAACGTTACTACAAGCTTTGCAAAGTAATGTAAGCATCACAAAAGTAAATCCTGTTACAGAAGGTGGTAAGACGGTTGGTTACACTATTTCTTTTTCAAAGGGAGATCCCATTACTATTTATCATGGAGAAAAGGGGGATAAAGGTGATACGGGTATTGCCGGTAAGGATGGAGTAACGCCGGTGGTTGGCGTGAGACGAGATGCGGATAATGTTTATTATTGGACGTTAAACGGAGAATGGTTAATTGATGATGCCGGGAATAAAGTAAAGGCAGTAGGTGAAAATGGAAAAGATGGAGAAAATGGTATAGATGGTAAACCTGGTATGGATGGTAAACCTGGTATGGATGGCATTACTCCACAATTGAAAATAGAAAATGGTCGTTGGTGGCTGTCGATGAATAATGGCAGTACGTGGTCGAATATAGGGCAGGCTACAGGTGATACTGGTAAAGATGGAGTGGATGGTGACGATATGTTTAGTGATATAGATTATACTTCCAGTCAGGACTTTGTTACTTTCACCTTGTCGAATGGAACTGTTATAAAACTGCCGACTTGGTATGCTTTTGGCGAGTTGCAAAGCTTGTGTGAACAGATGAATACTGATATTTCGTCTATACAATCAATCATTGAAGCACTACAACAAAAAGATGGTATAACTAATGTGGTACCTTTGAATGATAATGGGAAGGTGATTGGTTATAAACTTTATTTTGAAAAACGTGAACCGATAACCATATATCATGGTAAAGATGGGGCAGATGGTAATGATGGTCAAGACGGTTCGGATGGCAAGGATGGGGTGACACCTGTTGTCGGAGTGAAACAAGATACCGACGGTATCTATTATTGGACGTTGAATAGCGATTGGATGAAAGATGATAATGGTAATAAGATAAAGGCGCAAGGTGTTGATGGTTCGGATGGACAAGACGGCACGGATGGTACTAATGGTGTCACTCCACAGTTGAAGATAGAAGAAGACGGCTATTGGTATATATCTTATGACAATGGTTCGAACTGGACAAAACTAGGAAAAGCGACTGGTGCGGATGGAACAAGTGGAGACGCTTTCTTCAAGAATGTGACGGAGGATGATGATTATGTTTATTTGGAGATGCAAGCCGGAAACATTATCTCCGTACCCAAACACAAAAAGCTGTCTATCACTTTCAATGAAACGGAGGATATACGGGTATTAGCCAATCAGACTTATCCCATTCAATATACTATTACGGGGGCTACGGATAAGACTGTATTGAAAGCTTTGGCGCAAGATGGTTTCCGTGCTGTGGTAAAATCTTTGGGTAATGCTTCCGGAGTAATTGAAGTGACTACACCGGGAACGATACTTAGCAGTGAGGTATTGGTTTTCGTTTCCGATGGCGAAGAACGTACTATCATGCGTTCCATCAATTTTGTGGAAGGAGTGATTAATATCACCGACCGTTCTTATACGGTTCCTTATACCGGTGGTACGGTGAGTGTGCAGCTTTCCACTAATATTGATTATACCATAGAAATTCCGGAAGCGGATAAAACATGGATTTCTATCGCTCCGACATCACGTGCCATAATGCGGGATGAAACGATTACATTTAATGTCCAACAGAATAATAATACTCAATTGCGTTATTCGATTATTAAATTAGTTGACAAATTGGGAGTTACTTCTGAAACAATACAGATTACTCAGCGTGGAGGAAGTTCACAGGATATTTACGTGGCAACAGCAGGAACTTTGGAACAACAAATCAATAGTGAAGACGCTAAAATTTTAGAAGAATTGAAAATCACAGGACATCTGAATACCTTTGATTACGAGTTTTTAAAGACTATGCCTAACTTGAAAACGGTAGATCTTTCAGAATTGAGTGATACAAGTATACCGGCTAGTGCCTTTAATAATTCTCTGGTATCTACAGTGTTATTGCCACTGAATTTAAAAACAATTTCAGATAGAGCGTTTTATAATAGTTCTATTACTTCCATTTATATACCTCAGACAGTAGAAAGTATTGGTCAATATGCTTTTGCAAACATTCTTAAATTAACAGGGAATATTGTGATTCCTTCAAAAACTGCAACTATTGGAGAACGCGCTTTTGAATATTCTGCTTTTAACGGGACTTTGATATTAGAAGAGGGAGTGCAGAGTATTGGAACAGCAGCATTTGCTGGTTGTAGCAAAGTAACAGGAGATTTAGTGATACCGAATAGTGTAACAAGTATGAAAGGGTCTGCATTTCAATCTTCTACTTTTACAGGTTCATTGAGTATAGGAAATGCGTTAACGGATATTCCGGCTTATGCTTTTCATGGTTGTAGCTCTTTTAAAGGAAAAATTACTATTGGAGAAAATGTTAAGAGTATTGACGATCATGCTTTTGAAGGATGTGCAGGACTTACTGGTAATTTAATTATTCCTGACAAGGTAGAGACTATTGGCAATTGGGCTTTTAATGGATGTATCGGATTTACCGGATATTTAACAATTGGAACAGATGTGAAAGAATTAGGTTATTTTGCATTTACGGATTATATGACATCTGACAATTTTCCACGAGACATATTAAGATTTTCGAAAGTCTTTTGTAAAGCTTTGACCTGTCCATTGTTGAGAGTATATGAGATTAAGAATCATTATTTTGCGACGGCTTTTGGTAGGTACTCTGATTATTACTCAGGTGAGACACGGTATCCTCGTTATTTAGGAGTTTCAATAGGCTTGAAAGCCAAGTACTCAACTAATCCACAATGGAAATATTTTACTTTAATTGAGGAAATCGAATTTTAAACTATATAATTATGTGTAACTCAAATTTAAGTTCAAATCCTTGCGACCAAATCTGTAAAAAACAAGTCGCATACGACAAGGCTGTTGAAGCCTATCAGTTCCATGTACAGCGTTATCATACATGGGTTAACTATTACGCCATTTTTGTTGGCGCTTTGTTTGTGGCATTTTATACCATTATACCGCAATCAGAAAATGTTCAATGCACTCCTTGCAGTGGAACTATTTTTTCATTTTTAGATAGTATATGGCTACCACTTTTGATTATTACTTTAGGATGGTTTGCTTCTATGTGTTGGCTGGCTAGTATTATCGGACATTATGAATGGATGAAGAGTTGGATACGAATCGTGAAAAAGAGAGAGGTCGATTTCTTTGAAACAACTTCAAGTCAACCATCCAATATCTCACCGGTTTCATCTGAAATATTTGTATATGGAAAAGTAATGAGAGAACCGGATAGAAGTGTACCTAATAATATGCTGCCTAAGTTTATCTCAACTCAAAAAGTAACTCAATGGTTTGTATGGAGTGTTATTTTAATGTGGATAGCAAGCTCTGTTTTTCTTTGGAGATTTGTAGACTATTATTGGTGGATTCCCTCTTTCGGTTATTCACTTCTTACGGCTATAATTGGATATTGTCTTTATGGGAAAGCTCATAAATTGTATTCTTCGGAACATCTGGATATAGCTTGAACATAAAACAATGAAAAAAAGGATAGGAATATTACCAATATATAGATTCCTATCCTTTTTTATTTCTGTTCATATTAGTAATGCCATTTAATATGAACTAGAATTGTGCTTCCTACGGATCGAATGATTCAAAAACAATAAAAAGAAGATTAAACTTTATCTGTTTCCAGATATATTCATTAACTTTGTAATTAGCTCAAATTAGCTTTATACAGAATTTAATATGGGAAATCTGATTGAATTATCACATACTGAAGTGACATTAGCATTTGTAGCGTCCTGCATTGAAAGTACGGCACGCCGATTAGGTAAATCATATCAAGAGGTTTTTACCCGCATGAAGCGTGTAGGTATGATTGAGAATTACATCTTGCCTTGCTATGATGTATTACATACTGAGAGTCGCGAGCATGTGACTGATAATATGATAGAATGTCTGACAACTTGGGAGGCAAAACGATGAAAATAACAGTATATCATGGAGGAACGGAACGAGTTGATGTTCCTATTTGTCGTTTAGGAAGGGAGAATCTTGATTTTGGTCGTGGATTTTATGTTACAGATATCAAAGAGCAGGCTTGTCGTTGGGCTATTGCAACGGCTAAGCGACGCAATACCCAAGCCATTATTAATATTTACCAACTTGATAGAGAACTTGTTTTGGAAAAGGCTCGTTGTAAGGTGTTCAAAGCTTACGATTCGGAATGGTTGGAATTTATTGTAGCCAGTCGTCATGGACTGAATCCGGCGGCAATTTATGATTATATAGAGGGAGGTGTTGCTGATGACCGGGTAATTGATACAGTAAATCTGTATATGTCTGGTTTGATGAGTACTGATGTAGCATTGCAACGTCTAGCTCAACACCAACCGAATAACCAGATTTGTTTGTTAAACCAAGATATAACGGATAAATACCTTACCTATGATGGAACAGAATTGGCTAGGTGACCCTGTGAAGTCTCCTGAAATCCAAGAGATAATATTAAGTAATCGTATCGGTAGTATTGCTGCCGAACTTGCGAAGCGTTTGGAAATAGCTCCGATCAGAGCATTACAATTGTTTTATGAAAGCAAGACTTGTGCTGACTTGCATGACAAGGAGACAGGGCTTTATCTCTATGGCAATCTCTATATCGCTGATGAATTTATGCGAGAATATCAAAATAAACTATAAATTCATTCAGCCGCATGCAAAATAAATGTAGTAGCTCCGATAGTCACAATAGCGCCATCTTCAATGCGTACACGGTCTTTATCTCCCAGAATCTCATTCATGAGGAAAGTACCTGTCAGGCTGGGAGCATCCCGTAATGTATAAACAAGTTTTCCTTGCTTATTGCGTTTGATATTGATGATGCAATGGCGTCGATCCATGCTCATATCACCGCTTTCAATGGGCGTATTGATAGAAGTTCCCACACAACGGCGGCCTATGACATTGTCACCTTCTTGTAAGGGCAATATCTGTTTATAACCGAATACATTTTCGATAACAGTGATATATCCGAATTCTTCTTTATGGGATTCAGCTTCTTCTTCCAGATTTTCTTCCTTTCTAAGAGCCTTTACTTTGCTCTTTCCAAGCCGGATGCTGAATTGCTTGCCGCAATGCTCACATTCAAATACCAGTGATTGGCCTTCGCTATACTTGGTTTCATCAAAAAAAAGGTAATTCTCACATTTAGGACAAAGAATTCGTTTCATGCTTTTAAAAAGGGATTTTTATTTAGCCAGTAACCAGGCATTCTTATAAGTTTCGTTTTTTCTTAGCTCAAGTAATTGCTTGGTCGCTTCATTGCGGTTGTCGAATGAATTGATGCTGACACGTACTTTTCCATCCATGTTCAGCGCTTTTGCATTAGCAAACCCTTTTGATTTTAATTGAGTTGCTATGGCTTCTGCATCTTTCAGGCTGATTCCTCCTGCCACTATGATATGGAAAGGATGATTGGCACTTTCTGGAGATTTAACCGCAGGGGCAGTAGCTGCCGTTTCCTGTTTGGCCACTTTCACTTCTCTAACTGCGATTGGCTTGGAAGTCTTATCCGCTGTATTCTTTTTAGTGGATGAAGTCTTCGTTGAAGAAGAAGTTGAAGCAGTAGCGGAAAGCTTCTTAGCCTGTTGCATTGCATCACTCTTAACATACACAGGAGTTACTACAACCGATTGCTTTTCTATTTGCTCAAAAAGCTCACTGGGTAATAATTGTGCATAATTGTTTTTTTGAACGTCTGTATTCTCTACCGGAGTTGAAAAGGCAAAGAACAATACGATGGCAGCAATCATTGCTGCAGCATTGCGAAGATATGCACGATTGATACTAATTTCAAAAGTCTTCTTTTCCTTCTCCGGATGAGCCGGTATCCATACTTTTTCTTTCTGTTGCAGAACGGAAAGCTCATGCATTTCAAAAGAGTCGAGACCGTATAATGAAGGAGTCGTTATCTTATAGTCATAAGGAACAAACTCATAGTTACCATAAATGTTATAGTGAATCTCGCCTATATTATCCAAATGGGCTTTTCCTTCTTCATGAAGGAGACCGATGAATTCGTTTACTTCCTTTTCTACTATGCGGCTGGCGTCAGCAAAACTCGTGTCATACGCTGACATATAAGATTGCACCAATACGCCGTCATTCAGTTTTAATTGAGGATTAAAGCCGATTGTGCGGGTAGGAGGTAAAAATATATTTTCTTCTTTTACGCGGGTTGCAGGCGAGTAATGCGCTACAAAACCGCCAAACCCCGGAACAATGACGCAATCGTTTTCCAGTAGTAAAGTCTCTATATGTTGTGCCAATTCAATCATGTCTGCAAAATTACGAGATAAATTGAATATATCCCAGAAAACTTCGAAAAATTCACTACTTTTGCATCGTTTTATTTATCACTATCAATAATGAACTATATACAGACGGAAATAGACGGAGTATGGCTGATAGAGCCTAAAGTTTTCTCCGATGAACGGGGCTATTTTATGGAAGCCTATAAGAAAGAAGAGTTTGATGCTAATATTGGTCCCGTAGATTTTATACAGGACAACGAGTCGAAATCATCTTTTGGCGTGTTACGCGGATTGCACTATCAGAAAGGAGAATATAGTCAGGCGAAACTGGTTCGTGTTCTTAAAGGAAAAGTGCTGGACGTTGCCGTTGATTTGCGTAAATCATCGCCTACGTTTGGAAAGCACATCTGCGTGTTGCTTAGTGAGGAAAACAAGAGACAATTTTTTATTCCCCGTGGTTTTGCTCATGGCTTTGCAGTCTTGAGCGAAGAAGCCGTTTTTACGTATAAGGTAGATAACAAGTATGCTCCACAGGCAGAAGCTTCTATTTTGTATAATGATGAAACGTTGGGGATAGACTGGCCGTTGGCAGATTCGCAAATGGTATTATCGGCGAAAGACAGAGAGGGAACTGCCTTTAAAGATGCCGCTTATTTTGAATGAATTTCTAAACAAACAATAGATTAAGTATGAAAATTGCAATCGTGGGAACAGGGTATGTGGGGCTGGTATCAGGTACATGCTTTGCCGAAATTGGCGTGAATGTAACGTGCGTAGACACGAATAAAGAGAAAATCGAATCTTTGCAAAAGGGGAATATTCCGATTTATGAGAATGGATTGGAAGAGATGGTGCTCCGTAATATGAAAGCAAAACGATTGAAGTTTACAACCTCATTAGAAAGCTGTCTGGACGACGTGGAAGTTATATTCAGTGCGGTTGGCACCCCTCCGGATGAAGACGGCAGCGCTGATTTGAAATACGTGTTGGAGGTGGCCCGTACCATTGGTCGCAATATGAAACAATATAAACTGGTAGTTACCAAAAGTACCGTTCCGGTGGGTACTGCCAGTAAAGTTCGTGCGGTTATTCAGGAAGAATTGGATAAGAGAGGCGTGAAAGTTGATTTTGACGTGGCTTCTAATCCGGAATTCCTGAAAGAAGGAAATGCGATCAGTGACTTTATGAGTCCGGACCGTGTGGTAGTGGGAGTGGAGTCGGCACGTGCGGAGAAATTGATGTCCAAGTTATACAAGCCATTCTTATTGAATAATTTCCGTGTGATTTTCATGGATATTCCATCTGCAGAAATGACTAAATATGCGGCAAACTCGATGTTGGCAACCCGTATCAGTTTTATGAATGATATCGCAAACTTATGCGAAATCGTTGGCGCGGATGTGAACATGGTACGTAGCGGAATAGGTTCGGACACCCGTATTGGACGTAAGTTCCTGTATCCGGGCATCGGATATGGTGGTTCCTGTTTTCCTAAAGACGTGAAAGCATTGATTAAGACTGCGGAGCAGAACGGTTATAGTATGCGGGTGCTTAGTGCTGTGGAAGAAGTGAACGAACAACAGAAAAGCGTCCTGTTTGAGAAGCTAAAGAAACAGTTTAATGGTGATTTGCAAGGTAAGACTGTTGCTTTGTGGGGACTGGCATTTAAACCGGAAACGGATGACATGCGTGAGGCTCCGGCATTAGTCCTGATCGATAAATTGCTGGAAGCAGGTTGTCGGGTGCGTGCATACGATCCGGCTGCTGTGCAAGAGTGCAAGCGTAGAATTGGAGAAAAAATCTATTATGCTTGTGATATGTACGATGCAGTGCTGGATGCTGATGTATTGATGCTGGTTACCGAATGGAAAGAATTCCGTCTGCCCTCATGGGCCGTTATCAAGAAGACGATGGCCCAGCAGATTGTGTTGGACGGACGTAATATATATGATAAAAAAGAGATGGAAGAGCTCGGATTTGTTTACCATTGTATTGGTAAATAAAAAAAATAGGAGTATCTTTATACAAAACTAAGATAGATGATGAAAAATGTGGCTGTATCGTTAATGGCAATCCTTTTCGCGGCATGTAGCGGCAATAAGAGTCCCCATTCTCTTCAACAGGAGAAAGAGGATCTTAGCGCAAAAGAGTTACTGCAGGGAATTTGGCTGGACGATGAAACGGAGAGCCCGTTGATGCGTGTGGAAGGAGATACCATCTACTATGCAGACGCACAAAGTACTCCCATTGCATTTAAAATAATGCGGGACATTCTTTACACTTATGGAAATGATACCACTTATTACAAGATTGATAAGCAGGGAGAACATATATTTTGGTTTCATTCCATTACGGATAATGTAATAAAACTGCATAAATCCGAAGACCTCAATGATTCTATCTATTTTGTCCGTCAGGAACTAGTGGTTCCGACTTATACGGAAGTAACCAAA
Organism: Bacteroides sp. MSK.20.12; assembly: GCF_019052435.1. Taxonomy (NCBI): domain Bacteria; kingdom Pseudomonadati; phylum Bacteroidota; class Bacteroidia; order Bacteroidales; family Bacteroidaceae; genus Bacteroides; species Bacteroides sp. MSK.20.12. The sequence goes on along the minus strand of NZ_JAHQVH010000067.1, from coordinate 10,466 downwards.
CGCGATAGTGTAGTGACTTACAACGGCACTCGCTATCGTGCATACGTATATATCAATCCATCTAAAATGAGAGTCATCAAGACGACTTATTCCGAAGACGGGATTAGTATGGATAATGTGTACTATGATAATGTGATGCACATCTGTGTATACGAAGGTAAAAAGAGCCTGTTTGCCAGCGATATAACCAAACAGATGTTCGACAAAGTGGTTCCTGCGGATTTCTTGGCGCAATCAATCCTGTCAGATACAAAGTTTGTGAAAGTAAACCGGAATGGTTTTCATTATCAAGCTGTTTTAGCCATTCCGGAAACTTCCATATATAGCGTTGTAAATATGGAAGTGAGCTTTAAAGGCGATTTGGAGATTACTTCATCCAAATAAGGACTCTACATTCTATTCAAATAGAAATCAGGTTTTCCCCAATAAGAAATACAGATTCTATCCAAACAAGGAAATACAGATTTTATTTCTGTCTGGGCGCAGGGTAGTTGCTTTTCTTCCCTCCGTTGTTTCTTTTTCCCCGGAAATCTTTTCTTTTAGAGAAATTCCCGTTCCTGTTTTTGTTGAACGAACGCGGTTTGTATTCTGGAGCCTCTCCCAATCCTTCAGGGATAGGAATCTTATAAATCTCTTTCTCCAGAAAATTCTCAATGCTTTTGAAGTTACTCTGTTCCTTTTCGTTGATAAACGTAAGTGCCACCCCGTCATTGTTGGCACGTGCTGTACGGCCGATGCGGTGCACGTAGTCCTCGCTGTCGTGAGGCACGTCGAAGTTGATAACCAGGCGGATATCATCGATGTCGATACCACGTGCAACGATGTCCGTAGCTACCAATATATTGATTCGTCCGGCTTTAAACTCGTGCATGACCGTTTCCCGTTGAGCCTGTTCCAAGTCCGAATGCATTTCACCTACGTTCAGCTTCATTGATTTCAACGCCTTGGCAACTTCTTTAACCTTGATTTTGGAAGAAGCAAAGACAATCACACGTTCCGGAACCTCATCCATAAAAAGACTGCGTATGATGCCCAACTTTTGATTTTCATAGCAGACGTATGCCGCCTGAATAATCTTTTCCGCAGGTTTGGAAACAGCGAGCTTTATTTCTGACGGATCGTTTAAGATCGTATTTGCCAATTGCTGTATCTTTGCCGGCATTGTGGCTGAAAACATGATAGTCTGTCGTTCCTTCGGCAGATATTTGGCTATTTGCATGATATCTTCGTAGAATCCCATGTCGAGCATCCGGTCTGCTTCATCCAAAATAAAATAAGAAACCTTGGAAAGATCGACATATCCAAGGCTTAAATGGGCGATCAGACGTCCGGGAGTAGCAATGACAACATCAGCTCCCAATGTGAGTCCCTTTTTCTGTTGTTCGAACAATATTCCGTCATTTCCGCCATATACAGCAACGCTCGATACCGGCATGAAATAGGAAAATCCTTCCATTTGCTGGTCAATCTGTTGAGCCAATTCCCGGGTAGGAGACATGATGACACAATTAATCGCATCCTCCGGATGTTTACCTTCAGATAATTTGTTCAATACAGGAAGCAGAAACGCGGCTGTTTTACCTGTCCCTGTCTGTGCTACTGCGATCAAATCTTTACCCTCAAGTATGATTGGAATTGCTTGTTCTTGTATAGGCGTACATTCGTCAAATCGCATGGCATCAAGTGCCTCAAGCACATTTGCATTTAATTGTAGTTCGGAAAACTTCATTCTTTTATTTTATTTGTCAGCAAAGATAATCTATTTTTTGGTCTAATTACATATTCAAGTAAGAATCTTTGAACCCGAGGAAATAGAGCACTCCATCCAGTCCGATAGTGTTGATTGATTGCTTGGCATTTGCCACCACTTTGGGCTTGGCGTGGAAGGCGATTCCCAGTCCGGCAACCCCCAGCATAGGGAGATCGTTGGCTCCGTCTCCTACGGCGATGGTCTGTGCAATATCCACCTTTTCCACTTGTGCAATGAGGCGGAGCAGTTCGGCTTTTCGTTTTCCGTCTACTACATCCCCCAGATAACGTCCGGTCAGTTTGCCGTCGATGATTTCCAGTTCGTTGGCATAGACATAATCTATACCGTATTTCTTTTGCAGGTACTGGCCGAAATAAGTGAATCCTCCCGAAAGGATAGCGATCTTGTAACCGTACTTCTTTAATACATACATCAGTCGCTCTACACCCTCTGTGATAGGCAAGTTCTCGGCTATTTCCTGCATTACCGACTCGTCCAACCCCTTCAATAAGGCTACGCGACGGGTAAAGCTCTCTGTAAAGTCTATTTCTCCACGCATGGCGCTTTCTGTGATGGCTTTCACCTCGTCGCCTACACCTGCACGGATGGCCAGTTCGTCAATCACTTCTGTCTCGATTAAGGTAGAATCCATATCAAAACAAATCAGGCGGCGCATACGGCGGTACATATTATCCTGTTGGAAAGAAAAGTCCATTTCCAGTTCGCTGGCCAGCTTCATCAGCTTCTCCTGCATGGCAATGCGGTCTTTCGGAGTACCTCTTACTGAAAATTCGATGCAAGCCCGGGTGCGTGTATCAGTCTGACATTCGTCCAACGGGATGCGGCCTGTCAGACGCTTGATAGCGTCGATATTCATACCCTGTTCGGCTAATATGCTTGTAGCGGCAGAAATCTGGCGGGCGGAAAGTTTGCGTCCCAATACTGTCAGGATATAGCGATTTTTTCCTTGCATGCCTACCCAGTTGTCATATTGTTCGGTGGTGATAGGTTCAAACCGGATGGTCACTCCCAATGAAGAAGCTTTGAACAGGAGTTCCTTCATAATGAATCCGGAGTGTCTTTCTTCACTCTTGAACAGAATTCCCAGCGATAATGTATTATGAATATCTGCCTGGCCGATGTCAAGGATCGTAGCATCATATTTGGCAAGGATTTCAGTCACAGAAGCAGTCAGTCCCGGACGATCTTCGCCGGTAACTCGAATCAGAATCAATTCAGTATTTGATGGTTGCATAAAAATAGACTTTAACTCTGCAAAAGTAGAGAAAAAAGTTCGTTTTTATGCTAAATAACATAAAAAGTTATACCCAAAAAGTGAGATTTTTGCTTATTTGCTTGGAAGTTAATTTAATATTTACTTACCTTTGCACCCGGTTTCAAAAATAAAGGCTCTGATAATCAGCGGATTCCTCTTCGCCTGATGCCTGAAAAGACAACGTTTCGGGAAGAAACCACTGTTTAAGGACAGTCCCGGATAGTATTAACTAAAACCGAATTACATGAAGCATGTAAAATGGATTTTTGTTGTATTACTAATTTGTTCCTTGACCGCTTTCGTTGAGAAAGACAAACCTACCGGAGGTTTGAGTGAGGGCGACGTAGCCCCTGATTTTAAGATCGAATCTACGTCAAATGAGCAACCCGCCTTTAAGTTGGGAAATTTGAAAGGCAAATATGTGTTGCTAAGTTTCTGGGCAAGTTATGACGCGCAGTCCCGGATGCAAAACGTAAGTTTAAGCAATGCGCTTCGTTCTTCTCATAATGTGGAAATGGTTTCTGTTTCATTTGACGAATATCAGTCAATATTTAAGGAAACCGTTCGTAAGGATCAAATAGTTACGCCCACTTGTTTCGTGGAAACAGAAGGCGAGGATTCCGGATTATTTAAGAAATACCGTTTAAATCGGGGATTCACTAACTATTTATTGGATGGAAATGGTGTAATTATAGCCAAAAACATCTCTGCTGCAGATCTTTCTGCTTATGTAAAAGAAATCGGTTAACGATTTTAGGAATGTAAGGAGAAAGAGGGATTTTCCGGATCACCGTCAGGTGAAAACAATGGAGAATAGACAAAAGAGGAAATGGATACAACAAAAAAGTTCCGCCTACACTTGCATTAGCAGGAATAGGCGGAACTTCTTATTTTTATATCTTTCTTTCTGCGGTATATCCGAAACTTTGGGACAGTCTGCGGATCGAGTCCCTGAAGACTGCGGAAGGCTTGCAATCCTTTTATTTGTTGCTTTCTGGTTATTTGGGTGCTTTCTGATACAGGAAGAATGCGATACCTGCATAAAGGATATTGGGAATCCAGACTGCAATGGCAGGAGGCACATTTCCGTTCACAGCAAAGGTGGAGGTAATCGTTTGGAACAGGATATAAGAAAAACTTAACCCTAATCCGATACCCAAGTGGAGCCCCATACCACCTTTTGTTTTCCGGGATGAAAGCGATACACCGATGATGGTAAGGATGAAAGAAGCGAACGACATGGCAATGCGTTTGTGATATTCAATCTCAAACTCCTTGATGTTGGCAAATCCTCTTCGCTTCTGTTTTTCTATATAGTCACTTAGTTCGGGGCTGGTTAACATCTCCTGCTGATTTTTCATGATGAGAAAGTCAGAAGGTTCCATATTGATAATAGAGTCGATTCGATCTCCCTTAGTGATTTTTTCTTTTAAACCATCTAATTCGCGTACCATATAGTCGTGAATTGTCCATTTATGAACAGTTGCAGTGTCATAAGTGATACGGCGTGCAGTTAAATGCGAAACCAGCTTCTTGTCAACGAATTTATCCAATGAAAAACGGTTACCGGTTTTCATGGCGTTGTTATAGTTGTCAATGTAGGCTATAACTCCGCTGTCTACCTCTAACTGTACATTGCTTACCGAATTTTGTTTTTTGGGTTTGATATACCGGTCCTCAAAGTTCAGACGCGTCACGCTTCCTTTAGGAATCACGTACGAACTTAACGTGAAGGTGGTCAGCGCAATGATAGCGGCCGAAATCATATAAGGACGCATCATCCTCTTAAAACTCATGCCGGTGGAGAACATAGCGATGATTTCAGAGTTCTCTGCCAACTTGGAGGTAAAGAAAATAACAGCAATGAAAACGAACAGCGGACTGAACAGATTGGAGAAATAGGGGATAAAGTTCATGTAGTATTCAAAGATGATCTTATCCCAGGGAGCTTCATGCTCCATCAATTTGTCCATCTTTTCGTTGAAATCGAATACCACTGCAATAGAAATGATCAATGCAATAGCAAATACGTATGTCCCCAAGAACTTCTTGATGATATACCAGTCCAGCCGTTTTATAAATCGATTGCTTTTCATTTCTTATAATCTAGTTGATACTCTTTTGACCATCATCGGCTTCCAGGTCGAGAAATCTCCGGCAATAATATGCTTTCTTGCTTCTCCTGCCAGCCACAGATAGAATGCCAGGTTGTGTATCGAGGCAATTTGCATGGCCAGTAGCTCTTGCGCATGGAAAAGATGGCGCAAATAAGCCTTGCTGTACAACGTATCTACGCTGGAAGCCCCGTCGGCTTCGATGGGAGAGAAGTCGGTTTCCCATTTCTTGTTTCGCATATTGATGATGCCATCCTTGGTGAACAACATGCCATTTCGTCCGTTTCGTGTAGGCATAACGCAGTCGAACATATCCACGCCACGCTCTATTCCTTCAAGAATGTTGACAGGAGTTCCGACGCCCATCAGGTAACGAGGTTTGTCTTTGGGAAGTATTTCATTAACAATCTCGATCATTTCATACATCTTGTCTACCGGTTCGCCTACTGCCAAACCGCCAATAGCGTTCCCGTCGGCCCCTTTGGACGCGATAAACTCTGCTGATTGTTTGCGCAGGTCGGGATAGACACAACCTTGCACGATAGGAAAGAGAGCCTGATTGTAACCATATTTAGGTTCCGTCTCATTAAAACGTTGTATACAACGGTCGAGCCATCTGTGCGTCAAACCTAATGACTTTTTGGCATACTCATAATCCGAGTCACCGGGAGGACATTCGTCAAAAGCCATCATAATGTCTGCGCCGATGGTGCGTTCTATGTCCATCACCTTTTCCGGAGTGAAGACGTGCTTGCTTCCGTCGATATGCGAACGAAATTCGGCTCCTTCTTCACGCAGCTTTCTGATTCCGGCCAAAGAGAATACCTGAAAACCACCGCTGTCAGTCAGCATCGGGCGGTCGAAACCGTTAAAACGGTGCAGTCCGCCTGCTTTCTCGATCACGTCCAGTCCCGGACGCAAATAGAGGTGATAGGTATTACCCAGAATAATCTGCGCCTGAATATCCTCTTTCAATTCGGTCAGATGTACTCCCTTAACCGTGCCCAGTGTGCCCACCGGCATAAAGATCGGTGTTTGTATCTGCCCGTGGTCTGTGGTAATCAGACCCGCACGGGCATTACTTTTAGTGTCTGTATATTGTAGCTCAAATGTCATTCCTGGCTGGGTTTCTTAACGGATAAATCAATAGCATCCGACACTTTCTCATTGGTCAGTGCAATGGCAAATACCTCTTTTATATCGTTTACATAGTGGAAAGTCAGTCCTTTCAGATAAATCTCCTGAATCTCATCTATGTTCTTTTTGTTCTCGGCACTCATGATGATTTCCTTGATTCCGGCACGCTTGGCTGCCAATATCTTCTCTTTGATGCCACCCACGGGAAGCACTTTGCCGCGAAGGGTAATTTCGCCCGTCATGGCAATGTTGGCTTTCACTTTTCTTTGAGTCAGGGCAGAAGCCAGGGAGGTGGCCATCGTAATACCTGCCGACGGACCGTCTTTCGGGATTGCGCCTTCGGGAACGTGGATATGGATATTCCAGTTGTCGAAGATCTCTTCGTCCAGATTCAGGATAGAAGCGTGTGCTTTGATATATTCAAGTGCCAGCATGGCAGATTCTTTCATCACATCTCCCAGGTTACCGGTCAGTGTGAGACGTCCGCCTTTGCCACGGCTCAAGCTCGTTTCTACAAATAAGATTTCGCCTCCGACGGCTGTCCATGCCAATCCGGTGACTACGCCTGCGTAATCGTTTCCCTGATACTTGTCACGTGTATATTCCGGTGCTCCCAGGAAGTCATACAAATCCGACGGTTTGATTTCTGTCTTGGCGAAATAACCGTCCGTAGCATATTGACGGGCTGATTTACGAAGGATTTTACCAATCTTCTTTTCCAGCTCACGGACGCCGCTCTCACGGGTATATGACTCGATGATAGCTTCCAACGTATCTTTGGGAAGCTTGATATCTGTCTTTTTAAGTCCGTTGGCTTCCAGCTCTTTGGGAACCAGATGCTTGCGGGCTATCTCTACTTTCTCTTCCGTGATATATCCGCTAACCTCAATCAATTCCATACGGTCGAGCAATGGGCCGGGGATTGTGTTCAGGTTGTTGGCTGTTGCGATAAACAATACCTTTGAGAGGTCGTAGTCTACATCCAGGAAGTTATCGTGGAAAGCAGTATTTTGTTCCGGATCAAGCACTTCCAGTAATGCGGAAGAGGGGTCTCCTTGACGGTCGGCGCTGACCTTGTCTATTTCATCCAGGATAAAAACAGGATTGGATGCACCGGCTTTAATCAAGCTCTTGATGATTCGTCCGGGCATGGCACCGATATAAGTTTTCCGATGTCCGCGGATTTCAGCTTCGTCATGCACGCCGCCCAAAGACATACGTACATACTTCCGTTTGAGCGCAGATGCAATGGATTTTCCAAGAGATGTTTTACCTACTCCCGGAGGGCCATATAAGCAGATAATCGGTGATTTCATATCACCTTTCAGCTTTAATACAGCCAAATGCTCCAAAATGCGTTCTTTCACTTTTTCCAGTCCGTAATGGTCTTTGTTCAACGTCTTTTCTGCGTTTTTAAGGTTCAGATTGTCAGTTGTATACGTACCCCACGGAAGATTGAGCATGGTTTGCAGATAGTTAAGCTGTACGCTGTAATCCGGAGATTGTGGATGGGTGCGTTCCAGTTTAGCCAGTTCTTTCATAAATGTTTCCCTGACTTCTGCGTTCCAACGCATTCTTTCTGCCTTTTGGCGCATTTCTTCTATTTCCTGCTCTTGGCCGCCGCCACCTAGTTCATCTTGGATAGTCTTGATTTGCTGTTGCAGGAAGTATTCGCGTTGCTGCTGGTCGATATCTTCGCGGGCACGCATTTGGATGGATGCCTTGATTTCTGCCAGTTGCACTTCGCGGTTCAGGATTTCCAGTAAGTGATATGTGCGTTCACGTAATGAGTGGATGCTTAACAAGTCCATCTTCTCGTCTTTCTTGAACGGCAGGTTCGAGCAGATGAAATTGACTAGGAACATCGGGCTGTTGATATTCTTAATAGCAAATGCCGAATCTTGATGCATCACATCTGACGATTTGATATATCTCATTGTCAAGTCCTTGCAGGTTTCCACCAAGGCTTGAAACTCTTTATCGTCTTTGCTTGGAATGTCTTCTTCCAAAAGTTCTATTTCACCTTTCAGATACGGATGGGTTTCGATAATGTTTATCAGGTTCAGACGTTTCATTCCTTGAAGGATGACAGTCGTTGTCTGATCGGGCATTTCCAATATCCGCACAATCCGTCCTACGGTACCGATATTGTGTAAATCTTCCAACTTCGGATCCTCTGTATGTGCCGATCTCTGACATACTACGGCAATATCTTTATGCTTCTTGTCAGCGTCTCGTATGAGTTTCAGAGAAGACTTACGGCCCACTGTGATCGGCAGGAATACTCCAGGAAACAACACCATGTTACGTAGAGGGAGTACCGGAAGAATTTCACCAGATTTCACATTTACATCAAATGCCTGTTCATCGTTCCCATCATAGTCAGTGATTAGCGAGAAGCCGTTATCGCTTCCATCTTCCAATAAATATCTTTCTTTCATCTTTTCGTTTTAATTTAGTTTATGTCATACTGATATGCATAAATCGTTTGCAAAGTTAATTGATTCTCTCTAATAATAAAGCACTGCGCAGAATAAAAACACAAAAACAATGCCAAAATATCGGCTTGTAGAGGGAGTATTCCATAATTATTATTTATTTTTGGCGATTTGCAATAAAATAGTAGAATAAAACAGCTTTAAGACAAACGGATAAAATGTCGAATCCTTATTTTCAATTTAAGCAATTTACAGTGTGGCACGACCAATGTGCTATGAAAGTTGGTACGGATGGGGTGCTTTTGGGAGCTTGGGCTTCGGTTGAGCGCGCGCGCCGGATATTGGATATTGGTACGGGGACGGGCTTGGTGGCTTTAATGTTGGCTCAACGCAGTTTGCCAGACGCAAAGATTGTGGCATTGGAGATAGACGAGGCGGCGGCCGGACAGGCCAGGGAAAATGTGGCTCGTTCTCCTTGGCAGGAGCGGATAGAAGTGGTGCAGGCTGACTTTAAGAAATACCGGTCTTCGGATAAATTTGATGTGATTGTTTCAAATCCCCCTTATTTTGTCGATTCGTTGGAGTGTCCGGATCGGCAGAGGGCTGCTGCCCGTCACAATGATTCTCTAACCTACGAAGAATTGCTGGAAGGGGTAAATAGGTTATTGGCAGCAGACGGACTTTTTACGGTCGTGATTCCAACGGATGTGATTGATCGGGTAAAGGCGATAGCTTCTATGAATAAGTTGTATGCGATTCGTCAGCTCAATGTAATTACTAAGCCCGGCGGTATTCCAAAACGTACGCTGATTGCTTTTTCTTTTTCCAATCGGGAGTGTGTGATAGAAGAGTTGTTGACGGAATTGGCGCGTCATCAGTATAGTGAGGAGTATATAGCGTTGACGAGGGAGTATTATTTGAATATGTGATATGGATATATGTAAAAAAAATAAGGCTGATACTTGTTATGTCAGCCTTATTTTTTTCTCTATTGTTTAAAGTAGATACATCTTCGGTTCTTCGTATTTATTAAAGTCAGGAGCTGGCTTATCTATTTTCTTGAAGATACGGGTGTATTTTTCTTTTATTTTTATATAATTATCAATCCAATCTTCATAAGATTCAGATGATTTAGAAAGCAAAGCTACTTCCTGCAGAAAAGCTTCATTTGCCAACCTTTCAGTTTCTTCCAAGTTGCCTTTTATATAAGAAACACAAGCATCGGAAAGAAAGTCTTTATTATCTATTTTCTTCCAAATGCGTTTGACGTTATTAGTCATTCCCCAAATTTTAAAGAAAAGGATGATTTGCAGTATTCCAAATGCAATCATCACTATACCTGTAAATTGTATTAATCCTTCCATGATTTATTATTTTGTTTTTGGTAAGCGATCATAAAGCAAATGAAAATCAAAGTCCATGCTATGAAGATGATAATGGATTGGATGTAATATGTCGGATACAAATAATCGGGGCGATTCATGATGATCATTTGGACAAACGAATAAAGGTGGCATAATAGAATTAGTCCTGATCCTATGCTGCCCAATAAAAAAGCTGTTTTCATAAATATTATTTTTTTGTTATACGATCAATTCTAAGCATTTTTAAGTTTGGAAGTTGTTAGTATTCTAATTTTTCGTAAGTACCAGATTCCTCACCATTTTCAATTTTGAGTTTATTATGGCTCACCCGCAATTTCTTGGGGGTAACTATTTGTAGCTTTCTTTAAAGTGATTACTTTTGTAATA
>NZ_JAHQVH010000066.1:0-26147 GCF_019052435.1 Bacteroides sp. MSK.20.12 | reverse complement strand
GATTCTGTGTAAGGAGTGTACTTCTTTTTTAATTCTTTCATGGGAATTTCGCATTGAAGAAGTGTCAACTTATTTAGTACACTACAGATAACTAGAACTTCCCATAGCTTTGCATAAAGAAATCAAGGACTTTTCTTTAGTTATATTATACGTTGCAGATACTTTATCTGCAACGTATCTGCAACAGGTATCTGCAACGCTCCAACTGCCTATTTACTAATACATTACAAGCGTTTTGTTGCAGGTGGCAGATACTTTGATGTTTTTTAAACTTTATGGGAGAAGATATTTCATTCCTTTTCCACTCGTTCCCAATCTACCAAATGATATAATTACATTTATACTCATTTTCTACTCGCCACCATTTGAATGGCACAATAATCTATATCAGCATAAAAGTACAGCTTTTCTTTTACAGCCCGCTATACACTAACTCTTTTTTATGACACAAGAGAAGAAAACCGCTGTATGTCCCGTTCATATTTAATCAAAATCGCCGGAACAGATCAATGATCTGCCCGGCGATTTCCCTATTGAATCGATTCCCACTTACTATCTATCAACGGTTGGGATGAATATCCAGTTTGACTGGTTTTATCATATTTTCAGGTTCCAGAATGGTATCCAAATCTTTCTTGGAAAGGATATTATGTTCCAAAACAAGTTCATACACTCCCTTTCCTGTTTCCAATGCTTCTTTAGCTATCTTGGTAGAATTTTTATAACCAATCACCGGATTCAGGGCTGTCACTACGCCAATGCTGTTGTGCACATCTCTCCGGCATTTTTCTTCATTGGCTGTTATGCCGTCGATACATAACGTACGCAAGGTATCGAAGCCATTCATCAACAAGTCGGCAGACTCGAAACAACATTGCGCCATCACCGGCTCCATCGCATTCAGCTCCATTTGAGCGGCTTCGCCACTCATGGCCACACAAAGATCATTTCCTATCACCTTATAAGCCACCTGGTTCATCACTTCAGGAATCACCGGGTTCACTTTTCCCGGCATGATGGATGAACCCGGTTGCATAGCCGGCAGATTGATTTCGCCCAATCCGCAACGCGGACCGGAAGCCAGCAATCGCAAGTCATTGCATATCTTATTCATTTTGACAGCTATACGCCTCATCGCTCCCGAATAACCTACCATGCAGGAAGTATCCGAAGTGGCTCCTACCAAATCATCGGCAAGCTTTATATCCAGTCCCGTAATCTTGCGCAAAGCGGCAATACACTTTTCCGCATATTCCGGTTCGGCGGTGATTCCGGTTCCGATGGCCGTGGCTCCCATGTTGACTGTCAGAAAGTCTTGCGCGGCAAAATCAAGATTCTTCACTTCATGTTCAAGAATACTCGCAAACCCGTTGAAGGTCTGTCCGAGAGTCATCGGTACGGCATCTTCCAGTTGAGTACGTCCCATTTTGATGATATGCGCAAACTCACTTCCTTTCTTCCGGAAAGCCTCTATCAACACCTCGAAATGCTTAACTAATTTCAAATGAGTGTAATAGAGTCCAATGTGGATAGCGGTGGGATAAGCATCGTTGGTAGATTGCGAGCGGTTGACATGATCGTTAGGCGAACAGTATTGATACTCTCCGCGCTGATGCCCCATCAATTCCAATGCCCGGTTGGCAACCACTTCATTGATATTCATGTTCGTGGTAGTACCCGCTCCTCCCTGAATCATATCTACGGGGAACTGTTCGTGATGCTTTCCTTCAAGTATTTCTTTACAAGCTCTCAAGATAGCATCCGTTTGTTCTTCGGTTAATAAGTCCAGTTCGCGGTTGGCAACGGCGGCTCCCATCTTTGTGATAGCCAATGCCTGGATAAACAAAGGGTACTCATTTAAATGAAACTTACTGATGCGAAAGTTTTCGATACCGCGGAGCGTCTGTACTCCGTACAGTGCACTTTCCGGCACTTCACGACTACCTATCAGGTCACTCTCCGTACGAGTTTTTTTTGATAAATTTTGTTCCATATCGGTTGTTTTATAATAATAACAGTTTCGTTAGTTCTTATAATAACCAATGAGTTTAGTTATTGTTTTAATAAATATGCAAAAACTATTCAAAGACTTTTTTGTTGTTAATACAAGAAAAAGAAAATACAAAGAGAGAAATCACTTATCTTTGTTGGGAACTTAAAACAGCATCTTATGATATTACAATTAGCATTTGTTCTGACAGCTATTATTATTGGCGCACGCCTGGGAGGTATCGGCCTCGGCGTGATGGGAGGAGTTGGATTGGCTATACTTACGTTCGTTTTTGGTTTACAACCCACCGCGCCTCCTATCGACGTAATGTTAATGATTGCCGCAGTGATTTCGGCTGCTTCCTGTATGCAAGCGGCCGGCGGACTGGACTATATGGTGAAACTGGCAGAACATTTGCTTCGTAAGAATCCTTCACACGTCACCTTGCTTAGTCCGCTGGTGACTTACCTGTTTACTTTTGTAGCCGGAACGGGACACGTCGCCTATTCTGTGTTGCCGGTCATCGCGGAGGTTGCCACCGAAACCAAAATCCGTCCGGAACGTCCGTTAGGTATTGCCGTCATTGCTTCCCAACAGGCCATTACAGCAAGTCCGATTTCCGCGGCTACCGTAGCACTTCTCGGACTCTTAGCCGGATTCGATATTACCCTGTTCGACATTCTCAAAATTACGATTCCCGCTACCATTGTCGGCGTGTTGGTCGGTGCTTTATTCTCTATGAAAGTCGGTAAAGAATTGGTGGAAGACCCCGAATATCAGAAACGTCTGAAAGAAGGATTATTCAACAATAAAAAGATAGAGATTAAAGATGTGAAGAACAAACGTTCCGCTATGATTTCCGTCCTTATCTTTATATTGGCAACTGCATTTATCGTACTCTTCGGTTCTTTTGAAGGAATGCGCCCCAGTTTCCTGATCGACGGGGAAATAGTTACATTGGGAATGTCTTCCATCATCGAAATCGTGATGTTATCGGCTGCCGCCATCATCCTGTTAGTAACCAAGACTGACGGAATCAAAGCAACGCAAGGTTCCGTATTTCCGGCAGGTATGCAGGCAGTGATTGCCATCTTCGGTATTGCCTGGATGGGAGATACCTTCCTTCAGGGAAATATGGGACAGCTGACTCTTTCTATTGAAGGAATCGTGCAACAAATGCCGTGGCTGTTTGGTGTCGCACTGTTTGTGATGTCTATTCTATTATACAGCCAGGCTGCCACAGTTCGGGCACTCGTGCCTCTGGGCATTGCGTTGGGGATTTCGCCTTATATGCTGATCGCCCTATTCCCGGCAGTAAACGGATATTTCTTTATTCCGAATTACCCCACCGTAGTGGCCGCCATCAATTTCGACCGTACCGGGACAACAAAAATCGGCAAGTATGTGTTGAATCATTCGTTCATGATGCCCGGCTTGGTATCGACGATTGTTGCCATTGCCCTGGGACTGCTCTTTATACAAATATTTTAATATACATATATTATTAACCTAAACATCATTCAGTTATGAAACAATTCAAAAGCTTTGGACTGGTAGTAATCACACTACTATTTTCTGCAACAATGGCATTTGCCGCAAAACCGAACATTCATATCCTTGCCACCGGAGGAACGATTGCAGGCACAGGAAGTTCAGCTACCGGAACCAGCTACACAGCAGGACAAGTTGCCATCGGCGCACTACTCGATGCCGTGCCCGAAATTAAGGACATTGCCAACGTGACCGGAGAACAGATTGTCAAAATCGGTTCGCAGGACATGAACGACCAGGTTTGGCTGACGCTTGCCAAGAAAATAAACGAACTATTGAAACGCCCGGACATCGACGGCATCGTGATTACTCACGGAACCGATACGATGGAAGAAACGGCCTATTTCCTGAACCTCACCGTTAAAAGCAACAAACCGGTGGTACTGGTAGGTGCCATGCGTCCGTCTACTGCTCTAAGTGCCGACGGCCCGTTGAATCTCTACAACGCCGTAGTTACCGCCGCCGCAAAAGAATCCAAAGACAAAGGAGTACTGGTTGCCATGAACGGACTGATCCTTGGAGCACAGAGTACGGTTAAAATGAACACGGTCGACGTGCAAACTTTCCAAGCTCCCAACTCCGGCGCGCTAGGTTATGTGTTGAACGGAAAAGTATTCTATAATCAGGTGACGCTAAAAAAACATACCACCCAATCCGTTTTCGATGTTACTCATCTGAACGCACTTCCTAAAGTAGGTATCGTATACAGCTATTCCAACATCGAAGCAGATATGGTCACTCCGATGCTCAACAACGGCTATAAAGGCATTATCCATGCAGGAGTAGGAAATGGGAATATCCATCAGAATATCTTCCCGGTACTGACAGACGCCCGTCAGAAAGGAATCCTTGTGGTTCGTTCTTCCCGTGTCCCGACAGGTCCTACCACGCTGGATGCAGAGGTAGACGACGCCAAGTATCAGTTTGTAGCTTCACAGGAACTGAATCCGCAGAAATCACGCGTTTTGTTAATGCTTGCACTAACCAAAACAACTGACTGGAAACAAATTCAGCAATATTTTAACGAATACTAAAAGCCTGACCTACTTATGAAAAAATGGATATTTATGTTGCTCCTCGCGGGCAGCATACAGGGAGTATATGCTCAAAAAACGGAGAAGAAGGATAAATTCAACCCGAACACTCCCCTATTTGAAGAACTGACAGACGTGAAAAAGAAGACAGATAAGTTCAATCTTTATCTGAATATGCAAGGAAGCTTTGACGCTCATTTCCAAAATGGTTTTCAGGAAGGTGACTTCAATATGCACCAGCTCCGTATCGAAGCCAAAGGAAATATCAACAACTGGCTTTCTTACCGCTATCGTCAACGCCTCAACCGCTCGAACGATGCAAACGGTATGATTGACAATCTGCCGACTTCTATCGACTATGCCGGAATCGGTATCAAACTGAATGACCAGTTCAGCCTCTTCGCAGGAAAGCAATGTGCCGCATACGGTGGTATCGAGTTCGACCTCAACCCGATCGACATCTATCAGTACAGCGATATGATCGACTATATGAGTAACTTTATGACCGGACTGAATGTAGGTTATAACATTACTCCCGAACAACAACTTAACCTGCAAATACTGAACAGCCGCAACAGTTCGTTCGACAGCACTTACGGAATCACGGAAGATGCCGAAGGAAATCTTCCCGATCTGAAATCCGGCAAAATGCCGCTGGTTTATACTTTGAACTGGAATGGTAATTTCAATAACGTATTCAAGACCCGTTGGTCGGCTTCTGTCATGAACGAGGCCAAAAGTCACAATATGTATTATTATGCTTTAGGTAACGAATTGAATCTCGGCAAATGGAATGCTTTTGTCGATTTCATGTATTCAAAAGAGGACATTGACCGCAAAGGTATTATTACCAGTATCGTAGGCCGTCCGGGCGGGCATAACGCTTTTGATGCTAACTATCTTTCGGTTGTTGCCAAATGTAATTACCGCTTTCTTCCGAAATGGAATGTTTTTGTGAAGGGTATGTACGAGACGGCTTCCGTAGGCAAGGCGTCCGAGGGAATAGAGAAGGGAAATTACCGTACTTCCTGGGGATATCTGGGCGGTATCGAATATTACCCGATGGAAACCAATCTGCACTTCTTTGTTACCTACGTGGGACGTTCGTATGATTTCACTTCCCGCGCCAAGGTGCTGGGACAGGAGAATTATAGTACTAACCGTATTTCTGTAGGATTTATCTGGCAGATGCCTGTATTCTAATTCTAAAGCAAGAAACCGGGCTGACAATAAAAAAATACCCGATAGCTTCTTACAACAGTTATCGGGTATTCTTATATGTTCGGTCTTTTTAAATCAGAACCCAGGTATCTGCTCCGGCCCATTCAGGCATATGCACAGCATCCCCACTGGGGAAAGACAGTCTATTCAACTGCTTCACGGAAGCACAGATAAGCCGTCTCATCAATTCTGGCAAGAGAGACTGACATTCTTTTGTGTCAGCCCATTGCTTCAAATGTGTTGATGTGATGAATTCCATAGATTACCTATATTGAGACTAGATATTGATGAACAAATATACAACTTCTTTTTGACCCAATACACAAAACATTGAAAAGATGTCGCAAATTTTTCTCAACATACTCGACAAAAGAGATTGGAACAACAGCGTTGACCAAATTCAAAAACTCACCGAAAGCCCCATAAAATCAACTAGGGAATATCCGTTTACGCTTTCATGGTCTCACTATTTGATATTAATGCGCATTGAATCTGATGAAGAACGCAGATTTTACGAAATTGAGTCTCAGAAACAAAATTGGAGTGTACGTCAATTGCAGCGGCAATATAATTCAAGCCTGTATGAGCGTTTGGCTCTCAGCAAAGACAAAGATTCAGTCTTGCGTTTAGCACAAGAGGGGCAAACGATCAATAAACCAGATGACATCATAAAGAATCCTTTAACGCTTTTTAGTAATCATTGTTCTATAATATATACAAAGAACTATGGACAATTTGTAATGTTCTAAATTATATCGAACTCACGTTAGTTTAGATGCGGGAGATTCAAAAACGCTGCAAATTCGAGGGGCGAAAGTGACTGGTTTATGTGCAATTACGATTTTCCCGGAGTCAAGAATATAAAACGAATGGATAAAAAATATTACTACGGTATACTTCTTGCATTTTTAAACTTCATCTACCCTCCCATCATTTTTCCCATCATGAAAAGACTTGTTATTTATAATCTTTTGGCAACATTCCGAACTTCTCTTTAAAACATTTTGCAAAATGGGAAGAAGAAGCAAAGCCTAACCGTTCTGCTGCCTCAGCTATGCGAACACCATTTGCAATTAATTCAGCTGCTTTGTTTAAGCGGAAGTTCTTCACATAGTTATTAGGAGGCATACCAAACAAACCTTTCATCTTCCGGTAAAGATTAGAATGACTCATATTCATTTGATCTGCCAATATATCAATTGAATAATTTTCATTAATAACCTGCTCCGATAAAATTGCATTGATCTTGTCTATAAATTCTACATCTTTTTGAGAAATAGCAAAATCCGAAAGTGAAGAAGATGAACCAATTGTGATGTCCGTCATCTGTTTATGAAACGCCAATCGCAGTTTTAATAAATTCTCGATCTGTTTATAGAGCTGCTTAACAGAAAACGGTTTCTCAAGATATACATCAGCACCACTTTCAAGTCCTTCCACTTTAGATTCCAATGTCGTTTTTGCAGTCAGCAAAATAACAGGAATATGAGAATAAGCCATATCGGATTTTACATGATTACAAAGTTCAAGTCCATCCATTTCAGGCATCATAACATCACTGACAATAACATCCACACTCTGGCGTGTGAGTATTTCCAATGCTTCTTTTCCATTACCGGCACGTATCACCCTAAACCAAGTACTTAAAGCTTCCCGAGTTAGATTTAACAATTCAAGATTATCCTCCACCAATAAAACAGTGAATCTCCTATTAGCAAATTCAGAAACAGAAGTCACCTCTTCTCCAACATCTACAGCATCCGTTTCAGTCAATTCATCAGATACATCTTCTGTTTCTACAGTTCCCAATGGTAAAGATAATACAAATGAAGCACCGCCCTCGGAACTATTTTCCAGAAACAAACTTCCATGATGGGCTTCTGCCAAAGACCTTGCAAATGCCAAACCAATCCCAGTACCCTTAGATGATGCCACAGGATCATCAGGCAATTGATAAAAAGCTTGAAATATTTTATCGCGTTGGTCCTCCGGAATACCGGGACCATCATCAGTGACCTCTATCCTCACCTCGTCATCTACTGATAATACCTTCAATTCAATTCTGGATTTCGCATATTTCATCGCATTCCCTATCAAATTTACCAGAATCTTACTCATCTTTTCCGAATCAATCATCATGTTAATCTCTTCATGAGGCAAACAAAGATGTAATGTCAGTCCTCTCAACTCCGCAGAACCGCAGAATTGATTAAAAATATCACTGACCAATGCATTAACATTGCATTTCTTCAAATTCAACTGCAAAGCACTACTTTCCAACTTCTGAAAATCAAGTAACTGATTGATGATTCCCAATAGATAATCTACATTCTTTTCTATTACAGAAATATACTTATTCTCTTTCCCTTTGATTTCCTCTTCTCTCAATTTCTCCAACGGCAAACGAATCAAACTTAGCGGAGTTCGTATTTCATGTACCAAATTAATAAAGAAATTGATTTTCGATTTATACATTTCTTTTTCTTTGGTAGTCTGATACTCCTCCATCCGACGTTTATACTTACGCCTGACATACAAATTCCAACGCCAACCAAGAAATACGATAGCAGCAAGTAACAACAATGCATATACCACATAAGCAATAGTAGTCCGCCACCAGGGAGGAGTAACCACAATCCATAAAGAAATTGCCTTTTCAGTCCAATAATGGTCATTATTTGAACCACGAACCAAAAACTCATATTCTCCCGGAGGAAGGTTGGTATAGGAAGCTGTATTATTAGAAGAGTTGTTAATCCATTCCTTATCTACTCCGTTCAAGATATACGCATAACGATTTCTAAGAGGATCTTCATAGCTAAGTATCGCAAAACGAATTGTAAAACTGTTATTCTCATAAGGTAATTTTATTTTATCAACAGTATAAAAAGGCTTATCCAACCGGAGCAACCGCCTCACTTCCCGCTCATTATTCAAATTAGGGAAACTGATATTTATAACATAAACAGGAGGAAGATAGGTGTTATCTGTAAATTCTTTCGGTTCAAAAACATTAAATCCGTTCACTCCTCCAAAATACATCTTTCCAGTCGATGAAGCTAATGAAGATTGCGCTGTGAACTGATTCCCCTGCAAACCGTCATTTATAGTAAAAAGACAGTTCTTATTCTTATCTGCAGGATTAAACTGATATAACCCGGAATTACAGGAAATCCAAAAGTTGCCGGCCAGATCCTGCTCTATCGAATAAATAACCTTATCCGGTAACCATATATTTTCCGGATCAAAATCAACAAAAGTTTCTGTTTCTTTGGAAAAAGAGCATAATCCTCCACCATTGGTCCCAAACCACATCGTACCTTTCCTATCTTCAAATAATGTTATCACGGAGTTACTCGTAATAGTAGTCAGGTCCTCCCGGATATGTTCAAAATGTTTCCACTCTTCACCAACTGTATTATAACAGAAAACGCCGCGATTTGAAGTCGCAATCCAAAGATTATTGTACATATCCTCATAGATGTCAGTTACAGAAGCCATAGCACCGACATTTATCACAGTTATAAAATTATCCGATTGTGGATTATAACGACATAATCCCCAGCTTGTTCCGACAAAGATTTCTCCTTTACGATCTTTAAAAAGGCTTAATACATCATTACTGCAAAGTGTATTCGGAATATCACGGGAATAAGTATAACTTTTAATATTCCCTGTCTTCAGATTTAACACATGCAATCCTTCAGCATAAGTTCCTACCCAAAGATTATCGCCCTCCAACAACAAACTACGTATATCGTATTTTATATTTGATTTCTTCAAAAAATACTCATGAAAAGAATGAGTTTGTGAATTGAAAAACCACAATCCATTCCGGGTTCCCACCCAAACATTCTTCTCCCGATCTTCACAGAAAGGTCCTATCTCCTTATCTGCTTTTTCCATCCCCGTCAAAGACAGAGAATAAGTAGAAAAACGCTTCGACTGTTTAGACATGTAATTTATTCCACCGGAATTAGTCATTACCCAAAGTGTACCTTCATTATCCCGCATCATCGCGTGTACAGTCGGATCGCTCAAAGCCCATAAACCAAACGGAGAGTCTCCCCTACGAAATGTCTTACGCTCACGGTCAAATAAATAAATGCCATTGTCTGTACCAACCAGCATTTCTTTCCCGTTATAGTCCATCAGACAAAGAATAGAACTGAAACTCTCTGCAGACGTATTATATATTTTTAATTCCTGACTTCCTTCCTGATAGCACCCTAACGAATTCGTCCCCACACCGCACCAAATTTCATGATCAATACTATGGAGACAGTTAATCCTCTGATTGCCAATATTCAATTCGAATGAAACCGGATAACTTTGCAGAAAAGTTCCTTGTTCATCAAAGCACAATAATCCCTCCTGCATAGAAGAGACATAGACAAGAGAATCCGTACCTTGGCAAATATCCCAGGCAAAAAAAGTCCGGATACTATTTTGAGTCAGAACGTCTTTTACCGGATCATAAATAAAGATGCCTTGTCCCAAAGTAGCTATCCAAATCAAACCATTTTTAGTTTTTACGATTTTCTTGACTTCGCAACTAATGAATACTCCATATTTAGTTGTCTTATCAAAATACAAGAAATGATCGTCAGAGCGATCATAAATGTATAGCCCGGAACTTGTTCCTATCCAAAGGTCTTCACCCTCTTCCATCAAAGAACCGACAAAGTTGTTCCCTAAAGAATATTTGTCATTTAGAACATTCCGATAAATTTTATTTCCGCTACCATAATAGCAGTTCAACCCATTACTCGTACCTATCCATAAAAAGCCATAACTATCTTGAATTGCACACCAAGTTGTGTTATGAGACAATCCGTTTTCTACTTGATATTTCTTAAAAGAAAACTCTGCAGATGCCATTAATGGCTCAATACAAAAAATAATAAGACTGATAAATGCTATTATTGCTTTTTTCATATTATATACCCATGTCGATTCAGCGAGTCAAATATAGCTATTTTAGTAACCCAAGCCAAATCTCAAAATTATTTTCACTTGGAGAATAGATAAAAACAACACAGATAACGTCTATTGATCTCATCGACGTTATCTGTGTGCCAAACAATACATTTACCTCATTGTCTTCAGACAATTAATCGTGTAATCCCTTTTTTCTCAAATAATCCAGCATGAACCCCGGACGATCAGTCTGGAGAATCCGTGCCCCCAGCTCTTCAATCAGATATCCATAGTTTCCATCCGGATCTTTTAAAGCCTGATCGTCTTCATGCCCTCCCGCAAGAGAAGCCCACAACGTATTGTACCAAATCCGACTCTTTCCCAGAATAATCGATTTCACTTTTCGAGGCAAAGGACTGGAAGAATCCGAATAAACCAATTCGAAGGCAGCAGGATGCAGCTGTGTCATATAGTCCCTGACCTTCTTTTCGCCATCCTTTCCGTCAAGTCCTATCACCGGTATGTAAATCACTTTATCCAGATAATCTCCAAACTCACTTTTGACAGTTTCCACCGGCTGGCCTCCTTTCATTATCACCAAACTGGCAGTTCCGGTTTTCTCGAGCACAGCGTATACCTCGTCAAACACAGAATACGCCTTATCCAAGTTAAACATAATCTGACCTTTGCCTGCCAACAATGCCTCTTCCAATGTTGGAACAATATGTTCTGTCAGATTTCCATCCTTATCTTTCAGTTTCAACTTCTTGATTTCTGCCAATGTATAATCCTTAATCAATCCTTTACCATTGGTTGTCCGGTCTACACGGTCATCGTGCATCAATATTAATTGTCCGTCTTTAGTCTTGTGAATATCAATCTCCACAATATCCACTCCCATTTGTATGGCACTATCAATTGCCGCTACGGAATTTTCCGGTGCACTCCGCCAGTTCCCCCGGTGTGCCACGACTAACACCTGATCGGACTTCGGATCTAAAAATGCCTTACGGATCATTTCTCCCCGTTGCGCAAACAATATAAGAGGTTGCAAACAACAGAATATCCCTAACCATATCAGTTTGTAGTTTTTCATTGTCATTCGTTTAAATAAATTGTATCATTATTCTTGATAAGCTCCCGGCCACATCGCATTTTTATCACGCGGATTCCCCAACTGGTCAGTGGAAAAAGCATCCATCTCATCCAACCATTTTCCAAACTCCTCACCTAAATTCTGGAAAGGACAACTATCCGGTTTAAAGCCGGTTGTGATCGCATTCTTAACAGCGTCGGCAGCAGTCCGGGTAAACTCATTCACATTCCCGTCCCAAGTATAGACAGAACGATTGGCATCCCATACGACATTTAAAGAGCTAATCGTACTGTTATACTTATCAAACTCTGATGTTGTAAACTTGTTGGTTGATGCAGGCATGATCGTACCGCCCATCAGATTATACCCTTTGGATGTCAAATGGCGAGTATCATCACCGGACATTTCAACAACCGGATTAGCTGCATTTTTATTCAGGATGATATTATTCATCAAGAATGATTGCCGGGCCGGCCAGGATTCACAACGAATAACAGCCCCGCTATTTTGAGCACCATCCTCGATAATGGTAGAGTTTACAATCAACATACTCCCCGCGCCGTTAATGGTTCCATCTCTACCACTATTATTGGTAACAGTTGTATTATTCATACATAAATGACCGTTTGACATTTGAATAGCATAACCGAACTGTCCGCCTTCATTGCCTGTAATGGAGCAATTATTCATAAAAAGAATACTCCCACTGTCATTGACACGAATTGCGCCTCCACGCGAAGATGCCTTGTTGTTTCTCAACTGCACATGATTTAGTTTGGCTGTCCCCTTATACATGAATATACCGGAACCACCAGCCTCACCTGAACCATTTACTCCCGCATTATAGCACTTTTCAATGATACAATGATTCAACTGTAATGTTGCATTGCCACTGCTACCATTCGCAATCAGGAATCCACCACTATAGCCATTTATTTTCTCATTGGGATGATAACCGCAAGAGAACGTACAACCTTCAAATGTAATATCTATCTGGTTTCCTAATGTAAACAAGGAATAATCACCCGCATCCGCAATGCCGTTATTATTTGCATCTCCTGTGAAAGTAGTCAGATACCGGACAGGATCACGCTTGCTTAAATCCTTCCGGGTACTTTGAGGATCATATCCACACACAACCTTTATTTCGACTTGTTTACTATATCCGCTATACTCTATTTTCAGACCGGCTTCCTGATCTGCTATCAAATAGGTACCGCCTGCCACATAGATATTCTTACCATCCAATTTCTTAGCATTCGCAGTCGTGATCGCACTGTTAGTGTTAGTTCTCAATAGATTGCGTAACCCGTCTACTCCCATTGCATTATCCCAATCCATACCGGTAGCATTCCCTGTAGCATGCTCTTTCACATAATAAGCGTCCAATTGCAATTCCGTTGCATCTCCCCCATTGATTGTACCAGTCTCCCATGGAGTGACAATCGGTTCACTCAATCTAATGACCGAACCTTCTACTTTCAAAGTAAATTCATAACAAAATCCGGCCTTTATTGCAGGAATGCCCGGCAATACCAGATCTTCCCCCTTGTAATTTAAAGAAACGAAAGTACTATTAGGATTTGCAGTTCCCGGAGCTACGATCGCCGTATATTTACATCCGCTTTGTCCGGCTTTCCCTCCTTCAGGAATGGTGACATACGGTGAAACAAGTGCAGTTCCCGATGAAACATTTCCGTCCGTATATCCCTGATAGGAACCGATTTTAACTCCTAGAGCTTTACTTTGTGAGTCTATATCGTCCAATGTCATGATAACTTTCGCCATTCTCCGGTTCATATTCAGATGAAGGACACCTGATCCCTCATTTATAGCATCTTCTACTGTGCAAGTCATGTAGTCTGCGCTCGCCAGATTTTCCAAACTCTGCTGATTAATAGGAAGAGAGAAGTTGGCTACGCTTGTTCCTTCAGTCACCGGATAAAAGGCAGAATAAGTAACAGGTTCATTTCCCCACCTAAGATAATAGTTATCCGTAGGAGCCCATTGCCCTCCAGACAACATATAAGTCACACTACCATCTTCGCAACTCAACAGAATCTGGTCTCCATTATTAAATTGCATTTGCTGTTCATTTGTTCCTGTAGGATTACTACGGGTATATGCAGCATCAATAACAGCATTGATCTTGATTGCACCGGAGTCTTCATTGAACACGGCTATCTCTTTATCCGTATCACAAGCTGCCATACCCGTTAATATACATGCAGCCAATATATGTTTAGTAATTTTCATAACTCATCTCCTCCTTTTTATTTCTGATCGATAATCTGACCGGTTGCCCGATATTTCATTTGCATGGTAGCCAACCGTGCCGTTTCATTTACATTCAGTGTCAGCGTATGCTCTACTCCCTTTTGCAACTCAATGGGCTCTTCGGCAGTCCATATATACAATTTTCCGTCATAACTGAAATTGACAGAAAAGCCTTCTATTATTGTTTGCGGGAGAAGAATGCATTCATACCCATCCGTACCCTTATAGGGGGCGATAGTTGTAGCTACAGCATCTTCCCGTGGAATGACTACCGGTTCCGGCACTGACAAATCACAAATACCACCCGCTATTGTACCATTTACAGCCATATCGCCCAGTTTACTGATCGCCGCATCTTCCATACCATTATTTACCGTCACTTTTATAATCAGCTTGCTCATGGCATGATCCAAAGTAACTTTCAATCTACCATCTGCGGTGAGATCCTGTTTCGGATCAACTATTGATTTAGTCAACAGGAAATCAGAAGCAATCACATTTTCTTCAGTAGTTTGGTTGCTTTGTATGTTGATAGCTAACGGAGTGTCTAAACTAGCTTCCGAAATGTAAGGAGCATACGCCACTACTGTTACCGGAGTTCTTGCATTATCCCAAAGCATTTGTTGCCCGTCCGCCGTATTCCAGTCATTATTAGATTTTACCATTTGCGAATTATAATCATAAGCAATGTTTTCACTGTTATGAATGATCAGTCCAAAACTCTCCAGATTACTTGCATCATATCCGGCACGCGACACAGGCGCATTCACTTCTGTCACAATACGGATTATATGATCTTCGGGAAAGTTGCCGGTCGGCTGCGTCCCGTCTTCAATGTTTGAACAGCCTGTCAGACTAATGACCAAAGCGGTCATTATATAAAATTTGTTTTTCATATCACAATTACTTTTTAAAGATTCTGTTGGACAATACAGCATCATAAGCTCCCATTTGCATCTTATCAGGATTGCGTGTCACGCCACGCTGATCCAATCCGAAAGCATCTTCACCAATCCATTCCACAAAGACTTCACCTAAATTAACCACAGGAGAAGCAGCAGGATTGAAACTTTTCACAGCATTAACCACAGCTTGTTTGGTAGCATAGCCAGTCACCTGTCCGATCTGATTAATATCCCACTTATAAACACCCTCTTCTGCCAGGTTACCATTCACAAGGGTAGGATAAGCTGTATCAAGAATATTCATCGTAAAATTATTAACTCGCTGATATAAGTTATACCCCATTGAATAAGCTTCTTTATTTGCTCCATTCAAAATGAAGCTCGGAGCAGTAGAATTCTCGGAAATCAACAGGTTATTAATAAACTTAGTATCACCATCAATAGAGGTTTCACATCGGAAGGCGCCATACTCCTGATCAATATCATGCCCTACAATCGTACTATTAGCGAGCATGAAACTACCTCCCCCGTTTAAAGCAGCACCTTTTCCCGAATTTCCGACAATGGTTGTATTATTCATACAAATATGTCCCGATGATACCTGAATACCGACTCCAAAAAGTTCTCTTACTGAATTGCCTGTTATCAGGCAATTATTCATAAACACAACAGCCTTATCGCTGTTACACCGTATTGCTCCGCCACGGCTATCCGCCGCATTATCCAGAAACTTCACATTGTTAAGTTTCGAGCTCCCGGAAGCAATAAGAATAGCTGTACCTCCCGCTATTCCCCCTTGCCCGTTGACAGCTTCCGTTTTACAATCCCTGATGATACAATCCGTTAATTCGACAGAAGTACTATTGGCATTACCATTGATATAAATTCCGCTACCACACTCGTTAGACTTGGCATCATTATTAGAGAGGTACCCATATTGAAAAGTAACTCCTTCAATCCCAATAATCCCCCCTTTCACCAACAATAATCCGCAATCACCGGAATCAGCCTGATTATTACCGTTTACATCTCCGCTGATCACTGTCTTATAAGTATCAATAGAACGCTTCGTCAGATCCATCCCTTCGCTCAACAAACTATATCCTCCTTTGATCGCTTTAATGTCTTTGCGGATAATCACCCCGAGTCCTCCGGTCTCGGACATCACATATTTTCCCTGGCTCATGTAAATAGTACTCTTGGACAGATCGATAGATCCACTCAATAATTTGCGAAAACCAGCTACATCCATTGCCTGATCCCATGAAGTACCATCCATGTCCCCTTCACCGAATTGAGTTACAAAATAACTTTCCAGTCCTTTTTGCAAGACAACTTCTTCATCCAGATCATCATCATAATCAGTAATCATCGGAGGATCAACCATCTCATAATCTTCCTGACACGCCTGGCTCACTAAAATAGTGAAGGCCAGAAGCCCAATCTTTGATATTGTGAGCAACTTATTTTTCATTTTTCTTCATTTTAAACTTGTACACTAAATTGAAATAACTACAGTTCACCGCTTAACGGGCAATATCCGGATAACCGGGATTCTGTTTCAGATATTCATTCTGCTCCAATTGGGTCTGTGAAAACGGAAACAATTCATAATGAGTATCTGCATCCCGTTTCTTGTCCCACCATGCATCCTGAAATCTTCCGAAGCGGATCAAATCCGTCCGACGACGGCTCTCCGCAAGAAATTCCCGCCCCCATTCATCAAGCATTTCTTTTAGATCAAGTACCACGTTACCTTCCGGCTGATAAGCGATATCTGCAGTAAAGTTTTCATAGTTGCGTTTACGCACGCTGTTCAACAGCTTGCCGGCCTCGCCTGCCTGTCCGAGACGAAGAAGGCATTCCGCCTGCGAATAAATAATCTCCGCCAAACGGATTTCCGTATAATCCGACTCTATAAAATATCCTCCATCAAACGGATAGAAAGGATACTTCACACAGTAAAGCCCCGAGTTGAAATCTCCGTTTCCCAGTTTAGACTCCTGATAATTCGGGTTGGCAATATAACCGGATTCTGCGTTACCTTCAAAACGTCCCACTTGATCAAGTAGGTAAAGGACATATTGATTATCCGGATTCTTGGCATATCCCCCACTAATACTGGAATTAGCTATTTCCCCTTCCATGAAGAACATACCTTCCCGTGTATTATTACTCGTATTTACATATTGTTTATAACGTTTATCGCCTGCATATTTGGCGAATTTCTGCGTAACCATGCCCAATTCATAATCAAACAATGCACGTGGTTGCTGGTTATTATAACTTGGCGAAAGTGCATATTTGGGATTTCGGCTGCCATTTCCTTCAATTTTCAGGTATTTCTCACAACCATAAGGAAGGGCCCGTCCGTAAACAGTTCTCTTGTCATTTTGCAGATGCCAGCTAGTCAATCCATAAGAACCGGGAAAACCGAGAATTACTTCATTACACATTTCATTATTCCAGTCAAAAGGTTCGTACCAGTTATTAGCGATTGCATAATAACCGAATTCTCCTCCGGTGATACGCTCACACATATCGATACATTCCTGCCATTTGGGCTGTCCAATCCACTTTTCCGCATTCAAATAAAGACGTACCAGCAATGCAGCAGCTCCCGCCTTGGTAAATTGTCCTTGTTGACCGCCATTACCAGATTGTCCGATTTTGGAAGGTAAAGCTACCAGACAGACATCTCTCAACTCACTTTCGATAAAATCAAACATAACCTGTGGAGATACCTGCTTCCGGTTTTCCGGCTGTTCATTGACCGCTTGGTCAGAAGTCGTAGTTAAGATACAATTACGGTAACTATTAAGCAGGCGAAGATAACAATAAGCTCTCATACAACGTAGTTGCGCTTTAAAACTATCAAACTCACTGTCACTTAAATTAAATTTAGAAGGATTCAATTGAGACAAATCATCCAACACCAGATTGCATTGACCGATACCGCCATACATGCCTTCCCACTCGTTTGTCCAGTCTTCCTGATTAATGTCATCGTATTGATGATAATGATATTTTTCCCATTTACCGCCATCATACCACCAAGTTCCCCGAGTAGGCGTTATCAACTGATCCCCTGTCAGTTCTTCGTGTTCATGACGTCTGACAATGGATTCATAGATATGCTCAAACGGACGAAAAACGGCGTTGATAACATCCTGTTTGGTATTATAATAGTTTTGAGACATGACCTGATCATACACCGTTTCCGACAGATCTGTACAGGATGGCAAACTAATGACTGTACCTGCCATTATCCCTAATCCAATGATATATTTTGTTATTTTCATAATCGTCTTTTATTAGAAACTTACTTGTAATCCTAAAATAAACTGAAAAGCAGACGGATAATAGTTATATCCTCCTCCGAAAGTACCCGGTGTCAGTCCGTTCACTTCGTAGGTAGAAGGATCTACACCGGTAAACTTCGTAAACGTATAAAGATTGTTGGCCGTACCGAACAAACGTATCTTTTCAATATATTTCTTATTCAGGTTCATGGTATATCCTAAAGTGACGTTGTCTATCTTCAGATAATCACCCGGTTCAATGAAATAGTCGGTAATCACATTCTTACCTGTCGTGATATGTGCATTCTTCGAATAAGCGGTCGTCAACTGGTTGGTAGTCATGCTCTGCAATCCGAAATAGAAATCATGCACGTTGAATATGTCAAACCCGGCAGCACCACGGAGGGCAACAGACAAATCAAAGTTCTTATAAGTGAAGTTATGCGTCATAGAGCCGGTGAATTTCGGCAAACCGTTTCCGGTCACAGACTTATCCTCTTCCGTACCTTGGGCTACAGGAATCACATTCCCCTTTTTATCATAAATCAGCCAGTCACCTTTTTTATCCACTCCTGCATAACGATATGTAAAGTAGTTACCAATACGTTCCCCTTCTTCAATCCGCTGCAAATATCCCGGATTATTCGGATTCGCCATGCTACAGGTAGAGTAATATTTTTGTCCTTTATATATATCGTTGGAAAAACTAACAAACTTATTGTTATTAGTAGCCCCCACTAATGTGAAACTATAAGTGAAATCCTTTGTCCGGACAGCATTTACTGTAACATCAAGTTCGAAACCGGTATTACGCAATGTACCTACATTGGTATAGATGGTGGAGAACAAGTTAGGTGGTACCGGTACAGAATAATCTCCGAGCAAATCACTTTGTTTACGATGGAAATAGTTAAATGAACCGGTCACTTTGTGTGAGAAGAGTGAGAAGTCCAAACCCACATTCTGATTATGTCCCTTCTCCCAGCGCAATTCCGAGTTCGTATTTTTGCTCGGTCCCCATACATGAAAACGGTTACCATTGTATTGATACCAACCGAAAGCCCGGTAAGTAGCCAGAGAATTATAATTTCCTATTTCCTGATTACCTGTCACCCCATAATCATAACGTACTTTCAAGTCATCAATCCATGAAAGTCCTTTCATAAACTTCTCATCCGAGATACGCCAACCGACAGATACAGCCGGGAAATTGCCCCATTTATGATTCTCGCCAAAGCGGGAAGACCCTTCGTGGCGTAAAGAGAAAGTAAACAGGTAGCGCTCTTTCCAATCATAATTAACACGTCCGAAGAAGCTGATTAACTTATGGTCATTCTTATAGGAGCCCATCATTGTTTTTCCATCTTTTGCCGCTTCCAGCCCGGAACCCAGATTATTATACGTCAATCCATCCGAAGAGAAATTCCAGTTTTCAGCAGACATTCCGGAATTTACACCATAATTATAGCTATACCCCACCATTGCACGGATCTGATGATTCTTGATACGTGTAGAGAAATTTGTTACCCATTCCAGATTGTTAGTCGTACTTTTGTCGAAGTCACGGCTGGCTTTTCCGGTGACACCATCATTTACGTTAGAACCATAAGTAGACGGTGTAAACCATCCGTTAAATTTATCAACTTGATATTGAGAAATAGTGACCTGCGACTTCAATACCATGTCCGGATTCTTCGGATTAAACAGAGGCAGCAGATTAACGGCAGCCGTAGCATTCCATTCCAGCAACTTAATTTCCGTACCATTCTCTTCTTCATTCAATTGCTCTACGATATTAGAACCTTCCGTTCCACTGGGAAAACGATAGTACCCATTAGCCGATTCCGAATCATAAATAGGCATTGTCGGATTGTTTTTAATAGCATTGCTATATACATTGGCTGATTTGTTCCGGTCGATAACACGAGGAGTTATATTAGCAGAGAACGTGAATAGCCCGTCTTTGGTTGTATGGTTAATATTGGCACGTGCTCCATATTCACGACGGTCGGAACGCAAATCAATACCACGGGCATTACGATAGTCGGCGGTCACCCGATAGTTGGTTCTCGCATTACCGCCGGAAAATGTCAATGTATGCATGTGAGTCACCCCCAATTGAGTAACGGCATCAAACCAGTCTGAATCAGCTCCCATATCGGAAAGCGGATTAGACACTGTGCGATAAGCACGGTATTCTTCCGCATTCATGATGTCGAGTTCTTTTTTAGCTTTATTAAAAGTAACGGAAGTACTATAGGTTGTATGAACCTGTCCATCTTTGGTCCCTTTCTTTAGATTAATCAGGATAACCCCGTTACTACCCCGCGTACCATAGATCGCAGAAGCAGCACCGTCTTTCAATACATCAATCGATTCAATATCGGCAGGGTTAATATTCGTCATATCACCTCCCGGCACTCCGTCTACCACAATTAACGGTCCTAAACCTGCATTACGGGAAGAGACACCACGAATCTGAATACTTCCTTGATTGTTCGGATCGGCCAGAGCTGTGTTAGAAACCGAAACGCTGGAAACTTTCCCCTGCAAAAGCATGGAGGCATCGAGGCTGGATATCTGATTCAGATCTTTCGCACCTATATGCGAAATAGCCGAAGTCATTTCTTTCCGTTTCATCGTACCGTAACCCACCACTACCACTTCATTCAAAGCGGTCGATTCTTCTTTCAATACGATCTTCAATAACTGGCCGTTTTTAACAGCCACTTCTTGTGTTTCATAACCGATATAAGACACTTTCAGGTGTCCATTCTTAGGTACGTTCACCAGAAATTTACCGTCTATATCTGTAATAGTACCCTGCTTCGATTCTACGACTACTACGGAAGCGCCAATAACTGGTTCGCCCTTTTCGTCCGTCACCGTACCTGATACCTTACTTTCCTGCTGAACTTCCAAAGAAGCTCCCTTTACCTGTATACCGGAAAACAGTATCAGCAATATACCTAACAGACAGGTACACGTTTTGAAATGAATATTCTTCATAAATAAATGATTTTATGTTAGATGATAAAGTTAACGCAATCCTCTTGCTTGTAAAGCGGAGATTAATACTTCCGGTGCATCTGTCTGTATCATACGTACTTCAGGATAAATCTGAAGAAGCTCATCCAGATAAGTCGTATTTATATCATATTCAGGTATTAATCCGGATAATACATGAAGCATATTGACTGTAGGAATCATTCCCTCACTGACGGCAGTTCCTATAGGAGTACTTTGTCCGTTGGGAGCATAAGAATATTGCACGAAGTAATTACCCGGAAGTCCTACCAGAGGTTTATAAGCGCTTTGTGCCCATGTGTACACGTGTGCCTTTTTAGAAATAGACAACACTTCTTCTGCTTTCTGGCTACTGTTACAATAGAAAAAGACTTGTTCCATCATATCCAGTTCCTTGACAACATTCATCACCTCTTGGGTAGAGGCTGTACGTGGAGAATAATCCAGATTGAAATATATTTTTCCACGCCCTGCTTTCAGAAACTCTTCCAATGTGGGCATCTTCTCATCGGTCACCCTTCCATTCCGGTCCAACAGATTATATTGCTGAATTTCAGCATAAGTCATTTTCGTAATATCCCCTGTGCCGTTAGTCGTAGCATTGATTGTCTGGTCATGGCACACCATAACTACTCCATCGCTTGTGAGATGAGTGTCACATTCAATCACATCCGCTCCTGCATTGATGGCAGCTTCTACAGCAGATACCGAATTTTCGGGAATAGTCTTGTCTGTTGTATGAGAGCGATGCGTCATAGCCCATACCATTTTGTTATCTGCATCCCTGAATTGCTTCATGGCTTCTGTCAGTGCCAATAAGTCGTAAATACGGATCCTTTTCTGTACTGCATGCTCACCCGCTGTCACTAACATCGTGTAGTCACCACTTTGTGTATAAGCATGAGTGATAGGCGTAGCTGCTTTCCCTTCCTTGACTGTTCCGTCACCAAAGTCGACAGTAACGTCAGTATTACTGTCGATATTGTTAAACACCACTTCCACTACCTCTTTCAGCATAGCACGGGTGCTCGTTTGCAGATAAGGATTCTTTTTTACGGGATCATCATCTGAACATGCCATAAAACTAATTCCGCATAAAACAATTAAACTGTATGCATATTTTATAGCCAGTAATTTTAAAATTCTTCTCTTTATAAGAAGAAAGGACAATAGATTTTCATTTCTCATTGCGCGTTTTACATTAGTTGATTTATTTAATAGATTACGTTGCAAACATAAGTAATACGCACTAAAAAAAAGGAAAAAAAACATTCAATAAAAGATGAGAATTTTTCTTTTCGTGAAAAAGAAGACCATTTAAATAAGAAAAGAAAGAAACGGGCTCTTTTTGAATAAAACGGGCGTATTGCAAAAAGTACGCCCCCTATTTTCATTTGCGTTCAGGAGTGCCTGACGGTTTGCGAAGCGGGAATCCTTCTTTCTGCGGAATTCCTAAAACAGGGATTCCTTCCTTATCCCACTCTATTTTCTGCATACGCGGCGTCCGGCTATCCAAAACAAGCATATCATACAAACTCTTACGGGCGTGATAAAGCATATACCATTCCTTACCGTCAGGTGAAGGAATAAAACAGATACTACCGGGTCCATATACATGATTTTCCGGTGCTTGCTTAAACACAGGCTCCGGTGCCTTTTTCCAAGAAGCCGGATTCAGCAGATCGCTGTCAGTATCGGCAGTCAGCAGTCCTACACAGTAGTAAGGAGTCCAATTACCACTTGCCGAATAATAAATCAATAACTTATCTTTCTTCAAAGAATAGAAGAATTGCGGTGCTTCATTGACACGAATCGGATAGGCAGTTTTATTACCATCTATACTGATCCACTGGCATTCCCATTCATATTCTGGTTCGGAAATCAAAATACGGTCAGAAGCCAGTGTCCATGGGTTCTCCATTTCGGCAATATAAATACATTGATTTTCCTGATAAACTCTACGTTTCTGCCATCCACACCAGATTAAATAACGCTTTCCTCCATGTTCAAAAGTACTGGCATGAATTGCCCAATTATTATCTTCATCAGTTGATATTCTTCCCTTCATGACAAATTCCCCTTTCATCGGGTCAGCAGACTCATTCTCAAGCACATAAATCTGACGATTATCAATATTTCCATCATCCGCACAACAATAAATATACCATTTATTATTAATGTAATGTATTTCAGGTCCCCAAAGATGAAATGCGTTTGACGAATTTTGAGGTACCCACACATCTTTCTGGGATGCTTCCGCCAACCGGGTTATATCATCTGTTGCCCATAAAGTGATGCGGTCGCTCATACTTTGGGTATAATAATATATTCCGTTATGGAATACCGCCCATGGGTCTCCTCCTCTTGACAAAAGCGGATTCGTATAAACAGGTACGGAATCGAGGTCTACCCGCTCATGTGTTTTTTTATTCTGACCGGATGAGCAACCCACCAAAAGAATAAGGAGAAAATACAATAAAATTCGCATAGTAATACTTATAATATATATAAATAATAGCCTGTTAAATGACCAATTAAGAAATTCAAGACAGATACAACGAAAATGGGACGGCAATATATAACAAAAGTGTTGAACCTGCAAACAAAGAAAGTGAAAAAACAAATCAAAACAGCCCTTTACAAGCAGCAATATATGAAATAATTATTTTTCCGGCAATTTGGTTGATTCTCGCTATTTATTGGCAAATAATCAACCTTTATTTCATTGATTTTTCATCATTTTTGTGGCATAACTTTAATATTTATAGACATGAATTCCAAAATAGTATTCTTTTTCATGATTATGTGTTGCTGTTCAGTAACCTTATTTGCTCAAACAAATACGGGCAAAAAACAGACAAGTACTAATCCGGTTTTTGACGGTTGGTATGCAGATCCCGAAGGAGTCGTTTTCGGTGATAAATACTGGATTTATCCGACTTATTCAGCTCCTTTCGAACAACAATTGTACATGGATGCCTTTTCTTCCCCAGATTTGGTACACTGGAGAAAACACCCGAAAGTCCTTTCTGTCGAAAATATCAGCTGGTTAAGGAATGCTTTATGGGCACCTGCCGTGATAGAAGCAAATGGGAAATATTATTTCTATTTTGGAGCAAACAACATATATCATGAGAGTGAAGTGGGAGGTATAGGTGTGGCTGTATCCGATCGTCCGGAAGGTCCTTTCAAGGATGCGCTCGGAAAGCCGCTGATCGGCAAGATCGTGAACGGAGCGCAACCTATTGACCAGTTTGTATTCAAGGACGATGACGGTCAGTATTATATGTATTACGGCGGTTGGGGACATTGCAATATGGTGAAGATGGGATCTGATCTAATCAGTATCGTACCTTTTGAAGACGGAACAACTTATAAAGAAGTGACTCCGGAAAATTATATAGAAGGACCTTTTATGCTTAAACACAATGGCAAATATTATTTCATGTGGTCAGAAGGCGACTGGACAGGACCCGATTATTGTGTAGCGTATGCCATTGCGGATTCGCCTTTTGGTCCGTTCAAAAGAGTCGGAAAGATTCTGGAGCAGGACACTAAAATAGCTAATGGTGCCGGACATCATTCCATTATCAAAGGTCCGGGAAAGGATGAATGGTATATTGTCTATCATCGCCGCCCTTTGGGTGAAACCGATGGGAACTACCGCATTACTTGCATTGACCGAATGTATTTTAATAAAAACGGTACTATCAAACCTGTAAAAATGACCTCCGGCGGAATAAAAGCCAGACCATTGCGCTAACCAGTTATTTATTATAGCGATGAAACTTAAAATAATATCCATGAAAAAGTCCTTATTAGTCTTAGCTTTATTGTTTTCATTGGTATCCTTTGCTCAATCTCCGGTCGATAAATCTTTTCCTCCGGAAGAGTTGTTTGCTCTAGGATCTTACTATTACCCCGAGCAATGGGATTCCTCCCAATGGGAACGTGATTTGAAGAAAATGTCGGAGATGGGAATCAAGTTCACCCATTTTGCGGAGTTCGCCTGGGCCATGATGGAGCCGGAAGAAGGAAAGTATGATTTTGAGTGGCTGGATCGTGCCGTCTCTTTAGCAGAGAAATATGGTCTGAAGGTAATTATGTGTACTCCTACTCCCACACCTCCCGTCTGGCTGTCAAAAAAGTACCCCGACATACTGATTCAGCGGGATAATGGAGTTTCTATTCAACACGGACGGCGTCAGCATGCTTCCTGGAGTAGCGACCGTTACCGTCGTTATGTAGAAAACATTGTTTCCCGTCTGGCAATGCGTTATGGCAATCACCCTGCTGTTATCGGCTGGCAGATTGACAACGAGCCGGGACATTACGGAGTAGTGGATTACAGTGAAAATGCACAAATAAAATTCCGTGTCTGGTTACAGAAGAAATACGGCACCATCGACAAACTGAATGATACATGGGGCACCTCTTTCTGGAGCGAAACCTATCAGAACTTCGAGCAGGTTCGCCTTCCCAACCAGCAGGAGGTACCTGAAAAGCCCAATCCTCATGCCATGCTCGACCTGAACCGTTTTATGGCGGACGAATTGGCGGGCTTTGTTAATATGCAGGCAGACATCCTCCGGCGGCATATCCACAAAGACCAATGGATCACTACCAACCTGATTCCTGTTTTCAATCCGGTTGATCCGGTACGGATCGATCATACGGACTTCCTGACCTACACCCGCTATCTGGTGACTGGACATAATCAGGGAATAGGTAGCCAAGGTTTCCGGATGGGGATTCCCGAAGATCTCGGATTTTCAAATGACCAGTTTCGTAACCGTGTCGGCAAAACATTCGGAGTGATGGAAC
>NZ_JAHQVH010000065.1:0-26782 GCF_019052435.1 Bacteroides sp. MSK.20.12 | reverse complement strand
GAAGTTAAGCCTCGTCACGCCGATGGTACTGCGTAACAGTGGGAGAGTAGGTAGCCGCCGTTTTAAAGAAGCCTCGCTTGTCTATTGACGGGCGAGGCTTTCTGTTTTTTATTACTTTGGTATTTATACCGCCCTTTTTAGCAGATACAAACCTCATAATACCTATTAAAAAAGTGAATATTTACTGATAATTTGTATGTTATGAGGATATTTATTTGTATCTTTGTCGCCCGAATTGTAAGCTAACGATTTAAAAAAGAGAGAAGCTTTGGGAAAATTTGATAAATACAAAATTGACTTGAAAGGTATGCAAGCAGACTCTGCTAAGTATGAGTTTGTATTGGATAACCTTTACTTCGCTCACATTGATGGTCCTGAAGTTCAGAAAGGAAAGGTCAATGTTACATTGACTGTGAAAAGAACCTCTCGTGCTTTCGAGCTGAGTTTCCAAACTGACGGAATGGTATGGGTACCATGCGACCGTTGTCTGGATGATATGGAGCTACCTATCAGTTCTTCTGATAAACTGATGGTAAAGTTTGGTCATGAATATGCAGAAGAAGGTGACAACCTGATTGTGATTCCCGAGGAAGAAGGGGAAATCAACGTTGCATGGTTCATGTATGAATTTGTTGCGCTGTCTATTCCGATGAAGCATGTACATGCTCCCGGTAAGTGTAATAAAGCGGTAACTAGTAAATTGAACAAGCATTTGAAAACAAATGCGAATGAGGATAGCGATGATACTTTCGACACAGGTGGAGATGACATCGTAATTGAGGAAGAAGTGGAGGAACAAATTGATCCTCGCTGGAATGAATTAAAAAAAATATTAGATAATAATTAAAGTTTTAAGAAAATGGCACATCCTAAGAGAAGACAATCAAGTACGAGACAAGCGAAGAGAAGAACTCATGATAAGGCAGTAGCTCCTACATTGGCTATTTGTCCGAATTGCGGCGAATGGCACGTTTACCACACTGTATGTGGTGCTTGTGGCTATTACAGAGGTAAGCTCGCTATTGAGAAAGAAGCAGCTGTATAATTAGTACAGTTATACTGAAAACAGCCTGAGGGTAAAGCTCTCCGGCTGCTTTAAGTATTATAGTATTGCTAATTTAAAATAGGTTTGATGGAAAAAATAAATGCAGTAATCACAGGAGTCGGCGGGTACGTTCCCGATTATATCTTAACTAACGACGAGATATCAAAAATGGTGGATACCAACGACGAATGGATTATGACTCGTATCGGAGTAAAGGAGAGACATATTCTGAATGAGGAAGGATTAGGTAGTTCATACATGGCACGCAAAGCTGCCAAACAGTTGATGAAGAAAACTGGTGCTAATCCTGATGACATTGATTTGGTTGTTGTCGCTACCACTACTCCTGACTATCACTTCCCTTCTACAGCTTCTATTCTTTGTGATAAACTCGGACTGAAGAATGCATTTGCTTTCGATTTGCAAGCTGCTTGTAGTGGTTTCCTGTATTTAATGGAGACAGCTGCTAATTTCATCCGTTCGGGAAGATATAAGAAAATTATCATTGTCGGTGCCGATAAGATGTCGTCAATGGTTAACTATACAGATCGTGCTACATGCCCTATCTTTGGTGACGGTGCTGCTGCCTTTATGGTGGAACCGACTACGGAAGATTACGGAATCATGGATTCGATACTGAGAACTGATGGCAAAGGATTGCCTTTCCTCCACATGAAAGCTGGTGGTTCGGTTTGTCCTCCGTCTTATTTCACAGTAGACAATAAAATGCACTATTTGCACCAGGAAGGAAGAACAGTGTTTAAATATGCTGTATCTAACATGTCGGATGTATCTGCTGCTATTGCAGAAAAGAATGGTCTGACGAAAGATAATATCAACTGGATTGTTCCGCATCAGGCGAATGTCCGCATTATCGAAGCCGTGGCTCACCGTATGGAGGTGCCAATGGATAAAGTGTTGGTAAATATTGAGCATTACGGTAACACCAGTGCTGCTACTCTTCCTTTGTGTATCTGGGATTATGAAGATAAACTCAAGAAAGGTGATAATATCATTTTCACTGCATTCGGTGCCGGATTTACATGGGGCGCAGTTTACGTGAAATGGGGTTATGACGGAAAAAAGGAATCGTAACGTAAGTTACTGAACTATAACACTCAAAAACGCATCCTATTTCGATTCGATGCGTTTTTTTGTCTCAACCAATAAAATGAAGAGAAATGCATAAAGCAGGTTTTGTAAACATTGTAGGAAATCCGAATGTCGGAAAATCGACATTGATGAATGTCTTGGTGGGCGAACGTATTTCGATCGCTACTTTCAAGGCGCAGACAACTCGTCACCGGATTATGGGAATCTATAATACGGATGAAATGCAGATTGTTTTTTCTGATACTCCGGGAGTATTGAAGCCCAATTATAAACTACAGGAGTCGATGCTGAATTTTTCTACTTCGGCATTGACGGATGCGGATATCTTGCTTTATGTGACTGACGTGGTGGAGACGCCGGATAAGAATAATGAGTTTATGGAGAAGGTACGCCAGATGACGGTGCCTGTGCTCTTGCTCATCAATAAGATAGATCTTACAGATCAGGAAAAACTGGTAAAGCTGGTGGAAGATTGGAAAGAACTGCTTCCCCAAGCCGAAATTATTCCGATTTCTGCTACATCGAAGTTCAATGTGGACTATGTGATGAAGCGAATCAAAGAACTGTTGCCCGATTCTCCTCCTTATTTTGGAAAGGATCAGTGGACGGACAAGCCTGCCCGTTTCTTCGTGAATGAGATTATCCGGGAAAAGATTCTGCTCTACTACGACAAGGAGATTCCTTATTCGGTGGAAGTGGTCGTAGAGGAGTTTAAGGAAGAGCCGAAGAAGATTCATATTCGTGCGGTGATTAACGTGGAACGTGATTCGCAGAAAGGAATTATTATCGGTAAACAGGGCAAGGCGTTGAAGAAGGTAGCTACCGAGGCTCGCCGCGAACTGGAACGTTTCTTTGGAAAGACTATTTTCCTCGAAACGTATGTGAAAGTGGATAAGGATTGGCGTAGTTCGGATAAGGAGCTGCGTAATTTTGGTTATCAGTTAGATTAAGAGTATTCATGCGACTGTGATAGTCGTGAAAAAACAAGGTATTGAACTATGGGTAATTTAGTTGCAATTGTAGGACGCCCGAATGTGGGCAAGTCTACCTTATTTAACCGTCTGACGAAGACTCGTCAGGCTATTGTGAATGAAGAAGCGGGTACAACCCGCGACAGACAATATGGCAAGTCCGAGTGGCTGGGCCGTGAGTTCTCCGTGGTGGATACCGGCGGATGGGTGGTTAATTCGGATGATGTTTTTGAAGAGGAAATCCGCAAGCAGGTATTATTGGCAGTGGATGAAGCGGACGTTATTTTGTTCGTTGTGGATGTGATGAACGGAGTGACCGATCTGGATATGCAGGTAGCGGCTATTCTGCGCCGTGCTAATAGTCCGGTGATTATGGTTGCCAATAAAACGGACAATCATGATTTACAGTATAACGCTCCCGAGTTTTATAAACTGGGATTGGGCGATCCGTATTGTGTTTCTGCCATGACAGGAAGTGGTACGGGTGATTTGATGGATTTGATTGTCAGCAATTTCAAGAAGGAATCTTCTGAAATCCTGGATGATGATATTCCTCGTTTTGCTGTGGTAGGACGCCCGAATGCCGGAAAGTCTTCCATTGTAAACGCGTTTATTGGGGAAGAACGTAATATCGTGACAGAGATTGCAGGGACTACCCGTGACTCGATCTACACTCGTTACAATAAATTCGGATTTGATTTTTACCTGGTAGATACGGCAGGTATCCGTAAGAAAAACAAGGTAAATGAAGACTTGGAATATTATTCGGTGATTCGTTCGATTCGTGCCATCGAAGGTTCGGATGTTTGTATTCTGATGTTGGATGCAACGAGGGGTGTTGAGAGCCAGGACTTGAATATCTTTTCTCTGATTCAGAAGAACCAGAAAGGATTGGTAGTCGTGATTAATAAATGGGACTTGGTGGAAGATAAATCAGTGAAAGTGCAGAAGACATTTGAGGAAGCTGTCCGTTCACGTTTTGCTCCGTTTGTCGATTTCCCGATCATCTTTGCTTCTGCGTTGACTAAACAACGTATTCTGAAAGTGCTGGAAGAAGCACGTAATGTATATGAGAACCGGACGACAAAGATTCCGACAGCTCGTTTGAATGAAGAAATGCTCCCGCTGATCGAGGCTTATCCGCCTCCCTCAAATAAAGGTAAGTATATCAAGATTAAATACATCACACAGCTGCCGAATACGCAAGTGCCTTCATTTGTCTATTTTGCCAACTTGCCGCAGTATGTGAAGGATCCGTACAAACGTTTCCTCGAAAATAAGATGCGTGAGAAATGGAATCTGACAGGTACTCCGGTTAATATTTATATTCGACAGAAGTAAAGTTCACCACAGATTAACACAGATTTCCACAGATTAAAAATAAAAAACGGGCTAATCAATTTACAAGTTTTGTATCATTTGATTAGCCCGTATTCTTTATGAAATATCTGTGAAAATCTGTGGTGAATCTATTTCTCCAACTGGAAATCTTTTCTGCGTAAAACGAAGCTGTTACTCAAGTATTTTTCACGCACAATCTGATTCTCCGATAATTCTTCCGGTGTTCCCTGGAAAAGAATCTTTCCTTCGAACAGCAGATAGGCGCGGTCGGTGATACTAAGTGTCTCCTGTACGTTGTGGTCGGTAATCAGGATTCCGATATTCTTATCTTTCAGCTTCCAAACAATTTGCTGGATATCTTCTACGGCAATCGGGTCTACACCGGCAAAAGGTTCGTCAAGCATGATGAATTTGGGGTCGATGGCAAGACAACGGGCAATCTCCGTACGGCGGCGTTCACCTCCGGACAACTGGTTACCTTTGTTTTTGCGTACCTTTTGCAGACGGAATTCTGCTATCAGGCTTTCGAGTTTTTCCTTTTGATATTCTTTGGGCTTGTTAGTCATTTCCAGTACGGCGGCGATATTATCTTCCACACTCATCTGGCGGAAAACGGAAGCTTCCTGTGCAAGGTAGCCGATTCCCGTTTGCGCTCGTTTGTAAACCGGATATTTGGTAATCTCCAGGTCGTCGAGGAAAATACGTCCTTCATTCGGAGTAATCAGCCCTACAGTCATATAGAATGAAGTCGTCTTGCCGGCACCGTTCGGTCCCAGCAAACCTACAATCTCACCTTGCTTCACATTGATGGAAACGTGGCTCACAACGGTTCGTTTACCGTACTTCTTAACCAGGTCTTCCGTGCGGAGCACCATCTTGCTTTCTTCCATATTCTAGTTATTTTGCGGCAAATGTAGTAAAAATAAGCTGAAATAATGTACATTTGCAGACAAATAGTGTGAGTTATGATAAAAGCATTGAGAACCGTCGGGAGATATTTCATGCTGATGGGACGGACTTTTTCCCGTCCTGAACGTATGCGTATGTTCTTCCGGCAATACCTTAACGAGTTGGAGCAACTAGGTGTGAACTCCATCGGTATCGTGCTGTTGATTTCGTTTTTCATCGGCGCGGTTATTACCATCCAAATCAAGTTGAATATCGAAAGTCCGTGGATGCCTCGCTGGACAGTGGGGTATGTGACACGTGAAATTATGTTGCTGGAATTTTCTTCCTCTATCATGTGTTTGATTCTTGCGGGAAAAGTAGGATCGAATATCGCTTCGGAATTAGGAACGATGCGGGTGACGCAGCAGATTGACGCGCTCGAAATTATGGGTATCAATTCGGCAAACTACCTGATTCTGCCTAAGATTACGGCGATGGTAACTGTGATTCCTATTTT
The DNA here is from genome assembly GCF_019052435.1 of Bacteroides sp. MSK.20.12. NCBI lineage: Bacteria > Pseudomonadati > Bacteroidota > Bacteroidia > Bacteroidales > Bacteroidaceae > Bacteroides > Bacteroides sp. MSK.20.12. The sequence continues at coordinate 20,907 of NZ_JAHQVH010000065.1, read as the reverse complement.
AGTGACGTTCAGTATCTTTGCCGGAATTATCGGTGCCTTTTGCACCTGTTGGTTTGCCGGGGTGATGAATGCGGTCGATCTGGAATATGGATTGCAATATATGTTTGTGGAGTGGTTTATTTGGGCCGGTATCATCAAATCCCTCTTTTTTGCGTTTATTATTGCAAGTGTGTCTGCTTTCTTCGGATATACGGTAGATGGTGGATCGATTGCTGTGGGAAAGGCTTCTACGGATGCCGTAGTATCCAGCAGTGTATTGATTCTGTTTGCGGACTTGATATTAACTAAACTTTTGATGGGATGATTGAGATTAAAGGACTTTATAAATCATTTGATGACAAAACGGTATTGAGCGATATCAATGCTAGTTTTGAAAATGGAAAGACGAATTTGATTATCGGTCAGAGTGGCTCCGGTAAGACGGTATTGATGAAGTGTATTGTAGGATTGCTTACTCCGGAGAAGGGGGAAGTCTTATATGACGGACGTAACCTTGTCTTGATGGGGAAGAAGGAGAAAAAGATGCTTCGCAAGGAGATGGGGATGATTTTCCAGAGTGCGGCTCTGTTTGACTCGATGACGGTGTTGGACAATGTGATGTTTCCGTTGAATATGTTTAGCAATGATACTTTGCGTGAGCGTACCAAACGGGCGATGTTCTGCTTGGATCGTGTGAATCTGGGGGAGGCGAAAGATAAGTTTCCGGGAGAAATCAGTGGGGGGATGCAGAAGCGTGTGGCTATTGCACGTGCGATTGCCCTGAATCCTCAATATTTGTTTTGCGATGAACCGAACTCGGGACTCGATCCGAAAACGTCATTGGTGATTGATGATCTGATCCATGATATTACGCAGGAATATAACATGACGACCATTATCAATACGCATGATATGAACTCTGTATTGGGAATTGGCGAGAAAGTGATTTATATTTATGAAGGACATAAAGAGTGGGAAGGGACAAAAGATGATATCTTTACCTCTACCAACGAACGACTGAATAACTTTATCTTTGCTTCAGACTTGCTCCGTAAGGTGAAGGACGTGGAAGTGCAAGGAATGGAAGGGTAATAAAAAAACTTCTGTCATCGGGGTGACAGAAGTTTCTTTTTTTCTTAGCTATATTAGCGTCGGCAATTAAGCTCTAGGTCTAGCTTCTTTAACTACCATTGTACGGCCCATGTATTCAGCTCCGTTCAATTCAGCAATAGCTTTTGCAGCTGCAGCGTCGTCTTCCATTTCGATGAAAGCGAATCCTTTGGATTTACCGGTTTCACGGTCCATAACAACTTTAACTGATGATACTGCTCCGTAATCTTCCATCACTTGTTGCAGATCTCCTTCCTTAACACGGTAGTTAAGGTTTCCAACATAAATGTTCATAATGAAAATGATAAAAAATAAATAAATGAATAAAACTCTCTGGACAGATGGTTACTAATAAAAAGATTAAAACGACAGAGAGTTTACAAATGCGTTTCGTAACGGAAGTAAAAACCTTGTAATCAAATCGAGAAACTAATGGTCCATCAATCCGCAGCAAAGAAAAGAATAATTTTTGAATTAACCATCTTTTGGGAAGGTTAATTTGCGGATTATCAGAAAAAAAAGTTCTTTCCTTTTCTCTTGAAAGAAAAGAAAGAACCAAAGAAAAGTTGGAGAAAGCCCTCACGCTCGGTATCCTCAAGCGAGCTTGTGGCTACACTCACTAAATCGGGCTTTTCAAGGCTGACTTTTTTCTCCTACTCGCTTCCTTCACTACGCTAAAGGGCAGAAACTCGCTACGCTCAAACAGTCTGCCCTTCTTAACGCTTCGTTATGGGCGCTCGCTTGACGGAGAAAAAAGTAGGCCGGGGGAACCTGGCGGGGTAGGTGTTGATGGGGATTTTATATTGTTTATGGATGGAATATCAGTGGGATATTATTAAAAGATGTGTGAAAGATGGGTGGCGTTGCTGAAATAAATCTGCAATGTCTTTTGAAATTTGAAAGATTAGCACTAATTTTGCACCCTCTTTGAGTATAGAACAAAGTATAAATCAAATAAATAATTGTCAGAATGAACGTTTCATTACAAAACATTGACAAAGTAAGCGCAGAGCTTACTGTAAAGCTTGAGAAAGCAGATTATCAGGAGAAAGTAGACAAAGAGTTGAAATCACTCCGTCAGAAGGCACAGATTCCGGGATTCCGTAAAGGTATGGTGCCGACAAGTCTTATTAAAAAGATGTATGGTAAATCGGTGATTGCAGAGGTTGTGAATAAGGCATTGCAAGAAGCTGTTTACAATTATATTAAAGATAATAAGGTGAATATGTTGGGCGAGCCGTTGCCTAATGAAGAAAAGCAGCAGAATATTGATTTCGATACAATGGAAGAGTTCGAATTCGTGTTCGATATCGCTTTGGCACCTGAATTTAAAGCAGAAGTAAGCGCTAAAGATAAAGTAGATTATTATTCTATCGAAGTTTCTGAAGAAATGATCGACAACCAGGTGAAGATGTACACTCAACGCACTGGTAAGTATGATAAGGTAGATGCTTACGAAGATAATGATATGTTGAAAGGTCTGCTGGCACAGTTGGACGAAGAAGGCAATACAAAAGAAGGTGGTATTCAGGTAGAAGCTGCTGTGTTGATGCCTGCTTACATGAAGAATGACGATCAGAAAGCTATTTTTGCTAACGCAAAAGTAAATGATGTATTGGTGTTCAATCCGAATGTTGCTTATGACGGACATGCTGCTGAACTGGGTTCTTTGTTGAAGATCGACAAGGAAATCGCGAAAGACGTTAAGTCTGACTTCAGCTTCCAGGTAGAAGAAATCACTCGTTTTGTTCCGGGTGAATTGACACAGGAAGTGTTCGACCAGGCATTCGGCGAAGGTGTTGTGAAGACTGAAGAGGAATTCCGCGCTAAGATTAAAGAAGAAATTGCAGCAAGATTTGTTGCTGACAGCGATTATAAGTTCCTGATCGATATTCGCAAGGTGATGATGGAAAAAGTAGGTAAGTTGGAATTCTCTGACGCTCTGCTGAAACGTATCATGTTGCTGAACAACGAAGAAAAGGGCGAAGAATATGTTGCTGAAAACTATGATAAGAGCATCGAGGAACTGACTTGGCACCTGATTAAGGAACAGTTGGTTGAAGCAAACGATATCAAAGTAGAACAGGAAGATGTTCTGAAGATGGCTAGAGAAACAACGAAGGCACAGTTTGCTCAATACGGTATGTTGTCTATCCCTGATGATGTGCTTGACAACTATGCACAGGAGATGTTGAAGAAGAAAGAAACTATCAATAATTTGGTAAGTCGTGTTGTAGAAGTGAAGCTGGCTGCTGCTCTGAAAGCGCAGGTTACTTTGGAAAACAAGAACGTTTCAATCGAAGAATTCAATAAGATGTTTGAATAATCATTCGGTTGAATAGAATATAAAGTCACAGAAACACAGAGTTTTTATAAAATTATAACTCTGTGTTTTTTTGTGTCTCTGTATTCTTTTTCGTTTCTTTGTACTTACGTTTATTTTTAATTTATAAGAAAGGAACAATTAACATGGATGATTTTAGAAAATACGCAACCAAGCATTTAGGAATGAATGGCATGGTATTGGATGATGTGATTAAATCGCAGGCCGGGTATTTGAATCCCTATATTCTGGAAGAAAGACAGTTGAACGTTACTCAACTCGACGTTTTCTCCCGTTTGATGATGGACCGCATCATTTTCCTCGGTACACAAGTAGATGACTATACAGCGAATACGCTTCAGGCACAGTTGCTGTATCTGGATTCTGTTGATCCGGGTAAGGATATCTCTATCTATATCAACTCTCCGGGCGGAAGTGTATATGCCGGACTGGGCATTTATGATACGATGCAGTTTATTTCAAGTGATGTTGCTACCATCTGTACAGGTATGGCAGCTTCAATGGCGGCTGTATTGCTTGTTGCCGGTGCTGAAGGCAAACGTTCTGCGTTGCCTCATTCACGTGTGATGATTCACCAGCCGATGGGTGGTGCGCAAGGACAAGCGTCGGACATTGAAATCACAGCTCGTGAGATTCAGAAATTGAAGAAAGAACTTTATACGATCATCGCCGATCATTCGCATACTGATTTCGATAAGGTATGGGCGGACTCTGACCGCGACTACTGGATGACAGCTCAGGAAGCGAAAGAATACGGTATGATTGATGAGGTATTGATTAAGAAATAAAAATGGCTGATTCAAAGACAAAGAAAAGGTGTAGCTTCTGTGGACGGTCGGAGAACGAAGTCGGATTCCTGATTACGGGAATGAACGGCTATATCTGCGACAGTTGTGCTACCCAGGCTTATGAGATTACTCAGGAAGCATTGGGCGAAGGCAAGAAAAGCGCGGGAGCTACCAAACTCAATTTAAAAGAACTGCCCAAACCGGTAGAAATCAAGAAATTCCTCGACCAGTATGTGATCGGACAGGATGACGCAAAACGCTTCCTTTCCGTATCGGTCTATAACCATTATAAACGTCTGTTGCAAAAAGACAGCGGGGATGATGTGGAGATTGAAAAGTCGAACATTATTATGGTAGGTAGTACCGGAACCGGAAAAACGTTGCTTGCACGTACGATTGCCAAGTTGCTGCACGTGCCGTTTACCATTGTAGACGCTACGGTGCTGACAGAGGCCGGTTATGTAGGCGAAGATATCGAAAGTATTTTAACCCGTTTGCTTCAGGTGGCAGATTATAATGTACCTGAAGCGGAACAGGGTATTGTGTTTATCGACGAGATCGACAAGATTGCCCGCAAAGGAGATAACCCTTCCATCACTCGCGATGTGAGCGGTGAAGGTGTACAGCAGGGATTGCTGAAATTACTCGAAGGCTCTGTTGTGAACGTACCTCCCCAGGGTGGTCGTAAACATCCGGACCAGAAGATGATTCCGGTAAATACCAAAAATATTCTCTTTATCTGTGGCGGCGCTTTCGATGGTATCGAAAAGAAGATCGCCCAACGGTTGAATACACATGTCGTAGGTTATACGGCGTCGCAGAAAACAGCGACGGTGGACAAGAATAACATGATGCAGTATATCGCTCCGCAGGATTTGAAGTCATTCGGACTGATTCCCGAAATTATCGGACGTCTTCCGGTACTGACTTATTTGAATCCGCTGGATCGGAATGCGCTTCGTGCTATCCTCACCGAACCGAAAAACTCTATCATCAAGCAGTACATCAAACTGTTTGAAATGGATGGTATCAAGCTCACATTTGAAGATGCTGTCTTCGAATATATCGTCGATAAGGCGGTGGAATATAAGCTGGGTGCCCGTGGATTGCGCTCTATTGTGGAAACAATCATGATGGATGTCATGTTTGAAATCCCTTCAGAGGACAAAAAAGAGTATAAGGTGACGCTGGATTATGCAAAGATGCAACTGGAAAAAGCGAATATGGCACGACTGCAAACTGCTTAAAATCAAAGAGTAAGACTATAAAAGATGATCGTAACTGTATTTTCTTAAAAATATTAGTCGCATTTTGCTTGGTAATTACGAAGTTGTTTATAACTTTGTTTGGCTCTCTTGAAGGAGGGAGCCTACTAAAGTTAAACCATGAACTGAATAAAACAACCTAAGTTAAGATGGCAAGGAAGATTAATTTAACAGATGAACTGAAGAAGTGTTTCGGATTTAATAAGTTCAAGGGAAACCAGGAAGCGATCATTAACAACTTGCTCGATGGTAAAGATACCTTTGTACTGATGCCTACCGGTGGCGGGAAATCTTTATGCTATCAGCTACCTTCGCTCTTGATGGAAGGTACGGCAATTGTAATTTCTCCGCTTATTGCGTTGATGAAGAATCAAGTGGATGCAATGCGCAATTTCAGTGAAGAAGATGGCGTCGCCCATTTTATCAATTCTTCATTAAACAAAGGCGCGATAGACCAAGTGAGGTCGGACATCCTTGCCGGAAAGACAAAATTGCTATATGTGGCGCCGGAATCGCTGACGAAAGAAGAAAATGTAGAATTTTTGCGTTCGGTGAAAATTTCGTTCTATGCAGTGGACGAAGCTCATTGTATTTCTGAATGGGGACATGACTTCCGACCGGAATACCGGCGGATTCGCCCTATTATCAACGAAATAGGAAAGGCTCCGTTGATTGCGTTGACCGCAACAGCGACACCAAAGGTGCAGCATGATATCCAGAAAAATCTGGGAATGGTAGATGCTCAAGTTTTCAAATCGTCGTTCAACCGTCCGAACCTTTATTATGAGGTACGCGCGAAGACCGCTAATATTGACAGGGATATTATCAAGTTTATCAAAAACAATCCGGAAAAATCGGGCATTATCTATTGCCTTAGCCGGAAAAAAGTAGAGGAACTTGCTGAAATCCTTCAGGCAAACGGTATCAATGCGCGTCCTTATCATGCCGGGATGGATTCGTTGGCGCGGACTAAGAATCAGGATGATTTCCTGATGGAAAAAGTGGATGTTATTGTAGCAACTATCGCTTTCGGTATGGGAATCGACAAGCCGGATGTAAGGTTTGTGATTCACTACGATATTCCAAAGAGTCTGGAAGGGTATTACCAGGAGACCGGACGTGCCGGTAGAGATGGCGGTGAAGGTCAGTGCATAACCTTTTATACAAACAAAGACTTGCAAAAACTGGAGAAGTTCATGCAAGGAAAACCTGTGGCAGAGCAGGAAATTGGCAAGCAGCTTCTGTTGGAAACCGCTGCTTATGCCGAATCTTCCGTATGCCGGCGCAAGACGTTGCTGCATTATTTCGGTGAAGAATATACGGAAGAAAATTGTGGAAATTGTGACAACTGTTTAAACCCTAAAAAACAAGTGGAGGCTCAAGAGTTATTGTGTGCCGTGATTGAAGCGATTATCGCGGTGAAAGAAAATTTTAAGGCAGATTATATTATAGACATACTACAAGGTAAAGAAACTTCCGAAGTACAGGCGCATTTGCATGAAGACCTCGAAGTCTTCGGCTCCGGTATGGGGGAAGAGGATAAAACATGGAACGCAGTGATTCGTCAAGCACTGATCGCAGGTTACTTGAGCAAGGATGTGGAACATTACGGACTCCTGAAAGTGACGGAGGAAGGACACAAGTTCTTGAAGAAGCCGAAGTCATTCAAGATTACCGAAGACAACGACTTTGAAGAGACGGAAGAAGAAGTTCCGGCACGTGGCGGTGGTTCCTGTGCGGTAGACCCTGCTCTTTATTCTATGTTGAAGGACTTGCGGAAGAAACTCTCGAAGAAGCTGGAAGTGCCGCCTTATGTGATCTTCCAGGATCCGTCTTTGGAAGCGATGGCTACCATTTATCCGGTGACATTGGATGAATTGCAGAATATACCGGGTGTAGGAGCCGGAAAAGCAAAACGTTACGGTGAAGAGTTCTGTAAATTAATCAAACGCCACTGTGAAGAGAATGAAATAGAACGTCCTGAAGATTTGCGGGTACGTACGGTTGCCAATAAATCAAAGATGAAAGTGGCTATCATTCAGGCAATTGACCGTAAAGTGGCGTTAGATGATATCGCTCTTTCCAAAGGTATCGAATTTGGTGAACTCCTAGACGAGGTGGAAGCTATCGTCTATTCGGGAACCAAACTGAATATAGATTATTTCCTGGAAGAAATCATGGATGAAGATCACATGCTTGATATCTACGATTATTTCAAGGAATCTACTACTGATAAGATTGATGATGCGCTTGATGAATTAGGCGATGACTTCACTGAAGAGGAAGTTCGCTTGGTGCGTATTAAGTTCATCTCTGAAATGGCCAATTAAAAAAGCGAAAAAAATAAGCGTGCAGGTATGCAGTTTTGAATAAAAACCGTATATTTGCACGCAATAATTTTTAAACGCATAGCCCTATGTCATTTATTGCTGATAAGATTGTAATGGATGGGTTAACTTACGACGACGTATTGTTGATCCCCGCTTATTCTGAAGTTTTACCGCGCACTGTCGATCTCTCGACTAAGTTTTCAAAAAACATTGAGTTAAAAATTCCTTTTGTGACGGCTGCCATGGATACGGTTACCGAAGCGAAAATGGCTATTGCCATTGCTCGTGAGGGTGGTATCGGCGTGATTCACAAAAATATGTCTATCGAAGAACAGGCAAGACAAGTTGCTATTGTAAAACGTGCCGAAAATGGTATGATTTATGATCCCGTAACTATTAAAAGAGGTTCTACTGTGCAGGATGCACTGGACATCATGGCGGAATACAAAATCGGTGGTATCCCTGTGGTAGATGATGAAGGTTATTTGGTGGGTATTGTTACCAACAGAGATTTGCGTTTCGAAAGAGACATGGCTAAACATATTGATCTTGTCATGACTCCGAAAGAAAGATTGGTAACTACAAACCAGTCTACTGATCTGGAATCTGCTGCACAGATTCTTCAGAAACATAAGATCGAGAAACTTCCGATTGTCGGAATGGACGGAAAGTTGATCGGCCTTGTCACTTATAAAGATATAACAAAAGCAAAAGATAAACCGATGGCTTGTAAAGATGCCAAAGGTCGTTTGCGTGTAGCTGCCGGTGTAGGTGTGACTGCCGATACGCTGGATCGTATGCAGGCATTGGTAGATGCCGGTGCGGATGCAATTGTAATTGATACGGCTCACGGACACTCTATGTTTGTGATTGAAAAACTGAAAGAAGCTAAGAAACGCTTCCCGAACATTGATATTGTAGTGGGTAATATTGCTACCGGAGAAGCTGCAAAAGCGTTGGTAGAAGCAGGAGCGGATGCAGTGAAAGTCGGTATCGGTCCGGGTTCTATCTGTACCACTCGTGTGGTTGCCGGTGTAGGTGTTCCACAGTTGTCTGCTGTCTATGATGTAGCAAAAGCCTTGAAGGGTACAGGTATTCCTTTGATTGCCGATGGTGGTTTGCGCTATTCGGGCGATGTAGTGAAAGCGTTGGCTGCCGGTGGATATTGTGTAATGATCGGATCGTTGGTTGCCGGAACAGAAGAGTCTCCGGGCGACACAATCATTTTCAATGGACGTAAATTCAAATCCTATCGTGGTATGGGATCGTTGGAAGCGATGGAGAACGGTTCGAAAGACCGTTACTTCCAGAGTGGAACTGCTGATGTGAAGAAGCTTGTTCCGGAAGGAATTGCTGCCCGTGTTCCTTATAAAGGTACACTTTTCGAAGTTATCTATCAGTTGTCAGGTGGTTTGCGTGCAGGTATGGGATACTGCGGTGCTGCCAATATTGATAAACTTCACGATGCTAAGTTTACCCGCATTACCAATGCAGGTGTAATGGAAAGCCATCCGCACGACGTGACGATTACTAGTGAATCGCCTAACTATAGCCGTCCGGAATAATAGATAGATACGGTGAACTATTAACGGTGAACGGTGAACAGGCTGTGTTGTCAGCAAGGTGTTCACTGCTCACCGTTTGTTGTTTATCTGTTATTGCCTCTGTGATGTTTGTTGTTTATTGTTTGGAAAATAAAAAATGATGATGAAAAGAAGCCTGTTGTTGGGATGTATTTCTCTCTTTGTTGTCGCGGTCTTTGCGCAAGAAGATCCGGTATTGATGCGTGTTAACGGAAGAGAGATACTCCGTTCGGAATTTGAAAATGCATACCGCCGTTATGCGGAACGCTCAAATGCCCAGCTTTCACCAAAAGAGTATGCGGCACTTTTCGCTCAATCAAAGTTGAAGGTGGAAGCGGCCAGGGCTGCCGGACTTGATACGACTACAGTTTTCCGTAAACAACACGAGAAGCGTCGGACAGAATTGGTAGAATCTTATCTGATTGACAAACAAGTGATGGATAGTTGTGCCCGTGTCTTGTATCAGAAGATGGGATTGAAAGCACGTAGCGGCCGGGTGCAAGTCATGCAAATTTTTAAACGTTTACCGCAGACGGTTACTTCCCGTCATTTGGAAGAAGAAAAAGCCCGGATGGATTCTATATACCGGGTGATACAGAATCAGCCGGATTTGAATTTTAACCGTTTGGTGGAAATCTATTCGGATGATAAGCAGAGTAGATGGATAGAAAGTTTGGAGACAACGAGTGAATTTGAGGATGTCGCTTTCTCTTTGGCGAAAGGTGCGGTATCACAGCCATTCTTCACTCCTGAAGGGATTCATATCTTGAAAGTGATTGACCGGGAGGAAGCATTTGCTTATGAAAATGTCAGTGGCAGGTTGATAGAGCGGTTACGGCGTAAGGAAATTTTAGACAAAGGCACGGCAGCGATGCTCGACCGATTAAAAAAGTCATGGCAGTATACCCCGAATCAGGCAGCAATGGAAGAGCTGTTGACGAAAGGCCGGACAGAACAAAATCTCTTTACGATTGATGGACAGGCATATACCGGAGCTATGTTCACGCAGTTTGCCTCTTCTCATCCTCAAGCTGCCAAACGCCAGTTGGAAGGGTTTATAGCTAAATCATTATTGGATTATGAAAGTCGGAATATAGATAAAAAGCATCCGGAAATTCGTATTGCCTTGCGGGAATCTGACGAAAACTATTTGGTAAAAGAGATCACACGGCAGAAAATAGAGTTGCCTGCCATTAATGACCGGGCCGGATTGGCTACCTATTTCAAATTTCATTCGTCGGATTATCGGTGGGAGAGTCCCCGGTATAGAGGAGTCGTGCTTCATTGCGTTGATAAAAAGACGGCAAAGCAAGCTAAAAAAATGCTGAAGAAAGTGCCGGAAAAAGAGTGGGCGGACCAGCTTCGGCAAACTTTTAATACATCCGGGACGGAAAAGATACAGGTTGAACAAGGTATTTTTGCCGACGGAGACAATAAATATATAGATAAACTGGTCTTTAAGAAGGGTGGTTTCGAACCCGTGATGTCTTATCCTTTTACCATTGTGGTAGGCGAAAAAATGAAAGGACCGGATGATTATCGGGAAGTAATTGAACAGGTGCGAAAGGATTATCGAAGCTATCTTGACACGTGCTGGGCGCGGGAATTGAGGGAGTTTGGTAAGGTTGAAATAAACCAAGAGGTTTTAAAAACAGTTAATAATAACTGATGTAACCGATTATTCACTATCTTCGTACCTTAAATAAGTAGATTTTAGTTGCCAATGCGAATATTAGTCCTCTTACTGATTACCCTTCTTGGTTGTGGAGCGTGCAAGGAACAGCGCGACCACAAAGGAAAGACTCCTTTGGTAGAGGTGGACGGTAACTTTTTATATAAAGAAGATTTGATGTCCGTGCTTCCGGTCGGATTGTCAAAAGATGATAGTATTCTCTTCACCGAACATTATATTCGTAGTTGGGCGGAAGAGATTTTATTATATGAGAAAGCTGCGAACAATATTCCCGATAATGTGGATGTTGACAAACTGGTGGAGAATTATCGGAAAGCGTTGATTATGCATACTTATCAGCAGGAGTTGATAAACCAGAAGCTGTCGAATGATATTTCCGAACAAGAGATCGCAGAATATTACGGGAAAAACAAAGAACTGTTTAAACTGGAAACCCCGTTGATTAAGGGATTGTTTATCAAAGTGCCGTTGACGGCTCCCCAGCTGAACAATGTGCGCAGGTGGTATAAGTCGGAAAAACAGGATGCTGTCGAGAGCCTGGAAAAATATAGTTTGCAGAATGCAGTGAAATACGAATACTTTTATGACAAATGGGTGTCCGTGACTGATGTACTGGATATGATTCCACTGAAAGTAGAGGCACCGGAAGAGTACGTAGACAAACACCGTCAGGTAGAATTGAAAGATACGGCCTATTATTATTTCCTGAATGTGAGCGATTATCGCGGAATTGGTGAAGAGAAACCGTATGAATTTGCCCGTTCGGAAGTGAAAGACTTACTGGTTAATCAGAAACGGGTGAGCTTTATGGAACAGGTAAAGAACGACTTGTATCAGCAAGCAGTAAGTAAGAAGAAGATTATATATAATTATTAAATACAAAGAATGAAGAAGTTTGTGAACTTTAGATTTGTTGTTACCCTTGTCCTGGCAATATTTGCTAATGTGGCAACCTATGCACAAGATAATGTGGTTGATGAAGTAGTTTGGGTAGTAGGTGACGAAGCTATTTTGAAATCAGATGTAGAAGAGGCCCGTATGGATGCCTTGTATAATGGACGCAGATTTGACGGCGATCCTTATTGTGTAATTCCTGAAGAGATTGCCGTGCAGAAGTTGTTCCTGCATCAGGCAAAGTTGGACAGTATCGAGGTTTCCGAAGCGGAAATCATCCAGCGTGTGGATATGATGACCAACATGTACATTCAGCAGATCGGTTCCAGAGAGAAGATGGAGGAGTATTTCAATAAAACTTCCACCCAGATTCGTGAGACGCTACGTGATAATGCACGTGACGGATTGACCGTTCAGAAGATGCAGCAGAAACTGGTAGGAGAAATCAAAGTGACTCCGGCAGAAGTACGCCGTTATTTTAAAGACCTTCCACAAGATAGTATTCCTTACATTCCGACACAGGTAGAAGTGCAGATCATTACTTTACAACCGAAAATTCCTATCTCGGAGATTGAGGATGTAAAAAAGACGTTGCGTGATTATACGGATCGTGTGACAAAAGGAGAAATTGACTTCTCTACATTGGCGCGTTTGTATTCGGAAGACAAGGCATCTGCCATTAAAGGTGGTGAATGTGGATTCATGGGACGTGGTATGATGGACCCTGCTTATGCGAATGTAGCGTTCAGTTTGCAAGATCCGAAGAAAGTTTCCAAGATTGTGGAGTCGGAATTTGGTTTCCACATTATCCAGTTGATTGAAAAACGTGGTGACCGTGTCAACACTCGCCATATCTTGTTGCGTCCGAAAGTATCGGAAAAAGAACTGACCGAGGCTTGTGCCCGTCTGGATTCTATTGCCGATGATATTCGTGCCAACAAATTTACATTTGATGATGCGGCTGCCGTTATCTCACAGGATAAAGACACCCGTAACAACCATGGTATTATGGTGAACATCAATGAAAATTCAGGTGTGACTACTTCTAAGTTCCAGATGCAGGATCTTCCTCAAGACGTTGCTAAGGTAGTGGATAAGATGAATGTAGGTGAAATTTCCAAAGCCTTTACAATGATTAATGAGAAGGATGGAAAAGAAGTATGTGCTATCGTGAAGTTGAAAGCAAAAATCAACGGTCATAAAGCAACCATTGCAGAAGACTATCAGGACCTGAAAGAAATTGTGATGGAGAAACGCCGTGAAGAGATGTTGCAGAAATGGATTCTGGACAAGCAGAAACATACTTATGTACGCATCAACGAAAACTGGCAGAAGTGTGACTTCAAGTATCCGGGTTGGGTCAAGAAGGACTGATGTAACCTTGCTTTGATTTTATATGCTGAAAACAAATAAAAAAAATAAACAACAAGACAGGCATAGATGGCTCCTTATAGGCTTTCTATGCCTGTTTGGTGTATGTCTTGTAGCACAAGTGAGGCCAACGGGACAGAAACCTGTGACAGGGGATTCAATTAAATCGGCTGCGGATACGTCTAAGTCGGCTTCAAAAGCCAAAACACCGGCAGGCAATAAGAAACAATCGGACAACAAGAAACAACCGGAGAATAAAAAGACCAAAGTTTATCTGCTTCATGCTGATGAAGGTCAGGCGGATAAGTTGGCGCGTCCGGATGTGCAGGTGTTGATTGGTAACGTGAAATTGCGCCATGACAGTATGTATATGTACTGTGACAGTGCACTGATTTTTGAGAAAACCAACTCTGTGGAGGCCTTCAGTAATGTACGTATGGAACAGGGAGACACTTTGTTCATCTACGGTGATTATCTTTATTATGACGGCATGACGCAAATAGCGCAGCTTCGTGAAAATGTGAAGATGATTAATCGGAACACCACCCTGTTAACAGATAGCTTGAACTACGACCGTCTCTACGACCTCGGATATTATTTCGAGGGAGGAACCTTGATGGATGAAGAGAATGTATTGACTTCCGATTGGGGAGAATACAGTCCTGCAACGAAACAGTCGGTATTCAACCATGATGTGAAGTTGGTAAACCCAAAGTTTGTGTTGACTTCCGATACGTTAAGGTATAATACGGAAAGCAAAATCGCAGTTATTCTCGGACCTTCCAATATCGTCAGTGATAATAATCATATCTATTCGGAACGGGGATTTTATAACACAATGACCGAACAAGCCGAATTGTTGGACCGTTCGGTACTGACCAATCAGGGAAAGAAACTGGTAGGCGACAGTCTGTTCTATGACCGTATCATCGGTTATGGCGAGGCGTTCGATAATGTGAAGATGACAGATTCCATTAATAAGAATATGCTGACGGGTGATTATTGTTTCTATAATGAATTGACAGACTCCGCGTTTGCGACGAAACGTGCTGTGGCAATCGACTACTCGCAAGGGCCTGACAGTCTTTTTATGCATGGCGATACATTGCAGTTGGTGTCTTACAACCTGAATACCGATTCCGTTTTCCGGTTGATGAAAGCTTATCACAAGGTACGTATGTATCGTACGGATGTTCAGGGAGTATGTGACTCACTGGTCTATAATTCGAAGGATTCCTGTATGACCATGTATACCGACCCTATTCTTTGGAATGAAGGGCAGCAACTACTTGGCGAGCAGATCAAGATTTATATGAATGACAGCACGATTGACTGGGCGCATATCATCAACCAGGCGTTGACGGTGGAAATGAAAGATTCTATTCATTATAACCAAGTGTCCGGCAAAGAGATGAAAGCCTATTTCATTAATGGAGATATGCGTCATATTGAAGTGATTGGTAATGTGTTGACCGCTTTCTATCCGGAAGAAAAAGACAGTACGATGACCGGCTTTAATTGTCTGGAAGGTAGTGTGCTTCATCTTTATATGAAGGATAAGAAGATGGAAAAAGGACTGTTTATCGGTAAATCCAACGGAACGATGTATCCGATGGACCAGATACCGCCTGATAAATTGCGTCTTCCCACTTTTGCCTGGTTCGACTATGTCCGTCCGCTGAATAAGGATGATATCTTTAACTGGCGGGGTAAGCGTGCGGGTGATACACTGAAACCGACCACCGATCGGCGCCCCAAAACAGAAAAGCGAAACTTAATAAATATGAAGTAGTATGGGAATGTTTAACTCAATGAGAAAGCCCCGTGGCTTTAATCATCAATACATTTATGTAGACGAGCGGAAAGAAAAGCTCGCAAAGATGGAGGAGAACGCCAAACGTGACTTGGGGATGCTTCCGGAAAAGGAATTTAATCCGGAGGATATTCGCGGTAAGTTCATCGAAGGTACTACGCATTTGAAAAGAAGAAAAGCGAGTGGCCGCAAACCGGTCTCTTTCGGAATCATACTGATAATCATTGCTTTCCTTCTTTATCTGTGGCATTATTTGGCGACAGGAAGCTGGAACTTTTAATTATTAATTTACGAAGAATGAGCGATATAATTCATTTGTTACCTGATTCGGTAGCTAACCAGATTGCTGCCGGTGAAGTGATACAACGTCCCGCGTCTGTCATCAAGGAGCTAGTGGAGAATGCGATTGATGCAGATGCACAAAATATACATGTATTGGTGACTGATGCAGGTAAAACCAGCATTCAGGTGATTGATGATGGAAAAGGAATGTCCGAAACGGATGCCCGTCTTTCTTTTGAACGGCATGCCACCTCCAAGATACGTCAAGCGGCAGATCTGTTTGCTTTGCGTACAATGGGATTTCGCGGAGAGGCATTGGCTTCCATCGCTGCAGTGGCACAGGTAGAGTTAAAGACACGTCCGGAATCGGAAGAATTGGGTACGAAGTTGGTGATTGCAGGCTCTCAAGTGGAAAGTCAGGAGGCTGTATCCTGTTCTAAAGGAAGTAACTTCTCTGTAAAGAACCTATTCTTTAATGTACCTGCCCGTCGTAAATTTCTAAAGGCTAATTCAACGGAATTGAGTAACATCCTTGCCGAATTTGAACGGATCGCTTTGGTGCATCCGGAGGTTGCCTTTTCGCTTTATAGTAATGATTCGGAGTTATTCAATCTTCCGGTATCACAATTACGTCAACGTATCCTTGCTATTTTCGGTAAGAAGCTCAATCAGCAGTTACTGAATATAGAGGTCAATACTACCATGGTGAAAATCTCCGGATACGTAGCCAAGCCGGAGACTGCCCGTAAGAAAGGGGCACATCAGTATTTCTTTGTCAACGGGCGTTATATGCGTCATCCTTATTTTCATAAGGCGGTTATGGAGGCTTATGAACAGTTGATTCCCACCGGTGAACAGATTTCCTACTTTATCTATTTTGATGTAGATCCGGCCAATATTGACGTGAATATCCATCCGACAAAGACCGAAATCAAGTTTGAAAATGAACAGGCCATCTGGCAGATACTTTCGGCATCCGTGAAGGAGTCGTTGGGCAAATTCAGTGCGATCCCTTCCATTGATTTTGATACGGAAGATATGCCTGACATTCCGGCATTTGAGGAGAAAATATCTTCCGAGCCTCCGAAGATACATTATAATACAGATTATAATCCGTTTAAAGTTTCTGCCGGTGGCGGTGGTGGCGGATCGTACAGCCGTTCGAAAGTGGAATGGGAAGATTTGTACGGAGGGCTGACGAAAGCCAGTAAGATGAATAACCCGCAACCGGAACCAGAAATGGATTGGGAAGACTCTTCTATTGGCGGCCAACCCACTTTCGTTGAAGAAAAGATGGAGACGGTCACCTCTGCCGCTTCTTCTACTTTGTATGCCAGTGAACCGGTGATAGAGAAAGGAAATCAGCATTTGCAGTTTAAAGGGCGGTTTATCCTGACTTCAGTTAAATCCGGTTTGATGCTAATCGATCAGCACCGGGCACACATACGGGTGCTTTTTGATCGTTATATGGTACAGATCCAACAGAAACAGGGGGTATCACAAGGCGTCCTGTTCCCGGAAATCTTACAGTTGCCGGCTTCGGAAGCTGCTGTACTGCAAAGTATTATGGATGATTTGTCTGCAGTCGGTTTCGATTTGAGTAATCTGGGAGGCGGTAGCTATGCCATTAATGGTATTCCTTCGGGGATTGAAGGTCTGAATCCGGTGGAACTGGTGCGTAATATGCTGCATACGGCGATGGAAAAAGGAAGTGACGTCAAGGAAGAAATCCAAAGTATTCTGGCATTAACATTGGCTCGCGCGGCGGCTATTGTTTACGGACAGGTGTTGAGTAATGAAGAAATGGTAAGCCTTGTAGACAACCTTTTTGCCTGTCCCTCACCGAATTACACCCCTGATGGGAAAACTGTTTTGACAACAATCAAGGAGGAAGACATCGAAAGATTATTCAAATAAAACAAATAATTTCATCTTTTTCTAAAACCTTTTAGTTCGGTTCGTGTTATTTAAATAGTTCAACAAAGAAAAAGATTTAAATAACCACTTAACTATTAGGTATATGAAAAAGATTCTGATGTTGCTGGCATTTGCCGGCGTTGCGTCTGTCGCTTCTGCGCAGCAGACAATGACTGTAACTGAATACGAAGTGATTCAGGTACAAGATAAATATCAAGTAATAACTAATCCTTTCTGGAGTAACTGGTTCTTCTCTGTAGGAGGCGGCGCCCAGGTGCTATATGGAAACAATGACCATATCGGCAAATTCAGAGACCGTGTTGCTCCTACATTTAACGTGTCTGTCGGCAAATGGGTAACTCCGGGATTCGGATTGCGTTTGCAATACAGCGGATTGCAGGCAAAAGGATTCACTACCAGCGAAACTGCTAATTATGTAGTGGGTGGTCCGAGAGAAGACGGTTCTTACAAACAAAGATGGGACTACATGAACTTGCATGGTGATTTGATGATTAACCTGAACGCACTTTTCGGTGGATACAATCCGAATCGCGTATATGAAATTATCCCTTATATAGGTGCCGGTTGGGCTCATGCTTATTCTCGTCCTCACACTAACTCCGCTACTTTCAATGCAGGTATTATCAACCGCTTCCGTTTGTCGAATGCTGTTGACTTGAATCTGGAGTTGAGCGCAACAGGTCTGGAAGGCAAGTTTGACGGAGAACATGGAGGTAGACCCGATTATGATGGTATCTTAGGTGCTACCCTCGGTGTGACTTATTACTTCCCTACCCGCGGATTCCAACGTCCTACTCCACAGATTATCTCTGAACTTGAATTGAATCAGATGCGTAATCAGATGAATGCAATGGCAGCAGCTAATATGCAATTGCAACAACAGTTGGCAAATGCACAACAACCAGTAGAAGTAGAAGATACTGAAGAAGTTGTTATCACAGATACTAACATTGCTCCGCGTACCGTATTCTTCAAGATCGGTTCTGATAAATTATCTCCGCAAGAAGAAATGAACTTGTCATATCTTGCCAGCAAGATAAAAGAATCTCCGAATGCTACATACACAATCAACGGATATGCTGACTCTGCAACCGGTACTCCTGCTTTCAATCAGAAGTTAAGTTTGGAACGTGCACAGGTTGTTAAAGACTTGTTAGTTAAGAAGTATGGCATCTCTGCCGATAGACTGAAAGTTGCAGCCGGTGGTGGTGTTGACAAATTCGGTCAACCGATTCTGAACCGTGTAGTATTGGTAGAATCTGCACAGTAATAAAAAGTAAAAAAGCGATTTCAGCATTCAGCGATTCTCTGTAATCGCTTGCTGGAAAGAGATAGCGGCTGAAAGCGAACCCTGAAAAGAGGGGTTCATGCTTTCAGCCGCCTTTTTTATATCTGTTCTTTGGGGGTATCTCCTCTGATATTTTGTTTTAGTTTATTTGACAGGCTGATAATCTCTGGACTTTCCATAAAATCCTGGGGCCGGCACATAAATAGGTTGACTGGGAATGCCGATATTCTGCGGCTTGCCTTCCTGACGGAGTCGGCGAATATGAATCATGGCTGTGGAACGTACCATCCCCGTGATGCCTTGAAAGTCGGAACGTTGCATAATCTGATGATCGCTGAAATACTCTTTTAGCCGCATGTCTATCTCTATTTCCGATAATTTGGCAGAGTGCTTGACCCGCTTCATTTGCTTTATTTTTATATATCCGACAGATTGTTTCAGCTTCTTGTCCGAACGAAACTGTATCGCTTTTAATTTTACTTTTGAATTTCTGCGGGGAGTATCTGCAGAGATCTGTTCAATCGGATTTTTAACCTGTTTAATCGGATTTGTAATCCGATTGCTTTGAGCATCAGGATTTTCAATCCGAACTATATATTAAAGTATAGGTGTATTGCGGATTATAAATCCTGATACTCGGAGAACGGCGGATTGCAAATCCGCCGGGACGCATAATGTTTGGTAACTAGCTAACCTTCCGCTGTTATTTTTTCTAAGTATATGTCCTTCTTTAGCTAAATATCGGCAATGAGACTTTCAAATTAGGATATTTGTCACCCAATTGTTTCAAGAAGTCATTGCCAATGATAATATCCTGTATTGTTTCTTGTGAATCTGTCGGAATCTCCGGGATATTTGTAAATATCAGACAGGAGTAGATAATGAGTTCAACAGGTTTCTCGTCGGTTTGCAATGAAAGTTTGTATGCTTTCACGTTGTTTCCTCTGGCTTGTGCCTGTGCTTGTACTTGTCCCTCCATAGGAATTGCGATGAGACGGGAGTTTTCAAGACGCGCCTGATTGAATACAAAATGATTGTCGATTTCTCCATCTGTGTCTGTATCGAATAGGTGCAGATTGTCTCCGCTTAATACCAGATATTTGGGAGTTTGTACGGTATTGAAACGTACAGTTCCTAAGGTGGCCATTCCTTTCAGCTTATCTTTCATTCCGTCTTTGAGTGCGGATGCTACACCATACTCATTGCTGGCATAGTTGAAAGCGTCAATTTTTTCTTCTCCCATAGCTTCTTTCAGGAAAGATAAATCAGAGTTTAAGCAGAGTTTTTTATACTGTTCTGCATTTGCAAATTCAGCTTTGAAATCGGTGTTGTTCACTACTTGTGCCTGTTTCGAGTTTTTGTTTTTCATGTAAAACCAGTATCCTAGATATAGAACAATGAAAATGACCGGAATAAAGGTGTAAATAGACATAGTTTGTACTTTTTAATGTTATTAATAATGGTTTGTTTTATACTTCCACGGGTTTCACTTCTTTCTTTTTTCCAGGAATACATCCCCAAATGATAAGGGCAATTATAAGAAGTCCGACAGCTTTACCGCCATAACGGGAATAGAAACCGATCTTGTTCAACTTCTCTCCATCCAAATTATTTTCTTTTAGGATGGTAGCCAGTTGTTCTTCCGTCAGTTCATAGTAAGTGTCTTCCTTTTCGCAATAGCCGACCAGGCGAGGCTCTTTCTCTATGTATAGAGGGAGAAGGTAAGCGATGTTGAACTCCTGATGGAAAGTTGCCAGATCAATGTAGTTTCCATCGTCTGTTTGGTACTCTTCGGTATCAGGCAAATCTGCTACTTTGGTTAATACTTCGCGGTCGCCGAAAGGGATTTTTAAACCACGTGCGGATACTGTTTGGCAAGATAAGAAAAGAATGCCGCCAAGTGCAAATAGAAATTTAAGGTGCTTCATGCTTCTTGTGTTTAAGTGAATAATTTGTGTGATTTTTATTGATATTGTGGCAAAGATAGGAAAAAGAAGAATAAAAGCCGTATAATTGTTTGGAATTTGTAAGCTCTATTCTTTTTTATAAAATGAGGAGATTTTTTTCCTGATTTAGAGGATTTGTATCCTGATTTATGCAATTGATGTAAAATTGCATTATTGGGATAATCCAAATAATTTAATAACAATTGATTGGAGCTATTAATAATTATCTATATTTCCTCTATGAAAAGCAAGACCGCGACTATCTTTGTGAGTGGAAACGAGT
>NZ_JAHQVH010000064.1:0-27228 GCF_019052435.1 Bacteroides sp. MSK.20.12 | reverse complement strand
TCCTCTTTAGACTGGCTAAGATTTATGCATACCCCCAATGATTATCGGGTGAGCCGCTTCTTGTCAACTGTCAGAATCGTCTTCTGATGTTAATCGTAATTCTTCTGTAGATAATCAGTCAGTTAGTTATGATAACTCGCAGTCATTAACTATTTCTGATGTAGAATTAGGATTTAAATTAGTAACTGAATCAAACTCTAATAATTATCGCCTGCGTAGAATCATTGAAATCAATGACTCCTTGAAAGACGTTATGCATAAGTTTCTCGTGTTAAGAGAGAATTCTTTAGTATTAGATCAAAGTAAATCTTTTTATTCGGATAAGGATCCACATTACTCCATTACGTGTAGCGATTACTATGTGTTCGCTCTAAGACATATCCTTATTTAGTTTATTTCCCCCTATTATCCGTTTTTTTTCGTACTCTGTATGAACTGTGTGACTTTTTCCTTTTAAAAGTTGCAGGGTCTGTAGCGCAGTGTGCCTAATCGAAATTTTTACTTCCTAAATAACTAAAATTAATTTCTTAACAAAAAAACTTATTATGGAAACTACTAAAAAAACTCAAGTTGTAGGTATAAAAAATGCCGGTATCGTAATCATCTGCTGTTTAGTAATAGCTGTATGTATCTTCCAATTCCTGTTAGGTAACCCGTCCAACTTTATGAACAATGACCCGAACAATCACCCATTGAACATGTTGGGTACTATTTACAAAGGTGGTATCATCGTGCCTATTATCCAGACATTGTTGTTAACCGTACTTGCTTTGAGCATCGAACGTTATTTCGCTCTTCGTTCTGCTTTCGGTAAAGGTTCATTGTCTAAGTTTGTAGCTAACATCAAAGACGCTTTAGCTGCCGGCGACATGAAGAAAGCACAGGAAATCTGTGACAAACAACGTGGATCTGTTGCTAACGTAGTAACTTCTACTTTGCGTAAGTATGAAGAAATGGAAAAGAACACATCTCTTCCTAAAGAACAGAAGCTGTTGGCTATCCAGAAAGAACTTGAAGAAGCTACTGCTTTGGAAATGCCGATGATGCAACAAAATCTTCCGATCATCGCTACCATCACCACTCTGGGTACATTGATGGGATTGCTCGGTACTGTAATCGGTATGATCCGTTCATTTGCTGCTTTGTCTGCTGGTGGTGGTGCTGACTCTATGGCTTTGTCACAAGGTATCTCTGAAGCTTTGATTAACACTGCTTTCGGTATCTTGACTGGTGCATTGGCTGTTATCTCTTACAACTATTACACTAACAAAATTGATAAATTGACTTACGGACTCGACGAAGTCGGATTCTCTATCGTGCAAACTTTTGCAGCTACTCACTAATTCTGCGAACCCTTATAAAATCTATTATTAATCATGGGTAGAGCGCAAATTAAAAAGAAAAGTACGTTCATAGATATGACCGCTATGAGTGACGTTACTGTATTGCTTCTGACTTTCTTTATGTTGACATCAACATTTGTGAAGAAGGAACCAGTGCAAGTTACCACTCCGGCTTCTGTATCGGAAATCAAGATTCCGGAGACTAATGTACTCCAGATTCTGGTTGATCCGGAAGGAAAAATATTTATGAGCCTCGACAAGCAGCAGGATATGCAGGCTGTCTTGGAGAGCATGGGTGAAGAGTATGGCATTAAGTTTACTCCGGAACAAGAGAAGAGATTTATGTTGTCTTCTACTTTTGGAGTGCCTATCAGAAGTATGCAGAAATATCTTGATCTCCCCGAAGATCAACGGGATAAGATCCTTAAGAATGAAGGTATTCCATGCGATAGTGTTGATAATCAGTTTAAATCGTGGGTACGTAATGCACGTACTGCTAACGCTGATCTACGTATTGCCATCAAGGCAGACGCTACGACTCCATACTCAGTGATAAAGAACGTTATGAACTCACTTCAGGATTTGCGGGAAAATCGGTACAATCTGATTACTTCTCTCAAAGCAGAATCTGAAAATTAAAAAGGAGGAAATACAATGAGTGCTGAAGTACAAGAGAGCAGCGGAAAAAGAGGAAAGAGCAAGCAAAAAAAGATAACTGTCCGGGTGGACTTTACACCGATGGTGGACATGAATATGTTGCTGATTACTTTCTTTATGCTTTGTACCACACTGAGCAAACCTCAGACGATGGAAATAAGCATGCCGAGTAATGACAAAGATATTACTGAAAATCAGAAGAGTATGGTGAAGGCTTCACAGGCAATTACACTATTGCTGGGGCCTGATAATAAACTCTATTATTATGAGGGAGAACCTAATTATAAGGACTATACCTCGTTGAAAGAAACTAGCTACGGTGCAAATGGACTGCGTGCCGTACTTCTTCAGAAAAATGCTGTTGCTGTCAATAAAGTAAGAGAATTGAAACAACAGAAATTGGATCTTAAGATAACGGATGACGAATTTAAGAAGCAGGTTTCCGAGATAAAGAGCGGAAAGGATACCCCGACCGTAATTATTAAAGCTACGGATGACGCTTCTTATATGAATCTGATTGACGCGCTGGACGAAATGCAGATATGTAATATTGGTAAATATGTGATAACAGACATTGCGGAAGCTGATGAATTCTTAATCAAGAATTTCGATGCGAAAGGTGGATTGTCACAGAACTTAGCCGATAATTGATGTAACACCCAAAAAAGAAAAGTAAAATGGCAAAATTAGATTTAGCTTCTTCGGAATGGTGTCAACTGATTTTTGAAGGCAAGAACCAGGCATACGGAGCATATAGAATGCGTGCCAATTCAACAAAACGACACAATGTCGCCATGTTGATTGTGGTAATCATAGCGGCAGTCGGATTTAGCATCCCTACACTGCTTAAGTTGGCAACTCCGGAGCAGAAAGAAGTGATGACAGAGGTGACTACCTTGTCGAAATTGGCAGAACCGGAAATCAAACAGGAAGAGATGAAACGGGTTGAGCCGGTGGCGCCTCCTCCCCCTGCACTGAAGAGTTCTATCAAGTTTACTGCTCCTGTCATCAAGAAAGATGAAGAGGTGCATGAAGATGATGAGATCAAGAGCCAGGAGGATTTGAATGCTACTAAAGTATCCATCTCTATTGCCGACGTAAAAGGTAACGACGAGGCGAATGGTAAAGATATTGCTGACCTTAAGCAGGTGGTGACACAGGCTGCACCGGAACCGGAAAAGGTTTTCGATATGGTAGAACAGATGCCGACTTTCCCTGGTGGTCAACAGGAATTGATGGCTTACTTGGGTAAGAACATCAAATATCCGACTATTGCACAGGAGAATGGAACACAAGGTCGCGTTATTATACAGTTTGTTGTGGAACGTGATGGTTCTATCACTGATGTGCGTGTGGCTCGTGGTGTAGACCCTTATTTGGATAAGGAAGCTGTGCGTGTGGTAAAAAGCATGCCGAAATGGCTCCCTGGTAAACAGAATGGAAAAGCGGTACGTGTGAAGTTCACCGTTCCGGTAATGTTTAGATTACAATAAAAGATGATGAAGAGACAATTTAGGCTGATAGGACTCGTAGCGTTGGTGGTGTTGAGTGCTTGTAACTCAAAATCGAAAGGGCCGACGGATACTTATTCTTCCGGTGTGGTATCTATTGCAGCGGATGAGAGTTTCGAACCTATCATACAAGAAGAGATAGAGGTGTTTGAAAACCTTTACCCTTTGGCCGGGATTGTTCCTCGCTACACAACTGAAGTGGAAGCGATAAATTTACTTCTGAAAGACAGTGTCCGGTTGGCTATTACAACCCGGACACTGACTAAGGAAGAAATGAATTCATTCCACAGCCGTAAATTTTTCCCTCGCGAGATAAAATTGGCTACGGATGGTCTGGCATTGATCGTGAATCGTGCTAATCCGGATTCTTTGTTGAGTGTACGTGATTTTCGCCGCATCCTCACCGGTGAGGTGAAAAACTGGAAAGAGGTAAATCCGGATTCCCGCTTGAAGGGGATTCAGGTGGTGTTCGATAATAAGAATTCCAGTACCGTACGTTTTGCAATGGACTCAATCTGTGGTGGGAAACCGTTGGCTGAAGGTAACGTCAGTGCCTTGAAAACCAACCAGCAGGTGATAGACTATGTAGTGAAGAATCCTGATGCCATGGGAGTTATTGGAGTAAACTGGCTGGGGAACCGCAGTGATACGACCAATCTTTCTTTTCGTGAAGAGATCAGAGTGATGGCAGTCAGTGCTGAAGATGTGGCAACTCCTGCGAACAGCTATAAGCCTTATCAGGCCTATCTGTTCTATGGTAATTATCCGCTGGCACGATCCATCTATGCATTACTGAACGATCCTCGCAGTGGGCTGCCCTGGGGATTTGCTTCTTTTATGACATCCGACAAGGGGCAGCGGATTATATTAAAATCCGGACTTGTTCCGGCTACACAGCCGGTGCGTATTGTCCATGTGAAAGACGAATAATAACTAAAATTAGAGACTATCATGAAACGAGTACAAATGTTTTTAGCTGGAGCGTTTATAGCAGTAGGGTCGCTCTGTGCGCAATCAACCGATGCCGAATGGCAGGCGGAAGTTGCCAAATTGAAAGAAACTATTCAGACGAATCCGGCACAGGCTGCTGAAGAAGCCGAGCATCTGATTAAAGGAAAGAATAAAAAGAATGTGGAACTTTTGGTAGCTATCGGAAATGCGTATCTGGATGCTGACAAACTTCCCGAAGCGCAAGAATATGCAACTCTTGCCAGAAAAGCGAATGGTAAATCGGCTCTTGCTTCTGTATTGGAAGGAAATATTGCCATGAAGCAGAAAAATGCGGGTCTCGCTTCTCAGAAATATGAAGAAGCGATTTATTTCGATCCGAAATGTACGGAAGCTTATCTGAAATATGCAGATGTTTATAAATCAGCCAATGCAAGTCTTGCTATTGAAAAGCTGAACCAATTGAAAGCCCTGGAACCGTCCAACACAGCCGTAGACAAAAAACTAGCCGAGATTTATTATTTAAAAAATGATTTTAGTAAAGCGGCAGAAGCTTATGCGAATTTTGCAATGGGGCCTACTGCTACGGAAGAAGATTTGGTGAAGTATGCGTTTGCTTTATTTTTGAACCATGATTTTGAGAAATCGCTCGAAGTGGCTAATATGGGATTACAAAAGAATGCCCATCATGCTGCGTTCAACCGTCTGGCAATGTATAACTATACTGACCTGAAGCGTTTTGATGAAGCGATAAAGGCAGCGGACATCTTCTTCAATGAATGTGAAAAAGCCGATTATTCTTATTTGGATTATATGTATTATGGACACTTGCTGGAAAGTCTGAAAAAATATGATGATGCAGTAATACAATATGAGAAAGCGGTAAAGATGGATCCGACAAAGACGGATTTATATAAAAATATCTCTTCTGCTTACGAACAGAAGAATGATTATAAAAAAGCAATCAGTGCTTACCAGAAATATTATTCATCCCTTGATAAAGAAAAACAGACTCCGGACTTACAGTTTCAGGTTGGTAGACTTTATTACGGTGCTGGTACGCAACCTGATTCATTGACAATCACTGTTGAAGAACGCAAGCAGGCGTTGATGTCCGCCGATTCTGTTTTCCATGCAATTGCAGAAGCAGCACCGGATAGCTACTTGGGTAACTTCTGGAGAGCTCGTGCCAATTCAGCACTGGACCCTGAAACCACTCAAGGACTTGCGAAACCTTTCTATGAGGAAGTGGCTGCTTTATTGGAAAGCAAAAATGATCCTCATTACAATTCAGCTTTGGTTGAATGTTACAGTTATCTTGGATATTACTATTTGTTAGCGATCGAGAATCCGGCATTGAAGGCCGAAGCAAAGGCTAATAAAGATAAATCCATAGAATACTGGAATAAAATTCTGGCTATAGACCCCGCTAATGCTACTGCTAAAAGGGCATTGGACGGCATCAAATAGTGAATAATTTTAGTTGTTTGTCGTGACAGGAGGAGTGGAGAGTGATCTTAGCTCCTCCTTTTTTTGCACTTTTTTCTCCTTTTCTATTGGAATATTCAAAAGATTGCCTACATTTGCGGTGTACTATTACACTAATACACTAAGAAACATTGTTCATTAAACAGAAATGCTATGATTACAGTAGAAAATCTTTCATTTACTTATCGTAAATCGAAGCGTGCGGTATTACATGATTTTTCGCTTTCGTTCGAGTCCGGCAGGGTATATGGACTGTTGGGAAAGAATGGCGCGGGAAAGTCTACTCTTCTCTATCTGATGTCCGGGTTATTGACTCCTAAAAACGGCAAAGTGGTGTTTCACGATACAGATGTGCGCCGACGGTTACCGGTTACTTTGCAGGATATGTTTTTAGTTCCCGAAGAGTTTGAATTACCTTCAGTCTCTCTGGTTAGCTATGTGGAGTTGAACAGTCCTTTTTATCCCCGTTTCAGCAAGGAGGAGATGATTAAATATCTCCATTATTTTGAAATGGATATAGATATTGATCTCGGATCACTTTCTATGGGACAGAAAAAGAAAGTATTCATGAGCTTTGCGCTTGCTACAAACACTTCTCTTTTGTTGATGGACGAGCCGACCAACGGACTGGATATTCCCGGTAAAAGTCAGTTCCGTAAGTTTATAGCATCGGGCATGTCGGATGATAAGACGATTGTAATTTCTACGCATCAGGTTCGTGACATTGATAAGGTGCTCGATCATGTATTGATTATGGATGACAGCCGTGTGTTGCTGGATGAATCTACAAGTAATATTTGCGACAAACTTTTCTTTGTGGAGAGTGACAATCGGGAACTGGCGAAAAATGCTCTTTTCGCAATCCCTACTATTCAGGGGAATTACCTGATACTTCCTAACGAAGAACAGGAAGAATCGGAATTAAATCTGGAACTTCTTTTTAATGCTACGTTGGCTGCTCCTGAAGAGATAGCCCGATTGTTTCACACTCAAAAATAAAAGACGATGATAAAAGATACTTTTTTCAGTTTGCCTCGTTTTATGAATCTTTGCCGTAAGGAGATGGTAGAGAATTGGAGATCGAATGTGCTTCGTATGGTGTTGATGTATGGAGTGATGGCGGTGGTATTGGTTTGGAACGGATATACTCAATATAATTATCACGATTCGGTTTATTTTATTCGTCATGCAAATACCGATCCTGCATGGGGATTTATATTGATGGCTTTTTTGTGGTTTCTATTTGTTTTCGGGTGCTTAAGTGCATCGCTGGTGATGGAGAAGATGAAGAATAAGACTAGTCGGCTATCCACATTAATGACACCGTCCACTCCTTTCGAGAAGTTTTTTTCCCGTTGGCTGATATCAACTATCGTATTTTTAGTTGTTTTTTTGATTGCTTTTAAATTGGCTGATTATACAAGAGTAATGGTTTATTCGCTTATCTATCCGGAGGTAAAAGAGGTGATACTCCCTGTCAATCTGGGAGATTTAGTCGGTAGCGGGAAACGGTGGTTTTTATTCAATGAAACGTATCAGTTGATATTAGTCCTTTCTATATATTGCTTTGTGCAGTCATTGTTCGTATTAGGTAGTTCTGTTTGGCCGAAGAACTCTTTTCTTAAAACTTTTGTTTCGGTTACAATCATTGTTCTGATTTATGTATTGATGGGAATGTTGACGGGTAATATGCTATTTCATGGAAACAACAATAAAGATTACGGCTATATTTTTTCTTCTTTCACGGAGCAACAAGTTTTCACCTTAGGAACCATAGCCTTTATGTTTTTTGCATTGGTTAATTGGGTACTTGCCTTTTTTCGTTTTAAGGAGTCCGAGATTATTCAACGTATGTAATACTCTAGCCTATGAATTTTAAAGAAAGTAAAGCTATTTATCTGCAGATCGCTGATAGGATCTGTGATGAGATACTTCTGGGGCAATTTGGGGAAGAGGAACGCATCCCTTCTGTCAGAGAATATGCCGCTATTGTGGAAGTAAATGCCAATACAGTGATGCGCTCATTTGATTATCTTCAGTCACAGAATATTATTTATAATAAACGCGGCATTGGTTATTTTGTCTCTACCGGTGCAAGGGAACTGATTCATTCTTTGCGGAAGAATACTTTTTTGAAAGAAGAACTGGATTACTTCTTCAAGCAGATTAAGACACTGGATATTCCTATCAAAGAGATAACCGATATGTACCGGGAATTTTGTAAAAAAGAAAAGTAAAACAAATATTATGAAACGTACAACTTATATATTAATTGGGCTTTTTGTAGCCGGACTTTGTGTGCTGGTAGGCGGAATGTTTGTGATGTATTGTCTGGGGAGGCCGCACTTTTCCAATCAAATAAATCTGCAAGGAGAGCAGCTAACCAAAGAAATCCCGGCTTGCCGGGTAATATGGCTTGCTCAAACGGAGATGCATACAGAAGAATGTAGTGTCTGGCTGGCAAATTCTTTTTTGCGAGTGCTGCCTTCAAAAGGAGAGAAAAATGAATTTTCCTGTTCGCAGAAAGTAAATGACTATCTGAAAATGACTGTCATGGGGGATACGTTGAAAATTCTTTTGGACTATCCGCTGGATAAACTCCTGCAAGAGTTAAAGGAATCCAGATATGTAGCGATGATAACGGGAGACATGCAACTGAATCTGACGCAAGAAGTGGAATGTGTTGTAAATGATATTTATATGCAAAAGATTGTTCTTAAAAATTTGACAAAGGATTCTCTTTCCATTAATACTTCTAATTCTATGCAAGTGGATTCGTGCGATTTTAGAGCTTTGCATGTTGCCAGGAGTGGCAGGAATGTGGAATTTCAGAGTGGTAAGATCAATAATCTGCATTTGAATCTGAATATGATGGATAATTGGTCTGTAAATGTGCAAGAATGTCGGATTGATACGGAATACTTGACAGGTCACAATGGGAATGTGAAACTTCAAAAAGGAGAGTGCAAACGTATGTTTTGGATTCCTGAAAAGGATGATGCCAAATTACAGGTAACTTTGACCGAAAAAGCCTGTGTGACGATGATAGAATAAACTGGCATATAGATTAAAAAAGGAGTAAAGATGTATTTATCATATTTTACTCCTTTTTTATATGGTTATTACAATGCTTTTGTCAGAGTGAAGCAATCGATATCCGGTGCCCAGTTGTAACTATTACCCATGCGAATGGTGTTATATCCTGCTTTTAGTTCAACGGGAACTGTGATTTTGTTATGGTTATTATCCTCTCTCAGAGAATCTATTTTGGTAATAATGCCGTTGACATCCAGTTCTATCTGGCGTCCTTTACCGTATGAGTAATGGATAGTCATGTTGTAGCGTCCGCCATCTCCGCTATACACTTCCTTCCATTCGGCATAATTTTCCGGTTGTCCACCCAGGAAACCTACTTTCATTTTGCCGGAAGCTTCTTTGTCATTGGCATAAAGAATACCTTTAGGATTTTTACCTAGGTCGTTGAAAAGAGGCAAGTAAGCCCATTCTGCTTCGTACAGAGTCGGTTCCAGACGTGTTTCGCCTTCCATGCGGAGGAACATGGCACTGTGTGCCGGAAGCGTTTGTTCGAATGTGCCGGAGAAGCTGCCTAAATCTTTATGTTTTACGAGATCACGTACTTTTACATTTCCTCCAAATTCCAATGAAGAGAACGGGACGGAGAAACTGCATACGGTATCGGAAGGATTGTAGAGAGCCACAGCACGTACGTTTCCACGTTTCTGTTCAATATCTTTCACGAGTACATAACCTTCATTTTCATGTTGCGCTACGTATGCTTGCAAACCCAGCGGGTCTTGGTTGAGGGCAATCAATTCTTTGTTTTTCAGCAGCTCGAGAGAAGACTCCGGTATGTTTTCCAGGTTACATCCGATAAGCAAAGGAGAGCTCATGATACACCATAAACCGAAATGAGCTTCTTCTTCTGTCGGGGTAAGACCTTGGCCGCCCACTTTGCTGTCGTTACGGAATCCGATAACCATCATGTCCATGTCATTGTAATGTCCGTTGCAGGCATAGGCAGACAGGTAAAGATTCTTGCCGACTACATATCTTAATGAGCCCCAATGTGCGTTAATATCACCGCTGATACGCCAGGAGGTTGCTGCGTCTTTGGCCCAAGTACCCGGGAAGGCCCATCGGCAGATATTGATGGAAGCATCTTTGTTCACTTTGTCTATACTGTTCCGGATTGAAGTGTAGCGTTCCTTTTCATTAAGTCCCAGCGCATCTCCTCCGCAATAGTCAATTTTGATAAAGTCGAAACCCCAGTCGCCAAAGTATAATTGGGCGTCTTGTGGTTCATGCCCGTAGATACCTGCTCCTATACCTGCAGTGTCATTGTCCCACATGGAACCACACGTACTATTACCCGCATCGGTATAAAGGCCGGCTTTCATTCCCAGGCTGTGAATATGATCCGCCACCGGTTTCATGCCGTTCGGGAAGCGTTTTTCATTTGCAAGCATTATTCCGTTGCCGTCACGTTTTCCGAAATAGCCATCATCAACATTGACATAATGATATCCGACATCTTTCAGGCCTTTTTCCACCATTAGGTCAGCCTGGTGTTTGATAATGTCTTCACTGATGTCTACACGAAACGCATTCCATGAACTCCATCCCATGATAGGAGGATTGACTGCCTTTTCATTTTCCGAAAGAGTGGTTTGAGTCTTTGTACAACTGATGCACATAAAAGAAGCTACTGCTACTGTAAAGAGATAAATCCTGTTTTTCATGATATAATAGGTTGGTATTTTCTTACATAGCCGTCCCGATTTCGTCCCGGTAACTAAATAAAATTAAAGGGTAACTTACTGTAATCCAGAAAGCTACCCTTTATTTTGTCGGAATGAGGCGACTCGAACGCCCGACCCCTACGTCCCGAACGTAGTGCGCTACCAACTGCGCTACATTCCGATTGCTTAAGAAGTGGTGCCACCAGGAATCGAACCTTTTGCTTCGGTTTATTCTAACTCCTTGAGTGACTGCACATTATTACTTTATCTTTTATGAAAGCCATTGAATTAGCATCACACTAAATTCATCGCTTTTCTTGACTAATCTTGTAATCTTTATCTCTTTGACGTTGCAAAGATAAATAAAAGGTTCGATTTCTGCAAACTAATGCATATTTTTTTGCCTGTTTTTTGTCAACGATGCTGTTTATATCTATAGTCTCTGCCTACAGTGTCATTGAAACAGTAATTTGTATCTGATGTAAATAAAGACGTTGTGTTTCCGTATATGCTTTATTAATAATCAAGTGCTTATTAGATTTTTTCTTTATTTCCTATACTTCTTGCATTATTTGTACTCCTATTCTATTACTGATAGCCGTTTCTACGGCATCGTAAATTTCAGTTTTCGTTGTCTCTATTGATACGATAAGTGAATATTTGATAACATTATCAACATTAGCTAATTTCCTTTCTTTCCACCATCCTTGGCCTGGATAAACAATTATCTGCCCACAAGAAGCCAATTCAGCGGCCGTACATTCAATCCAGTCAGATTGTACAGTACCTTGTTCTCTACGTTGTTGTTTGATGGTCCATCTGTTAGTATCATTGTCAGTTTTCTTTTCTCCTTCACTTTTATTTCTTCTGCAAAGAAACTCTTCCATACTCTCGCTTGCACTTTTCAAGTCGAAATGCAGCGTAGCAGATGGATAACGATACTTGTTGCTTCTTCCTGCATATCCAGGAGACGGCTTTACATAATAAGATAGTGTGATTCTTATTTTTACATTTTCTTCTCCCATTTGTTCCAGCACCTCTGTTGGCCAAGGCAAATCATAAAAGTGCAATTGATTATAGGTGTTTGAACCATCTTTTTCCCAATAGGGTATTAACTCATTTTCAAATATAAACGTTGCATATTTTTCATTACTGAATAAGGCCGTCTCTTCATCAGGAACGCCATAGCCGCATAAAGGTATAATATCCTTGATATTACCGATACGTATCATTTCCGGTGTCCATTTGGCAGAATGTACCATCATGCCACGAACAGACAACATGGAAAGAGCTGGTGTTGCTGTTTTTATTTTTGCCGCAAGACGTGTCGCTAATGCTGTAGCCGCACTTGTAGCATGGAACTGTTCCAATGATTCCGCCAAATCTTGGCAGGTAGTAATCAAACTTAAATCAGGATGTGTCGTTGTTTGAAAAACAGGATGATAGGCTATATTACCTCCTTCCATGACTATTTCAGGCTTATTGCAACCATTTCTCCAACTCCACGAACTTCTTGACATGGGTGACAGATTCCCTGGAGCTGCCAGTGCCTTGTAGCTTTCATCTGTTACTATCGTTTTCTCCGTATATGCTCCGACTGTTAATGCGTTCCATGCTTGAGCCGGACTTTGTACAGCATTGGCTTTGCAGGACTCCAGATAATTTGTGGCATCTACTTCAGGGGGCTCAATGTTGCCCGCTGAAACGAGCACCAAGCGGTCACACTTGCCATTATGGTATATGCTTTCATCCAATGACGCAGAACTTGACGTTGACTTTCCGTCATACGATGTACCATCAGTTACAGCCATACATTGTATAGACGCCCCCATAGCCTGAGCCTGATAGATAGCATCTTCAATTACCGCTCCATAGAAATCCGGCTCTGTTGTATGACCGTTCTCTACAATCTTCACGGAAGCCAAGTCCTGTTCTATGATTATCGGACCTCCATGTCGATAAGTTATATCTGTCAAATCTCCATAAAGCATAAGTCCGGCCATACCTGTACCATGGTCACTGTGGTCTGTTGTATCCGGCACGCTGATAGCACTTTTCATTCTGTCATTAGGAAGAGCAGGTGCCAGCAGTTTATGGGCATTGTTGACGCCTGAGTCCAACAAGCCTATTCTTGTACTGTCTTTATCAAGCGCAAATTGGATTTCTCCTTCAATCAGTTCACTCCACTCACGACTTTCGCTCCGATTTTTTATAAGTATCGATGGCTGATGATAGGGACGCACTCCTTCTATATAACCGATAGATAGCGGTAATTCACATAACTGTTGTTTGGTTGCTTTTATCATCCAAACATCTACTCCATCAAAATCCAAATGATTTTTACCTGCTTTTAAGATAGCAAGTTTATCCAAGACATCTGATAATTTTACTGTGTCATATTCCTTTGTTTTAGTTATCCACAACTCAAATAAAAAGGCCTTATTATCAGGTAGTTTGTCGAAATCATCTGTAGATGTATAGAGCGCATGTATATCTGCCGGCTTAATGGCGTTGATAGGTTCAATCAAGCCTGTATTTTTAGGTTTGCCTGTTTTCGTATTATACTTTTCATCGGCATACTCGTCTGCCTTCTTGCTCAGCCAATCTTTTTTCTCATTTTTGATATATACGGTTACATCAACATTTCCGTCACTTTTATCTTCAGAGATTTTCAGAATGGATGCTCCACTACTTTGGGCTAACTTTTGGGGAACCAATTTGGGAGACATGTCAAGGTTTATATACACACCATCCGCAGACGGTAAACCACACTTTTCCCTTTCAGAAAGAGCCGTGATGGCATATTCAACGACTGCATTATAGCTTTCCTTGATAAATGCAGCATGTTCTTGTCTGTTCCTTTCAGGAATAACAGGTGGTGGTACAACCTTTGCTCTTGGCGTGAAAGAACGGGGTTCTGCTATTTGGTTACCTAAGAAAAAATGTTCCTTTTGCATATTATCTCCTTATTCAACTTATTTCACGACAAAGTTGATTCCGTTTGTCAACGACCATCTTTACCAATTCTATATTCATTGGCACATCATTTAACAAAGATTCTTTGAATATATCAGAACATACCATTTTTATCTCTGCATGGCTCATACCTTCAAACAGAGGTGCTGCCATGGAATAATCAAGTTCTTTAGCCGCATATAGATATTCACGCAACAGATGAATACGTTGTCCGGAGTCTGGCAAGCGATATTCAATAACGTCATCAAAACGTCGAAACATCGCTTTGTCTATCGAATCAATGGCATTTGTCGCTGCAATAATGAAACTGTCTGATGAGTCACGTTCCAACAATTGAAGAAATGTGTTGAGTATTCGGCGCTGTTCACCTACTTCATTTTCCATTCCACGCTGAGCACCGATAGCATCGAATTCATCAAAAAGATAGACTGCGGGAACCTCATCTATAAAATCAAAGATACGGCTAAGTTTCTGTCCTGTCTCACCCATGAATTTTGTAACGACTTTCTCTGTCCTCACAATAAATAAAGGAAGATTCAACTCTTTAGCCAATACTCCCGCTGTCATAGTCTTGCCTGTTCCAGGTACGCCATAGAGCAATAATTTGCGGCGGTTGGCAAGTCCATATTTCCTAAGTTCTTCTCTCTTTGTAAATTCTTTGATGACTCTTTCTATCTTTTCTTTCAATGCTTTGTCCGTCACCATATTTTTCAGGCAATCGTATGTCTCGACTTGAAGCAATAAGTCATCCACATCTTTATTACGTGGAATAAGCTTTAAAGCACTAAAAGATGTTTTTCTTTGACTTAAAAGCTCCTGGATGGTTCTTGCTAATACTGCATGACCATTCTTTGCCTCTACAGCAGAAATCTGGAGAGCAACTTTTCTAAATTGCGCATCATCGTTATTCAGATGATTACGTATCAAAGACAATATTTGGTCCGCATTTGCCATCTATAAATCAATAATTATTGATTTGCAAAATTACTATTTTTTCGTCTAATTCCCTAATATATTATCAAATATCACCAATGTCACCAAACTTTTTGAGGAATGTTTATAGATTGTATAACAGATTTATGATTTAAGGAGTGTATGTAAAACACACAAATAGTAATGGAGATGATAAATCATATGGTAACATGTTTTTATATTAGGTTGCTTGTCGTCTGATGACTTTTGATGCCATCTGATGACACTGTTTTGTCTGTTTCGGGTATAAAGCGGTTCTTTGTCCTATGTGTTAATCGTGAATTAATTCATGAAAAAGATATGTCATGAACATACAGGAAGCAAAGAACATCAGGCTTGTTGATTTTTTAGCCGGATTCGGACATGAACCGGTAATACAGCGTGGGAACAGCGTATGGTACAAATCGCCCTTCAGGACGGAAAAGGAGGCCTCTTTCAAGGTAGACCTCCATAAGGAACTATGGTATGACTTCGGTCTGGGGAAGGGAGGGAATATTATAACATTAGCCAAGGAGATTTATCGGACACAGGATGTAAGCCGTGTGTTACGGTGTATTGAGGATAAAAGGAAGGTTTTGAAGTCGGTTACTGTCTCCTGCCCTTTTGAAAAAGCGTATCCCGCCTTTCAGGACTTGAAAATCACTCCTCTTGCCAACCGGATACTGCTTGCCTATCTGGAGGAACGGTGCATTGATACGGAAACGGCCCGAAAAGTATGCAAGGAGGCTCATTTTAATCGGAACGGGAAAAATTATTTTGCCATCGCTTTCCCTAATATTTCCGGAGGGTACGAAATCAGGAACAGGTATTTCAAGGCTTGTATCGCTCCCAAGGACATCACCTGTATCATCAGCTCACCGGAGAGCGGGATTTGCTATATTTTTGAGGGGTTTATGGATTTTCTGTCTTTCAGGCCGGCTTTTCCATCCTTGGAAGAGGGGGATTATATAGTGTTGAATTCTGTCAGTAACTTACAGAAGGCTTTTTCTTTCCTTGCACGATATGACGGCATCTGTTGCTGTCTGGACAATGATACCGCCGGAAAAAATGCGGTGCAGGCATTAAAGGAGAAATACGGAATCCGTATATGTGATCTCTCGCATGAATATTCCGGATATAAGGACCTGAATGAATATCTGTGCGGGAAAAACAATCAGCTCCATATATAATAATAGAAGAATTGAAAAGACTGTCAGATGATATCCCCTTGTTTCCTTCCTGCCGCATGTGGCAGGAAGCAGGGTGATTTTTAATGTGGCGATCCTGTGTTAATAGTAGAATGTGGTCAGATGTGTTTTATGGTCTTTTACGATCTTTACTTCCTGCATCTGTCCGTATATCTCACGCACGGATACCGGACAGTCCATCTTTTCCCATTCTTCCGGGGAAATCCTCATGTCGGAGTGCCTGAAACATAGTATGACCATTTCCAGGGAATCCTCTTCTGCGAATATGAGACCTTCATGGTCATCGATAAATTGCTTGAGTCCATCCTCATCCTTGCAGGATATTTCTCCGGTGTACATATCCCCGACCGGCCGGGTGTTTTTGCGGATACGGATTTTGAACCATTCCCGGCTTTCCGGCTGTTCAGGTGCGCCACATTCCCACAGGGCTATTTTCGTATCGTAGTAAACCTCCCCGTTCTCACATGCCCCGTAATGCCCCCAATGCTTGAAACGGCCGGTGGTCCATGCCTTGAACCTTACATCGCCAGCCTTTACCAACACACACTCACCGCCATGCATATCGCATTTGACACCCTTCTTATCCCGGGACACGAACGGGACACGGGAGAAATTCCGGAGCACAATGTTATCTCCATACACGGCATCTACGAAGAACGGCCGGGAGCGTTCACCGTATCCGGAAATAAAGAACAGGCTGTCACCTGTACGGGGATACCAGTCGGAACGTGTCTTTTCGATGTGTTCCACCATTGCGTTCACTTTCTCTATGTCTTCCCGGACAAGCCCGTGTATCCGGTCATACCAGTAGTTCAGGCGGATGAATGTTTCCTTGCAATACTTGTTTTTTGTTTGAATCATGATCTTTTTTATTTTGTGGTTAAACATGCCCGGCTTTGGTAAAGCCGGTATTTCTTTTCTTATATGCATCCGTTTGTCTTTTGCCCTGATTGTGCAAGGCTTGGCGAAAAAATACCGCAGCGAAGCGAGGATGATTTTTTCAGCCAACCGGTCCGAAGGACCGCCTTGCTCGATCAGGGGCAAAAGGCTACCTTTGCAGGTAAGAAACAGAAATGCGGAACACTGCTTGATTCCAAGGTGGAAAACCTTTACCCCGCCAACCTGATATATCCACCCAATAAAATCCGCCAGGGAAAATCTGTTTTTAAAAGATTCCTAGGTCCATTTATCTTATATTGGACTGTACAAGGAAGCACTTGAAGTCCGGATATTTCCCAAACGGACATTACCGGTCATCAAACGCCTCCACCCTGTTTCTTTCCAGCAAAGCAAGGATGTCCTTCTCCTTATATAGTAATTTGCCTCCTATCTTGTAGTAAGGCAGTTTGCCGTTTATCCTGTACTCTGCCAGCGTCCTGCGTGTCAGTTTCAACTGTTCGGCAAGCTCACGGTCCGTAATGTAACGTTCTCCGTTCAGAACCGGACGTAATTTCTCCTCCTGCTTGTCCAGCATTTCGGACAGGCTGTCTATGTTCCGGAAAAAACGAATGATTTCCGGGGTTTCTTTGGTCAACAGGGCTTGAATCATAGCACTTCTAAAGGGTTATACGGTGAATATTGTTTTCCATAAAACGGATAATATCCTGACGCTTGTAATACACCTTACGGTCTATATAACTGTAAGGGATGGCCCTGCTTCTGCGAAGCTGTAACATCTTTCCGGGAGAGACATCCATGAGCATGCAAGCCTCCTGGTTGTCAATCCAGTCGTCCATACCGGATATGCCATTTCCACATGTTTCACACATTTTTCTTGCAACGGCTTCCAGAGCCTCATTCATTTCCATGAATGTTTTAGCCTCGATACATACAAACTCCATAAACTGTACTTTTTTGTCGGATACGAAAATATGGAAGGGGATACTCACCTCCAAAAGGATGTCGTCAAATGACATCAGATGTCATTAAACGTCATATGTAACAGAGGGCTGCAGAATCAAACTTCAGGAAAATGCTCCGAAATAAATATTATCATCAATTATATATGTTGAATACCTTGTGTGGAAGCGTCATCAATTTACCCGGTTTTAAGAACATAGGCGGGATATTACCTGTAAATTGTAAAGTTTACATTCGGACTTTACAGTTT
This sequence comes from Bacteroides sp. MSK.20.12, assembly GCF_019052435.1. Classification (NCBI taxonomy): domain Bacteria; kingdom Pseudomonadati; phylum Bacteroidota; class Bacteroidia; order Bacteroidales; family Bacteroidaceae; genus Bacteroides; species Bacteroides sp. MSK.20.12. The sequence continues at coordinate 9,276 of NZ_JAHQVH010000064.1, read as the reverse complement.
TACACTTCAAAATTTTACACTTACCATTCACCGATAAAAATCATAAAATGTTATTTGTTTGATTCTTAATAGAATACAATCTGTAATTAAGTTAAGACCGGCATTCCGGCATAGATTTTTCACTAAAGATGGCATATACTCTTGAAAGTGCGCACAAGAAAGGGTATTTCAGTAATAACCTTTAAAAGACAGGAGAGATACGCCATGATGTATATAGACAATGAAGTGCTTGAGAAAATGATAATGACCATAGTGGAAGGTTTTGACCGCATAGAGAAGAAACTGGACAGGATGGGGCGTGTGAAGGATTTCATGAACGGGGACGAGCTTTTGGACAACTATGACATAGCCAGGCTGCTCAACGTGTCGTTGCGGACAGTCGCCCGCTACCGGGAAAAAGGGCTGATCCGCTATTACCAGACGGACGATAACGGAAAGAACTTCTACAGAAGCTCGGAAATACAGGAATTCTTGCTGAAACGCGGAAAGAAAAAATGAGCGTGGGAGTATCAATATGCGGAAGTTATGCTAACTTTGTTTCATAAACAGTTGTTATGAAGACAAATACCAATTCTAGATATGCCGTCGCAGTCCTTATTGACGGGGATAACGCCTCCTTTGAGAAGATGGAGGATATAATGGGCTTTGTTTCCCGTTATGGGGATGCCGTCGTGAGACGAATTTATGGAGACTGGACGAGGAAAGCGCTTTCCGCGTGGAAGGGAACTGCCCGGGAGCATGGATTCAGGCTCGTACAGGCTTCCTCCCATGCTCCCGGAAAGAACACGACCGATATTGCACTGGTCATAGACGCGATGGACATTCTTCGTGACGGTCGGGCAGACTGTTTCTGTCTGGTAGCCAGTGACGGTGACTACAGCCTGCTTGCCCAACGGATACGGGAAGCCGGATTGAAGGTGCTGGGATATGGGGAGGATAAGACTCCCGTATCACTGGTACGGTCCTGTTCCGTGTTCCTGTATGCCGACCGGAAGGAAAACAAGGTTTCGGACAATACTCCCGAATTTTTTATCCAAAGGGACATGGAGTATTTCGACAAGGCTTTCCGGCAGGCGGCTGACGGCAAAGAGGAGGTTTCCCTTTCACTGATCGGCGGCGCATTAAAAAAAATGATGCCCAAATTCAAGGTCAGGAGATATGGATGCAAGACATTGGGCAAACTCTATGAAAGGCTGGACCGGTACGAGCTGGTCATGACGGAAAAGGGAGTGGCAAGTGCCGTGCGGCTGAAAGGCTGAACCGCACGGTGGGAACAATCAGGAACCGTCAGTTTTCTTTTATGCATCCTTGCCATGCATGAAAGAAAACTGACGGTTGTTGTCTATACCGGAATGGGATTTATCCGTAGCGTATCGAGATTGAGATAGGCTCCCCGGTAGAATGTCCTCCCTTCCCTGAGCATACGCCACAGGATGTCGCAGCCGGTTTGTGCCAGTATGGAATTGATGAAAAGATCCTGCTTCTGCAAGGCTTCCGCCAGCGAGCAGCTCGGTCCCGAATCCTTTTCCTTGATGGTGGAGTAGCGTACCTCTTCGGTAATGACATTCATGCGGGGAATGGGTAGGTATTCGTTGGAGACGGGCTGGAGAATCTTGCCACGGATGTTCCCTATCAGAACCTGTCCGGTGGTCCGGGCATTGCCGAAGTCCATCCAGTATATGGGTGACCGCTCGTTGTTGGAAGTGTGTTCCCGGTGTTTCTTCAGGAACCGCCAGAGGTTCATCCGGGAGCGGATGTTGTCGGTGCAGGTAACGATGATGTTCGCCAGGGCGGGCTCTTCCCGGTCTGCGGAGGCTTTCAGCGGATAACGCTGCCCCTTTGCCTCCCACGAGAAGCCGAAAAAACGGTTGATGCGGGTCACAAGTGCCGCAGCCTTGTTCAATCCGAGTTCCGATCCGCTGAACAGCTGGCGTCCGATGTTCGCTTCCGTGACGGTATCGGGGTCGAAGACCGTCACGTGCAGTCCCGGATGTCCTAGCGCCTGTAATGCCACGCTCATCCGCGCCAGGCCGGTGGCCACCTGTGAGCCTGTTCCGCCCGCACCGACTACGAAGACGGTCACGGGATGGTAGGGATTGAGCAGGTACCTGTCTGTATAATGAATCTTTTTCATGCCAGTAAGTCTTTAAGTTGTTTGTTCATGGGTTTCAGTTCGTTCTCGTCAAACGGATTGGCGCGTGCCTTTTCCGTTACCGAGACCAGGTTGCTTCCGGTCGGGTTCCTGTTTCCTCCCAGATGGGAGAACTCGCTGAGCCAGAAACGTTTTTCCCAATACTCGAGGAGTTTTGAGAAAGTCATGTCTTCCGGGGGAGTCAACGTGGCATTTCCCAGACAGACACTGCTGCCCGTGACATTGAAGAAAGGGGCGAGGAAAAGCGGGCTGTTCTCCGCCGGTTTTTCCCCCTTGTAGGAGAAAATGTCCAGCCTGTCACCGGAAACCATGTAGATCACGCCGGGCACATGGAATGTCCCGTCAGGAATATTCAGGCTTCTGGCAAAGAACATCCGCCGTTTTCCCGGAGGATTGTACCAGATGTACCTCTCGTGCCCCTTGCGGGTATCACACCACAGCATGTTGGCGGGGATTTTCCCGTGCGGCACGTTCCGCCTGTCATCCGTATAGGATTCCACCAGGGCGTTCATGAACTCATAGGTGACGGGAACGGCAGCCTCCATCCTGCCCCTGTCATTGATGGGATGCAGTTCGAGGTAATGCATTCCGTTCCCATAGCGGTTCTCACGGTATTCATACGCGATCAGTGCCGCCTTGGGCACCATCACCTGTTGCAGTTTGTTGGTCAGTTCATTCATATCGTTCATTTTAGAAGTTGTCAGCTATATGTTTTGTAAAACGTGCCAGCCATTTTGAAAGCCTTTCCGGGTAGTCGCCCATTTGGAAGAGACAGTCCGTTTCCGGTGTCAGGAACCTGTATGTGACCGGTGTAAGGGCATAAGTCTCCTGGTAGTCCGAGTTCATGAACCCTTTCATGCATTCAGCCAGCGTGTCATCGGTAGAGTAGACCAGCATGACCTGGCTTGCCATTCCCACCGGGTAAAAATCACGCTCCTCCTCATACGCCCAATCGTACAGGTAATCTGTGAGGTTCGGGCTTTCCGGGGTGATCAGTGCCATACCCTCCCTTATCAATTCCAGCAGTTTTTGTTCCTTCCCCTTTTTTATCCGGTAATTCCGTACAGCCTCTTCCAGAGAGTTGCAGAACGGTTTTCCCGACATCCGTTTGAGCGCTTTCGCCCGTTTTCCTGACTGGTAGGAATCCGCCAGCCGCCTGTTCGCCCTGATCTCTTTCGGGGAAGCGTCGGAATCCCGGTTTTCCCAGTCTTCCAGTTCCTCTATGGCGAAGTCATAGCAAAACGCCTCGGTGACATTGCAGACTCCGTGATGCCGGACGAATCGCCGGATGAACTCCCTGACAATGTTCCTCAATGGTACGGGAAGCCGTTCCGTAAAGTCGATGGGAATCCAGAACAGCTCGGGTTCCGGCCAGTCGTGATGGCGGAACAGACAGAAATGGAGCCTTCCTTCTTTCTCTTCCAGATTGACACATTCCGGCACGCTCTCGTCCATCGCCTTGTACAGTTCGGTGATTTTCAGACGGGGGCTGCCCCCTTTCCTGTATCGGAAAGGGAGCTTTATACCCATAAGTCCGGCATAGTTCGATGCCGATTGGTAGAGATAGTCAAAATTCTCCGGTGTCGTGAGATTGACCGGGGAACCGTCATATCCGTCCTTATGCCAGAAATCCGGTGCGAGGGGAGGAATTTTATCTGTCAGAAAATCATGACGCTTCCCGGTGGCGGCAGTATCCTCCTTTTTTGTCCCGATGTTCCTCTTCGGATGTCTGACGGGCCGGCCAAACGGATAATGAGTCCTGCCAGATTCTCCTTGGCTGATTCTGAGAGCTGTCTGCATGGTTTGTCCTCCTTTTTCTTTCTCTTGTCCATACGATTATCCTTTCACTCCGACGGTTGTCTTGAAGCGGTAGACCGCCTTGTCCTCCTCCCATTCCGGTCCGTGGACGGTCGCCGTTGTCAGTTCGGGATAGGTCATGGAGTAGAAGTCCATCACCTCGTTTACGGACAGTTCGTTGTTCGGGTCGCTCAATACCAGTTCCTTAGAGTCCTTCCTGAATTTGAAGACTCTCTGCAATCCTTTGATTTCAAGTGCCATAATTTCTCTTCTTTTATAAGGTTTAACAATATACCATGTCCATTTGTGCCATGTCCGTCATGCGGCATTCCTTCGGGAAGTCCGGATATTCCGCGTACGGGTCTTCCCTGAGCAGTTCCCGGTCATCCTCGCAGTCCTTGTCGAAGTTGTACATTGCAGCCTCTTGCGGTTGCCGGAGGTATTCACGCTCCTCATGAGTTCTTGCGGCCTCCTGTACCGGTGCATACCGTGGCTGTGGCATCTGTACCGGTTGATGGAATTGGATTCCTTGCGGTTGTGGAACTGCCTGTTGCGGGACCGGTTGCGCTTGTGGTGCGGAAATAGTATATTGTACGGGTTGTGTTTGCGGCTGTCCGGCAAATGGTGTTTGCTGTCCTGAATGTGCAGCCGGCCGGGGCGGTTGCGGTTGTGAAACGGGTTGCGGAACCGGAGCCGGCTGCTCGGGCAAAAACATCGGGATTTGCTCTCCGCTTCGGTATTGCGATGCCGGGGCTGCCGCCGGTTGCGATGCCGTCTGTTGTGGAGCCGGCTGCGGCTTGGGCATTGGCGGTTGTTCCATGCCGAACAGGCTTCCCTCCGATGCCTTTTTCTGTACCTCAGCCATCTTCACGTCAATTTCCTTCTGCTTGTCCGGAAGTGCCAGTATCTTTGCCTGCTTGAGCCATGTTAACGCTTCGGAATAGCGTTTGCCGGTCATGGCATCCTCCGCCTTCTTAAGCAGTTTTTCCATCTTTTCCCGTTTCTCGCGGACCTCCTTGGACTCTTTCTCCGCCGCTGACCTAGCGGCTTTGCTTTGTGAGGCTGCCTGTTCCGCCTGCTTCTCGAACGCTTCCAGGTTGGTAAGGATGCCCTGCGCTTTCTGTACAGGTGTGCCGACGGCCTGCAGGAAGCCCGCATCCAGCTCTTCCGGCGTGCCGTTCAGGATGAGCGGGATAACGCGTTCCCCGTCCTTTACCCCCGACCGTCTGGGAACAACGGCCACCGTCAGGTTGTTGTTTACTCGTCTGATGTTGATACTCAGGTCTGTGCCTGCCGTGATCATTTGGTTGATTGCCTGAAAAAACATAATGGTAAAATTTTAAATGTTATACATAGGTTTCCTTGAAAAAATCCTTCAGGATTCTCTGCCTGTCCGGATTCGAGGCGATGCCCCTCAACGGTTCCAGATAGTAGCCGATACGTTTCGGCCCGTCTGTCGTATCGGGAATCCGTTTTTTTACAGGTCTCACACGGCTTGTGGCGGGCCATGCGGCCGGCATGACCGGAGCCGGCGGGGTGAATGTAGCGGTTCTCATGTCTTTATGCTTTAAGGATTATACAAGCATGCCCATGACGGTCAGGGCGATAATTATTTTTACAATGAGGGTGAACGTCCTGAAAAGGAGGCTGATGAGCGTTCCCGACAAAAGGAACAGGACGATCAGGTACATGGGAATGATTCCCTTGCTGTAGAGCAGGCATATTCCCGTAAGCAGGACCAGTGAGACCGTCTGCTTGCAGATGTTTTCGATGAGTTGCAGTTTCATGTCTTTAAATTTTTAAGAATGAATAATCCCATCGGGATATGTTTTCCCGATTTTATAGGCCTCCGGCCCTTGGATTGCCTTTTTGCGCAAGGCTTGGCAAAAGAAAATACCGCAGCGAAGCGAGGATGATTTTCTTTTGACCAACCAAGCCCCCAAAGGGGGCCGCCTTGCGGCAAAAACGAGGCAATCCAAGACCTTTGCCGCTTAAAATCGGAAAAACGTATCTTGCACATATAAAAAAGGAAGTACAGACAGACGCCTGCACTTCCCTTGTCTTGTTGGCTTTGACATTTGTTTATATGGTTCCCTGTGGCCGCTTTTCCACCGGATGGTTCCGGAATATCTCGCCTGTCACCTCATTTACCGTTTCCAGCACGCCGTCCAGGAACTCCTCCTGTGAGAGTTTCCCCCGTTCTATCCGTGCCAGTTCAGTTTCCCAGCCCGAAGTGAGGGAGGCGTTGGCCACCTTCATACCGCGTACCGTCTCATACAGGAGAAGCCCTTTAGGGGTCGGGACGACATATTTACCCGAATAACGGATGTATTTACGTTCCAACAGCGTGCGGAGGATATTCGTGCGGGTGGAGACGGTGCCCAGTCCGGCCTTGTCCATGTAGTCCACCAGTTCCTCGTCCGTATAAGGGGAGACCGGTAATGATTTCTTATGTATAAGGCTGCACCCTGCCACCGGCAGTATCTCTTCCTGAAAAAATTCCGGCATCACCTGGTAAGGCATACGGCCTTTTGCGACAATATGTTCCCTCTCAAAGATTCCGAGCCATCCTTTTTCTAGGATGCGGTATGTACGGATGCGGAATTTACGTGCGGCACACACCGCATCGACGGTTGTGTATTCCACCTTGCAGGGCGGCATGAACGTTTCAAGCACCCTGCCGACAATGAGCGTGTAAACCAGCATTTCCTCCCGGCCCAATTTACCGGGCTGTATGCCTGTGATGATGATGGCATGATGCTCCATGATGTCTTGTGCCCCAATGCTGTCCTGCGGCGCGGCAAGGTCAACCATACCGGCATATCGTCGGAACTCCTTGCGGGAGAGCATCTTCTCCATGACAGGCGGCAACGTGTCATATACATCCTTTGGCAACAGGCGACTGGAGGTGCGCGGATAGGAAATCAGCCTCTTCTCGTACAGGCTCTGTGCAATCTCCTGCACCTGTATGGCCGTCAGGCCGTGGTAACGGTTCACGTCTTTCTGTAGTTCGGCCAGGTTGTAAAGTGCCGGTGCCCCGATTTCCTCCGTCCGTTTCCCTACCGCTGTGATGCGGGCGTTCTTTGCCGCCTTGCAATCCTCGTACAATGCCAGTGCCTCCCGGCGGGCCACAAGGTCGTCCACGTGGCGCATCTTTAGGATACGGTCATTCTTGCATAGGCTGATGAATACGGGCCAGCTGTCAGCCGGCATGTGGTTCTCCCTCTCCCGGTACCGTCTGCATATCTCCGCCAGTACGGGGGTCTGTACCCTGCCCAGCGAATTGTTCCCGAAGCCTACCGCCTTGCAGATGGCATGGCTTGAATTGACCCCCAGGAGCCAGTCCGCCCGGTTACGGCTGTCCGCCGCCAGGAACAGGTTGTCGAACCGGTCACATGGAAGGAGGTTCGCCATACCTTCCGTGATGGCCTCGTCCGTCAGAGACGAGATCCAGAGGCGGAGGTAGGGTTGTTTGCATCCCAGAAAACCGTAAAGATGGCGGAACAGCATCTCTCCCTCCCGGGAGGCATCGGTTGCCGCGATGATGGTGTCGCATGCGTTGAGCACCTTGGCTATCACTTTCAACTGGAGCACCGCATTGATGTCGGGATGCCACCCGGTATCCGTCTTCACGTGCCTTACTGTCAGGAGGGAAGGCGGCAGCAGGGGAAAGTCCTTCCACTCCACATGGGCTGTTCCTGAATCCTTCGGCATTGCCAGGGAGAGCATGTTGCCGTATGTCCATGTCACCATGTAGCCGTTCCCGGTCATATAACCGTTCTCTTTTCTGCCGGCTCCCAACACTCTTGCTATCTCTCTGCCCACGTTGGGCCTGTCAGTCACTATTGCGATCATATTCTTTTTCTTTTTGATGGGGGCTGTCTAAAAAGTATTTTTGACCCTCTTTTATTCGAATACCTATCTGAGATTGATTTCAAATATTCAATTCTCAAGAACGAATGAGTGACTTTTTAGACAACCCAACAGGTTAAACTTATTTTATTTTTTTGTTATTTCTTTGGAGATTCCTCCTGACGGATGCCATTGATTTCCATGATTGGCCTGTTGTTGTCACCGGGTACCAGTTTGAATGTGGCATCCATGGTCAGGCTGATTACCGGGGTACAGAGTTTCAACGGGATGATTTCTGATTCCTTGCCTTGCAACAACAGGTCAAGGTTGCCGTCCGCTTCTAGTTGCTCCTTGCTGATACCCACGGCCTTCAGACCGGGCCAATCAATATCTTTTACATTATAATTATAAGGGATGTTCCGATTCGTATTCATACGGTTTGGGGATTTGATGTTTGTAAAACTCATTTTGTCTCTCTCCGATCGGGGTTATACCGCTTGTTTTGCGCCCTTCTTTTGTTCCTGCTGCTGACCTTGGGCGGTATCCGCCTGTGCCGCACGACGGGAAGTATCCCTGCGAATATCAGGGTTCTCTTGGAAATACTGCAACTGCCCGGAATAAGGGTTTACTTTCAGGTAGGAGCTGAACGTTTGCCCGTTGTTTTTCAGCCCTTCGACCAGGAGGGTTTTCCCGTCCTGGAGGTTCGCCTTTTCCTGCGCCGTGAACACATGGCCGTAAACCTCCGCCGGGATACGTGGCGCCTGCTGCTCGTTGAACCCGTCCGGCGTGCGCGAGTACATCGTCCTGCCGGTATTCATGTCCAGCTTGACAAACGCGGAGAATTCCTCTCCCTTACGGTTGATCATGTTTTCCAGATAGACGGCCTGCCCCTTGCGCAGGACCTCCTTGTCCTCGGCTGTCAGCTGCACGTTGCAGATTTCCTTTGGAATATAGATTTCTCCGGTCTCCGGATTATGGCGGGTGTAATTCGGCCGTCCTGTCATCTGGTCTATCGTGACAAACGCGGAGAAAGCCCCGTCCCTGTTCTTGAATTTCATGTCCTCGACCAGGATGGTATGTCCCTCGCTGAGCATCTTTATCTGGGTAGGCGAGAGTGGTACGCCCCCGATGGACTTCTCGTTGAATACCTGGTTCTTCGGGAAGATGAACTCCAGCCCCCTGCGCTCGGCGCTGTATTGGAGCGTGGCGTCAAACTCCTTCCCCGCCTTGGAGGTCATCCCCTCCACCTTGACGGGTTGTCCCTCCTTCAGCAGTCTGATCTCCTCGTCCGTAAGTCTTACCCCGCTCACTTCCTGCGGGATGTAGACATGCTCCTGCCGGACGGCGACCAGCTCGTTGGTGTTCTTGTCGATGGAGATCAGGCAGGGGGTGTACTCGCTGCCACGCAGGTTGAGTTCCACCACACGCCCCATGTTGCCGGTCTCACGCAGGTTCTTCTTGTCCTCCTCGTTAAA
>NZ_JAHQVH010000063.1:0-28168 GCF_019052435.1 Bacteroides sp. MSK.20.12 | reverse complement strand
GATTCTGTGTAAGGAGTGTACTTCTTTTTTAATTCTTTCATGGGAATTTCGCATTGAAGAAGTGTCAACTTATTTAGTACACTACAGACACCACCATTTCTCCATAGAGTCACCCCAATTATCCCATAGCTTTGCATCAAGGAATCAAGGCTTTTTCTTTGATTATATAACGTGTTGCAGATACTTTATCTGCAACCTATCTGCCGCAGGTATCTGCAACGTTCCAACTATTTATCAATTAGCACATTACACGCGTTTGGTTGCAGGTGGCAGATGTTTTTATGTTTTTTCAACTTTATAGTAGGAAAAAATTTCGTTCATTTCTGCACTGTTTCATTCTTTTTTATACTGTTATGAATTTATACTGCCAACACCTATACTCAATAAATATTCGCCATACTCACTAAAGGTTCATACAATTTCTCTATATCCTGTGAGTCCATCTCTATTTGAACTTGATCTCCAGGCATTAATTTCTGTCCTTTGGGAGGCCAATTCTTACGGTCACGATGCACATTTATAATTATGCAACGTTCCGGTAAACGAAGTTCATCCACCATCTTGCCATCTAAATAAGACCCGCTCATTACTTCTACAGACAATGTATAACGGGGCTCTTCCTTAAAGGCAGGCGAATGAATCATATCATCATATAAAATTACATTGAACGGTTTTATCTGAAGCATTTCCGTAAAGTAATAGGTTAATCCACCTACAACAATGGAAGGATAAAAGACTTCCAAATGTCCCGTAATCTCGGTTATTAAGACAATAGCCGTCAGAGGTGTACGAATGACTGCTACAAGAAATGCCGACATACAAATCAACATGATATAACTGATATTCTCATAAGCAATCACACCCTGTTGAACCATAATCAATCCCACTATTTGCCCCAAAAGTCCTCCTGTCACCAGTGTAGGGATAAAACTTCCTCCCGGTAAACCCGAAGAAAAAGAAAAGGTACTAAAAACGAAATGCAACAACATCATGCCAACAATCCAAAGAATATGTGTATCCGGATGCATGGCCTGTGATAGCAAGAACTGTTCCCCTCCTCCCGTCAGATTAAACTCGGCCATAGAAATCAAAAAAGCAATAAAAAGCAAATACAGCATCTTCACGTATTCAGGATGCTTAATAGCGGGATAAATACGTTTCATCTGAAGAGTAGTGACAGAAAAGAATTTTCCAAAAACAGAAACTACTGCCGCCAACAAAAGAAACAGTTTCACCTGCCCCCAAAAAGTCATTCCAGGCACAATGGCATCTATATGAAAATAAGGATTGATGGGAAAAATCCAACTGGCAACCCCGCCTGCCACGACTCCTGCCAAAAGCGTGGTAATGGCTGTTTTAGGTGCATCGAACCGCTCAATAGATTCGATAACCAACAATGAGGAAGCTAATGGGGCAGCAAAAGCAGCCGCCAATCCGGCACCTGCACCGGCAGACAATAATTGTTTCCGTTCGCCACTAAGCACCCTCCCCCATTTTGATACCAAATATCCGACATACGAACCTATCTGTACGGAAGGTCCTTCACGCCCCAAAGACAATCCGGTACTTAATGCAAGTATCCCACCCACAAACTTCGCAACCAATTCCAGAAAAGGATGCTTATAATCAACCCTCCCATTAATAACTCCACGTGTTTGCGGAATCCCCCCGCCGGTAATAAGCGGCATTTTCTTCACCAGCCAGGATACGAATACAAGTATTCCCCACATCAACAGGAAAAGAGGGATATACCAATACCACTTGGGATGAGAATCAAAAAAATCATGGCGGAGATTAAAGAAGAACTGTAACAGGTAATGATAAGGCACGGCAACAAGCCCCGTCAGTAATCCTACGAAGATACTGACAAAGTAAAGTCGTGCATCAATCAACTTCAGTTTAAAAATGCGCCAACGACCATTATCTTTTATCTTTTTTATCAGTCGAAACATTCAGCCAGCCTTACATTGTTTTATACGTAGGACATACAACAATCAAAACCTAGCTGTGGTTTTCAAACTCATGAAGATTTAATTTCTAATTATCTTCCCATCATATTCAGACGAAGTATAGCGTGTACCATAAAGTAAGACCCCAGTGCATTATAATCCGTGTCACGAATGGCGGTGGCGGTAATTGTGCGTATCAAAGAAATATCCTGATGGAGAATATCATAGATCTTGAAACGGATTAATAACTGTTTCTTTTTTAGAAAGGCTTTTGACAGTTGGCAGTTCCACATGAAATTCTCTTTGGCATAACCTTCATAACCATAACCGGTGCGGAGAGAATAAGTCAGGTCATTATATAGTTCCATCCCCCAAGGCAGATAAAGTTGCAGTTGGGTTCCTGCCTGATAATCAAAAGTTTCAGTACGTTTCTCCCGCACATCATTATAAGAATTGTTATAAATCAGGCCGACAAGCCCCGTAAGTTCCATTTGACGGGTACGATAAGTAAGCCGTAGACGCTCACGTCCCGTTAAATGCTGTACGGAGGTTTTCACCGGTTCTTCTTTATTCAGAGTTGTATAGCCATTCTGATTCCGGTATTGCAGATAGGAGTAAGTGCGAAATATCCAGCTACGATTCTTAAAAGGGGTATTGAGAGAAAAAGACCCCATGGCGCGCCAATTACCATTCATATTGACCGGAGACGTCGTTCGCACACCGGTTTCGCTGTCATAAGTCACCTGATTGGTTACATTATTAATGGTATTCTCGAACAAAGCGGTAGCTACCATATTTCGCTGATGTTTGGTATTGTAGGAATTAAAATTCAATGTAAACGTATTCGTATATGAAGGCTTCAACGAAGGGTTACCGACACGGATATTTAAAGGATTGGTACGGTCGGTCACAGGTTGGAGGTCGCGTACGCTTGGCTGTTTTCCTTTTCCTCTATACACAATTTGCAAACGGGTACGTTTTGAAAACTTGTAACGGAAATTGACTGTGGGTGAGAAATTCATGACTGATCTTTCCAACTGATCTTCGGGAGCGTCGCTCAACAAAGAATGGCTGACAGACTTTTGTGGTTCAAAATCAACTCCAATATTATAATTATACTTTTTCTGTGAAGTACGTATGGCAAGGTTCACCAAGTGATTACTGTATTGATTTTCAAAACGGTTACTGGAGTCTTCATCAAAGTCGGGAGCAAACTCTTCCAGTTCCTTATCCCAGTCATAGACAAAACGATCCGAATTGTTCACTTTATACTGATAGCTGTAACGGAGTTGCAGGAAATGCCGCCACGGCAACGGTTCTACATATACCAGTTGCACCCGGTAATTATACCCGTCCACATCATCCTCTATCTTCTGATTCTGAATCTTCTTCGTATTATTTTTGAAGTACCGGGTGGTGGAAAGGCTCTTCCGGTCGGTAGATGAAGCATTAGTACCATAGTCTACTTTCAAAGCGACATTTCTCCCCAACCGACTCAATTTCCGGCTAAGTTGTAACATCATCGTCAGGTTATACCGGGAATTATGGTTGGTGCCGGAGGACTCTCTCTCATTCAACAATACATCATTCCCCCACCCTTCCTGAAAGCCACTATTCTCTCTGTCATTGGCCGAAAAACGATATTGAGGACGGAAAATCAATGTAGTAACAGAATCCATCTTCCATTCAAGAAAAGCATTGGCCACCAGCTCATGATTCTGCAACCGGCTATTGTTCGTGCCCAGATTGATTGACCGATCCTCGCGAAGAAAATTGTCGACCGTTGTACGGCTGTCTTCCAAACGGTCTGTACCCACGTATTGAAGATTGGAACATAACTTAACCCGCTTCCAGTCATGAGTCGCGTTTAGTCCCAATGAACGGGAAGTAGTCAGCCCCATCCGATTACGGATATTACCTGTAGCATTTGAAGATTCATTCTGCAATTCCGAGAATCCCTGATTATTGGTATTATTCAGATTCCCGATAATCGTTAATTGAGAGTTTTCACGAAAGCGGTTCAAGGTATTGGCTAATTCATAACGGTCTTTACTCCCGTATCCTCCCATAAAATTCTCCATCCAACCCAATTTCATGTCCTTTTTCACAGACAGATCCAGAATCATCTCTTCCTCTCCGTCATCTATCCCAGTGAGACGCGCCAAATCTGATTGGCGTTCATAGGCTTTCAACTTCTCCACCATCTCCACGGGAAGGTTTTTAAGGGCGGCTTTCGGGTCATCAGAGAAAAACTCTTTACCGTCTACTAAAATCTTCTTTACCTCCTTACCATGTATCAATAACTTACCGTCCGCATCTATTTCGCTTCCCGGAAGTTGTTTCACCAACTCTTCAAGCATTGAACCTTCGGGAGTACGATAGGCGGAAGCATTGAAGACTGTTGTATCTCCTTCCGTCACCGCCATCGGGGCTTGACCTACTACTACGGCCTCATCCAAAGCATAACTTTCCGGAGTCAGATTGATATTTCCCAATTCATAGGAGGTGCTTTTGCGGGAAATGGAAATGAGATGAAAAACAGGTTTATATCCGATATATGAAACTTGCAATAATAAAGACTTCGCCTTAGTCGCAGTAGGAACGGAAACGGAAAGTTGAAATTTACCGATAGCATCCGTAGCACCGCCGCCCAACAATGTACTATCCGGTAAAGCCAAAAGCCGGACCGTAGCAAACGGTACCGGCTGATTGGTTTCAGTATCAATCACACGACCGGAAAAACGCTCTTTGCCGGACTGAGCAAAAACAGTCAAACTAATCAGTAACAAGACATAACAAGTAATCAAACGGTACTGAAAAGAATAAATATGGCTGCCTATGTTCAAATTGTGTTGATTTAGTAAAATAAAACTATAATAAAATAAACCTAATCTTTATTTCTGGCCTTGACGCGGAGCACGAGGTCTTTGTCCCTGGTGGTGTCCCTGTCCCGGTTTCTGACCTTTTCTGCGGTCAAATTCCTTTCTGAATTTATTAGCATTCATCTTTTCCTGCTGATAAATCTTCAAAATCTGCTTCTGCGAAAGTATCTTGCTGAATTCATTGTAATACTTTTCACGAATATCCAGCATTTTACGGCTTTGAGTAAACTGGTTCCGCAACATGGTTGCAATCTCGTCGTCAGTCATGGACGGACGTTCTTTCTTAGCATTAGCGTCTGTGCCTTGTGCTTTAGTTTTCTCTGTTCTCGCCTTATGAGTCATCATACGACATTCACGCAATTCTTTCAGATACTTCTCGTATACCGGAGTAAATTTAGCTGCCGTTGCATCATCCAACATCAATGTATTTACTATTTGTTTAGTCTGCATCTGCACCATTTGTTCTGGTGTAGGACGCTGTTTTTTTTGTTTATTATCCGTATTCTGTGCAGACAAAGTCATCTGGCTTCCCATCAGGAGAACGGCCAAAATTACATAAATAAATTTAGTCTTCATAATCTTCACGTTTAAAATAATTAATTGAGTTACTTAATTCAAAAATATATCATTTTCAGAGAAGCTGACGAGCTCTTCCAACTCCTCATCTGATAGTTCTTTAATCCATTTATCTACCGGTTCCGTACCATTGGCTAATACTTTCGAAGAAGATGTTGTCACCTCATCTGCCTGTCGCAAAGACGGAACAAACAGAAATCCGACCCATACGGCTGCTATGGTAATCACCGTAGAAATAATCAGCTTCGTATGAGACTTCCGCTGTTGCTTCACTCCGGCACGTTCCATCACCTTTCGTTGCACGTCCTCGAAGAATCCATCGGGGGTACGGTAAGGTGTCCGTTTTCCAATATCATCAAAATCAAAATCCTTTTTCATCGTTCTATCTGTTTAATATATATTCCTTTATCTTCTCTTTCGCATAGTGGTAATTCACTTTTAGTGTATCCACTTTACTATCCAGTACACGGGCGATCTCTTCATATTCAAGTTCATCGTAATAACGCAAGTTGAATACCAGCCGTTGCTTTTCCGGCAGACTTAAAATAGCTTCCTGAAACTTTACTGCCAACTCATTCTCATAATCAATGTAATCGGAAGCCTTCAACTTGCCCATCAACTCTTCCTGAACATCTTCTGCGGAAACAACTCCCTCATCTTTACGTCCGTTAAGCAAGCGTAAACTCTCATTCGTTGCAATCCGGTAAATCCAAGTTGACAGCGAACTTTCTTCGCGAAACTGATCGATATGCCGGAATACCCGGATAAAGACTTCCTGAAGCACATCTTCCGCATCTTCATGAGATACAACCAGTCTACGGATATAATTATATATCGGCACCTGAAAAGAGTCCATCAGCATCTTGAATCCCCGTTCGCGATTCGAGGCACAAGCTTCACGAATTTTATTCTCGTTTATCATCAATTCTTTTTCTGAACTTTATTAGTTAGAACGCAGAAGACTGACGAAGTTAAATATGGGATTTGGTATTTTGCTTTTATTAACAAGAGAGGGAGAACTGGCGGAAATCATTGTCGGTATATACGATAGGAATAAACGCATGATTCCTGATGACGTTCTGATGAAGGTAGAAAATTATAGTGACGCTATATGCTCGGGATAGTGACGGTATCATTGTCTCATACCGTCACTATCTTTGCCGGATAGCGTCACTATGTTTTTAGTAGAAATACTCTATTTATAAGCTGTAAACAAGGAGATGATTACCAGAACTTATTGTGTTCCGCACTATATTCAAAGCCTGCGGCATTCAACTGATTCACTAATTCATCCTTGTTCACATTCATATCTTCACAAAGTTCGTCAAGTGAAGAATAGCAGTCGCGCAACTTCATATTGATGACGCTGAACAACATCATCGGATCTTTTGGTAATTCCATAACATACAATCTTTTAAACCGGGGGCAAAGGTACAGCAATCCCGTTGAATGGCAAAACAAATCAATCTCCTATTTCTTCTATCTTCAAAGAGATTTTTTCTATTAGTTTGCTGATTTCTTCTTCCAATGGGATCACATTGAAGTCTTTCCAAAAGTTCTCATCGTATTTGAAATATGTGTCGGAGAAGATTGTACGGGTAGGCAATCTTTCTGTACGGGAAAATGCGGTTACCTGTCCGGTTTCCACCTTGCAAGTAATCATCTCAAACCAGATATGAAGGTCGCGACTGCCAAACAGCATTTTTGTACGTTTCACTTTGAAATGAAGATCGCCCCGGATATGATGTATGTAATAAGTTCCTTGCCACGGTTTATAAGAAATGGTATATACCACTTTTTGAGGAATCATGCGTACATTGCGTGCGCGCCTTTCGACGAACATACCCGCCGCATTTTTCACATATACAGGATGAACTTCCAGACGGGCTTGCAATAAGGCGCTCGTTTCAGAATCAAGGAATAGTTCTCCGCAAAAAAGAGGTTCACTGATTCCTTTTTTCTGTTCAAAATGCACCACATTTACAAACCGGTCTTCTAAAAATGTCACGCCCTCCGAAGTATAGGTATAAATGCTATTCTCGATACTGGGAATCAGGAATTCGGGCATATCTTTTATGATATCCATCTGAATACAAGCCTAAATTCCCGACTTCACTTTTACCAATAAGCTATCTTTCGCTTCCACATTGCTTAGCCGACTCATTTTCAACAGCTTCACTTGATCTGGCATTGCAGAATGTGAGGATGTCTTATAAACCTTGAACACTGCTTCCGACAAGTTTTGGAATTTGTTTTTCAACTGAACTCCTTCACGATAAAAGGTAGTCAGATACACGGGAGTATGCGAATAGTTCTGTTCCCTCCGTTCAATCATTTCTCGCAAAAGTTTCTTTGGTTCACTTCGACGAATCACTACTTCCTGCAAAGAAACCACTTTAGGTTCGAGACTAAGTATATTGTGCCGTCCAATCAACAAAGCAAACTCTATATCTTGTGAAAGATAACCTATATGAGAAAAGGTAATCGAATCGTTTTTTAAAGAATCGGGTAAGGACAGTTTAAAATCTCCATTCTGATTTGTTATGCTGCCGATAGATGTCCGCCTCACTCCAACAGTAGCTGAAGAGATGGGCACACCCGTCTCCTTATCCAGCAAAGTGCCGGTAATGGAAAAGTTAATAGGCTGCTCCGAAATGGAATCCTGTTGTATATGAATCTTTTTCTCCGAAGGGAGAGTAATCAGAATATGAGTACCAATCACCTGAAACTCCAAACCGGTATCTCCTACTATATCATACACTGCTTGGCGAATAGACCGTTCTCCTCCCTTTATCTTCACGACAGCATCATTATCAATAACTTTACTGTCATAAATAAACATATATCCCGACTGTTGGGAGACATTACCTAATAATGAATAAACAGTGCCTTTTGACTTGGGAAGCCGAACTATCCGTTCCAATACATCGCCCCCATCCGCTCTCATCGTATCGACTACGAAAAAGAGTATGAATAGAATGGATAGATAGCAATAAGCCTGTTTCATTTTCTCAAGTTTAAATGAGTTTTATTCTGATAACAAAAGAATATCCCCTTGCCGGACACATTGCAGACCGAGTGCGCTAGCTATCAGAGTAGCTACGACTTCAGAAGACTCATCAGAAAATTCAACCGTCAACCTACGTTCCTCCAATGCAGGTGAAGCCACTTGAATCTGCAAACTATCCGAATTCAGGTTCATCACTTTCAGAATGTTCGCCAAAGATTCATCTTTAAAACGTATGTGTTTAAAGAAGCTCCCCCACTCTTCATTCTCTTTATCCGCATCGAGAACGACTAATCGTTGCGATTGCACCACTACTGCCTCTCCCGCTTTTACATAACATTCCTGATTTCCTTTTTTTAGAGTAACTTTCACAATCCCTCTTTGTACAGATAAACGGAACGGAGCATGTTCATCGCTCTGTACACTGAAAGCGGTTCCCAAAACTTCAATTTTAGCTTGTTCCGTATCAATCCAAAAGGGTTGTCCCTGCTTCTTTGCTACGTCGAAGAAAGCATTTCCCTGCAAACTCACTTCCCGTTTATCAGCAATAAAATGCTTCGGATATAATAAGGAGGTTTCCTTTGCCAAAAGTACCACAGAACCGTCTTCAAGAGTCGTTGCCAAAGTGGAAATGCCTTGATTTTCCTGTGTAAGAAAATTCTGTGCCGGTTCTCTTTCAGAACCGGTCATCCAATACAAAGCTCCCCAGACGACGCCTATCAAAACGGCGGCAACTGCTCCGTATCTGATCCATAGTGAATGTTTGCGTATAGGACTTCTCTCATCAACTTTCGCAAGTAAACGGTCATTGTCCAGGCGATTATACAATCGGTTCCATGCCTGATCTGTCTTTATTTTATAAATTTCTGTTTTCATCACTTCATGTGAATATAAGTTTCAACTTCTTCTCGTAATGTCCGGAGGGCTTTTGTCATTTCAGCTTCTACTGTTTTTACTGAAAGAGAAAGCTGTGTTGCTATCTCCACATATTTCCGCCCCTCCAAACGGTGCATCTCAAAAATCTGTCGTCTGCGGACCGGCAGCTTTTCAAGAGTGTTATTTATGAATTTCTGTAATTCCTCATACTCCATCTGTTGATGAGGATCTGTCGACTGCTCCGGATTGGAAGTGTTCAATACTGCTTCACGGTATCTATTCCTAACTTCTTCGTGTTCACAATACTGCAAAGATTGATTGCGAGTCGCCCTGTACAGATAGCTTTTAACGGACTGGAAAATCTGTAAGCGCACCCTTTCTTTCCAAAGTACATAGAAAAGCTCTTCTACAATCTCTTCCGCTACCGCCATCTGCCCGGTAATGCCTGCCGCATAACAGCAAAGAGGAAAATAGTAACGGCGAAAGAGTTCCTCAAACGCTTTTATGTCACCTTCCTTTATCTTTTTTAGTATGAGCAGTTCATCCAGCATACTTGCTTTTCTTTATGATTGACTTCAAATATAAGAAAACTATCCCTGTTTCAATTCGATTGCTTTTTCAATTTATCCACTGCGTGCTCCAAAGATTCCGTAGGTTCGATGATATTGTAGTTTCCCCAAAAGTCAGGATTCCAGTATTCGTCTACTTTATCATAAAATATTTGATTCAGGCTGAAAGCTTCTTTGTTGGGTATATTCTCCAATACTCCTTCTTTTCTATCGGTCACTACCATTTCGGAAGCTACCGTATAGCTCGTGGAAAACAACTTCCGCTTCCAGTCACATTTAAAACGGATTGTGTTATGAATATAGTTCAGATACGTTTTTCCATCTACATCTTTATAAGTGACCAGATAAGAGAGTTCTTGCGGTTTGAATCTTAAACCGAGAGGTTTCTTATACAGAATTGCGGTAGTCGCCTTCGATTTATTCTGCATATCCAGACTCATTTCTATACGGGTGAATGACAACCGTTCACGATCGATATACAATTTACCGTATAATAAAGCGTACATGAGAATGACTTTCGGGCGGAAATTAATAACATACTGCATACGATTATCTATAAGCATGGATTCTGCCATCCAGAATTCGTAATTATTCAATTCTTCAAAATCGAGTAACGCTCCCTTGTTCTTCACGACATCCAAAGTGACGCCTAGATTAGGACCACCCACAACTTTGACAGCTAATGTGTCACTCGCTTTCTGACTAAGCAGACGACGTCCCTTCTCCACCCGTACTTTATCATAGTTTATATTTCTATTGGTATAGGCTGTTTTAGACACATCGAGCACTGCTTCCGATATACCGATATATCGACGCCCTTTCTGTACGGTTTCCCGGTAAAATCCCGTCAGCATATCACGCTTATCACTATAATTTAAAGGAATCTTATTGATTGCTTTCTCTACAATTATACGTGGATTTTCGGCAAATACCACCACTTCATTCAATAGATTGGAATGAGGCGTCAACCAAACTGTCAACATAGCGGCTGTTTCTTTCTCCAAAGAGATATGAGTATTTACATAACCGATATGTGAAATGTCCAGTTCACGCGGGGTTTCCGTTTTTTTAATCTTCAAAGCAAATTCTCCTTCCGCATTGGTCACAGTACCGATATTGCTACCATGCACCGATACATTTACGTTCTCCAGAGCTTTTTTATTTTGCTTGTCTTTCACCATACCAACAATCGTAAGATAATCTCCGGCATCTCCTTGCGCCCACACAGGATAGCTACAAAGCAGCAAACAAACTGATAGCCATCCAACCAAGTGTTTTTCTACATTTTTCATACTGATGCTTTTTAAAGGTAAATAAATTGCGTTTCTACTAATAAGAGCGCTCAAACCGGAAATACCCTACAGCTTTTACAAAAAAAAGAAAAAGAAATCTGATTTCAATACCATATCCGGAAATTAATAGTAATTTTCCCGGCAAATTAATGATAAAAGCAATCACTATGATACGCAAATTAGACAAGACCGAATACGCCCTGGCTACATCGTTAGCATTGGAGGTATATATACAATGTGGAGCGGAAGACTTCGATGAAGAAGGTTTGAATTCATTCAAAAGCTTTATCTCCAACGAGCAACTGATGAATGAATTAGTGATTTACGGTGCTTTTGAGGATAAGAATCTGGTCGGCATCATGGGGACAAAGAATGAAGGAAAACATCTTTCTTTATTCTTTATCCGAAAAAAGTACCAATGCAAAGGTATCGGCAAACAGTTATTCTGTTTCGCTATCAATGATTGTCCGGTAGATGAAATGACTGTTAATTCATCCACGTACGCTATTCCTTTTTATCAAAGTCTGGGTTTCGACAAGATTGCCGGGAAACAATGTACCAACGGGATAACCTATACTCCGATGAAATTTACGATGAGTTGCCTCAAAGAATAATTCCCGGTAGTCACTGATATAATTGTTAATTATGCTTGTGAATATGTATTTCATATAAAAATAGTTTCTACCTTTGCGGCCGTTATGATGAAGTACATATTCTGTATACTATTAGGCGTATTTCTGAATTGGGGATTCCATCTGATTTCCGATGAAGCACAGGAGGCATACCGGTTAGAAGCCGGTAGTACCAGCATACAAACCTATACCAATTCATACACCTCCAAAACCAGCATCATACAGCTGGATAAAGAACAGAAACTAGTCAAAACAAAAGAATACACCGGAAAGCAAGATTACAATAACGATAATGGTGTTTTAAATCCATTTTCTTTCCGACACCTCTCTCCTTTAAAGATACTACGATTCAATATTCCTTCTGTCACTATCCGTATACTAAGCTCTCTGAAGATTCAGCTTCCTCAAAACCAATGGACAGGTTTTTCATATTATACCAATCTTTTTAAATATTCTGATAGATATCATATCTATTCATTAGGTCACATACTCATTTAGCCATTTTATATTTTTTCCGGCATAAGACTATTCCAGTCTTTGATGCCTCACTTTCTGTTTGCGTCCTCCATTTAAGTGAAAAGAGTATTCACTATGGTCCGGAAGCCAATAACATTCTTTTTTTACCATAACAACCAAAGTATATAAAATGGACTTTTTATTGGATTTCATCCTTCATATCGATCAATATATGGTTATGATTGTGCGTGATTATCATGCCTGGACGTATGCCATTTTGTTTTTTATAATCTTCTGTGAAACCGGATTAGTGGTCACTCCTTTTCTTCCCGGTGATTCTCTACTCTTCGTTGCAGGAGCTATTTCTGCCTTACCTGACATGCCTATCAGTGTGCATATACTCGTTATCATTTTATTTGCCGCTGCCGTATTAGGCGATTCCTGCAATTACATGATCGGACATTTCTTCGGTCGAAAGCTTTTTAATAATCCCAATTCCAAGATATTCAAACAAAGCCATCTGGAGAAGACACACGAGTTTTATAAGAAATATGGTGGGAAAACAATTATTCTGGCCAGATTCGTCCCGATAGTACGCACGTTTGCCCCCTTCGTAGCAGGAATGGGAAAGATGAACTATTACTATTTTATGATGTATAATTTAGCGGGTGGTGCGGCTTGGGTTGGCATATTCTGCTACGCCGGTTATTTCTTCGGAGACCTTCCGTTTGTACAAGAGAACTTGAAACTGCTGATCGTTGCCATCATATTCATCTCTATATTGCCTGCAATCATAGAGGTAGTACGAGCCAAACTAAAGTTTTAAAACACCAAACTATAATCTGTATTCATTTGTTACTAATATAAATAGAGAAGAAAAAACAATTTAAAGTTTTTACACTTATGAAAAATTCTTTTTTTAGCCGGTTTACTCCAAAGGAGCCCAAATTTTTCCCATTGCTGAAACAACTTTCAGAAGTGCTTTGTGAGGCATCCGTTGTTTTAACAGAAAGCTTGCAACATGACTCACCAACAGAACGTGCAGACTACTAC
Source organism: Bacteroides sp. MSK.20.12 (assembly GCF_019052435.1). Taxonomy (NCBI): domain Bacteria; kingdom Pseudomonadati; phylum Bacteroidota; class Bacteroidia; order Bacteroidales; family Bacteroidaceae; genus Bacteroides; species Bacteroides sp. MSK.20.12. The sequence goes on along the minus strand of NZ_JAHQVH010000063.1, from coordinate 14,876 downwards.
AAGAAAATCAAAGAGCTGGAACGTGAAGGGGACAAACTGACGCATCGGATTTTTAATGAATTGGGCACTACATTCATCACTCCTTTCGACCGTGAAGATATTCATGACTTAGCTTCCTGCATGGATGATGTCATCGATGGAATAAATAGTTGTGCCAAACGAATCTCTATTTACAATCCCCGTCCTATCTCGGAGAACGGCAAAGAATTGAGCCGTTTGATTCAGGAAGAAGCGACCTACATCTGTAAAGCCATGGACGAACTTGAAATATTCCGTAAGAAACCGACTCTTCTCCGGGAATATTGCTCAAGATTACATGAAATCGAGAATCAGGCAGATGACGTATATGAATTCTTTATCACCAGGCTATTTGAAGAAGAAAAGGATTGCATTGAACTTATCAAAATTAAAGAAATCATGCATGAACTGGAGAAAACGACCGATGCCGCAGAGCACGTAGGCAAGATTCTGAAAAACCTGATTGTAAAGTACGCATAAAGTAAGCCGGAACACATGGAATTATTAGTGACTATCATTATTCTGGCTCTGATATTCGATTATATCAACGGCTTTCACGATGCAGCAAACTCAATAGCTACAATCGTATCTACCAGGGTGCTTACACCCTTTCAAGCTGTACTATGGGCTGCTTTCTTCAATTTCGTTGCTTTTTTCATTGCCAAATACATTATAGGCGGATTCGGTATTGCCAATACAGTATCCAAAACGGTGGTAGAACAATATATCACTTTACCTATTATATTGGCAGGAGTGATAGCAGCCATCACCTGGAACCTGGTAACATGGTGGAAAGGTATCCCGTCTTCATCCTCACATACGCTTATCGGAGGATTTGCAGGAGCTGCCATTATGGCAAACGGGTTTGAAGCAATTCAACTTAATATCATTCTTAAAATTGCAGCTTTCATCTTTCTGGCTCCTTTTATCGGAATGGTGATTGCTTTCGGTTTCACTCTGTTTGTGCTTTACATCTGCCGCCGTGCACATCCTCATACAGCTGAAGTCTGGTTTAAGAGGTTGCAGCTCGTTTCTTCCGCTCTCTTCAGCGTCGGACATGGTTTGAATGATTCACAAAAAGTAATGGGTATCATTGCCGCTGCCATGATAGCCGCCCATTCTATGGGATTGGGTATGGGTATCAACAGCATCAATGACCTTCCCGACTGGGTTGCTTTTTCGTGTTTCACCGCCATCTCACTCGGCACCATGTCCGGAGGTTGGAAAATAGTAAAGACAATGGGAACCAAAATCACCAAAGTAACCCCATTGGAAGGAGTAATTGCCGAAACAGCCGGTGCTTTCACTCTCTACATTACGGAAATGCTGAAAATCCCCGTTAGTACAACACATACTATCACAGGTGCAATCATCGGAGTAGGTGCAACCAAACGCCTCTCTGCCGTTCGCTGGGGAATAACAAAAAGTCTCATGACTGCCTGGATTCTTACAATTCCGGTCAGTGGACTCCTGGCAGCAGCTATCTATTATATTGTTTCCCTCTTTTTGTAGAGGAAAACAATATAATGAATAATTGACTGCCGATACTCTCGAAAAAGAAAAGAGCTGAACATCCATGTCCCTTGTCTCTTTTCTGTCTAACTATCAGGAAGAAAAAAATGAATAAATCCATCACTAAATGTCACATTTACCAACTTTGATTGCCGACCTTGCGCTGATATTAATATCGGCCAGTGTAATAACCTTGCTGTTCAAATGGATGAAACAACCTTTAGTCTTAGGTTACATCATTGCCGGATTACTAGCGGGGCCTTATATAAATATTTTCCCCACCGTGGGAGATATCGAAAATATCAATATATGGGCGGAAATAGGTGTTATTTTCCTGCTCTTCGCACTTGGACTGGAGTTTAGTTTTAAAAAGCTCATGAATGTAGGTTCCACAGCTTTTATTACGGCCACCACCGAAGTCGTCAGTATGTTGCTCATAGGTTTTCTGGTAGGACAATTGTTAGGATGGGGCACAATGAATTCCATCTTTCTTGGAGGAATGTTATCTATGTCGTCTACCACAATTATCATCAAGGCCTTTGATGATTTGGGGTTACGCAACCAGCGTTTCACGGGCATCGTATTCGGTACTCTGGTAGTGGAAGACCTGATTGCCATTTTAATGATGGTACTTCTTTCTACAATGGCGGTAAGTCAGGACTTTGTGGGTGAAGACTTATTGATTAGTGTTCTCAAAGTCGTTTTCTTTTTAATCCTGTGGTTTCTCATCGGTATTTTCGTTATTCCGGCTTTTCTTAAAAAAGCAAAGAAGCTGATGAATAATGAGACGCTTTTGATTGTTTCAATCGGTCTTTGTCTGGGAATGGTGGTATTGGCTACCTATACAGGCTTTTCAACGGCATTAGGTGCATTTATCATGGGATCTATCCTTGCCGAAACCATCGAAGCCGAGCACATCGAACATATCATACAACCGGTAAAAGACCTCTTCGGAGCTATTTTTTTCGTATCGGTCGGTATGCTAGTAAATCCGGCGGTATTGGTAGAATATGCCTGGCCTGTTATCATCATTACTCTGGTTACCATTATCGGTAAAGCCATTTTCTCTTCATTTGGCGTACTCTTATCCGGAGAACCGCTGAACACTTCTATCAAATCCGGATTCAGCCTGGCACAAATCGGAGAGTTTGCTTTCATCATTGCCGGACTGGGTGTTTCGCTCAAAGTGCTCGATCCGTTTATTTCACCTATTATTGTGGCTGTATCTGTTATCACCACTTTCACGACTCCTTATTTTATCCGTTTAGCCAACCCTTTTGCCGAATGGCTTTACAAAATATTGCCTACTAAAGTACAGGAAACATTAGATCGTTATGCTTCCGGCAAGAAAACCATGAATCACGATAGTGACTGGAAGAAATTACTAAAAAACATGATTGGCAGGGTTATTATTTATAGCGTATTGCTCACTGCTATCTGGCTGCTGTCTATACAAATCATTTATCCCGCCATCAGTGAAATGTTTGCTCCTGTTACCCTATGGATTAAGCTGGTGATGTGTCTGGGCACTCTTTTGCTTATGACTCCTTTTTTGTGGGCACTCATCTCCAACAAATACAACTCTTCCGAATTATTCCTGAAGCTATGGAGAGATGAGAATTACAATCACGGACGACTGGTTTCTCTCGTTCTAGGCCGTGTATCTGTTGCTCTTTTCTTCATCACTAGCGTAGTTATCAGCTATTTCAAGCTGAACTGGGGAATAAGTGTGATCATTGCCATAGCTGTTGTGGCATTGATTCTTATTCTTAGGGAAGACCTCACGCAATATTCACGATTGGAAACGAGATTCCTAGCCAATCTTAACCGAAGGGAAGAGGCTGCTAAAAAACGACACCCGCTAAAAACAAGTTTCAATAGCGAGTTCAATGACAAGGACCTTGATTTGACATCTGTCGTGGTATCGCCTTATTCCGGTTACATCGGCAAGTCTTTAGGAGAACTTTCATTCAGGCAAAATTTTGGAGTGAATGTAGTTGCAATCACGCGTGGTGATTTAAATATATACATTCCGAAAAGTTCTGAACCTATTTATCCGCAGGATAAACTGACTGTAGTCGGTACGGATATGCAATTGCAGGAGTTCAGAAATAGAATAGAAGATGTAAAAAATACAAAAGATACGGACGCAGTAGATAAAAAGATGACTCTCCACTCTTTCACTGTAGATGATGAATTCCGTTTCTTAAATAAAACCATTGCGCAGTCTCATTTGGGAGAAAAGTACGACGGTATCGTTGTGACTATTGAACGGAATAATGAATTGATCCCTCTGGATAAAGATACGGCTTTCCAATTAGGAGATCTCGTTTGGATTGTGGGTAACCGCGAGAAGATTAGAGAAATACTGTATCTGACGTAATTGGAATTGGCTACTTACAAAACGGAAAAGTATAAAAACGAGAAAGCATGCTTAATAAAATAGCTTCGATGTTTCTAACACCACATACTGTAATAAAGTCCGAGGTCAAATAAATCACATTACATATAAAACAAAAGAGAGCTGTAAACATTTAATCTACAGCTCTCTTATTTTGATTTATTGTATATTCAGCGATCTTTACTTGACTTCCTCAAAGTCAGCATCCTGAACGTTATCTCCGTGCTTGCTATTATCTTGCTGACCAGCACCACCGTTCATATCAGGACCAGCCTGTGCACCACCTTGTGCACCACCCTGTGCGTACATTTCAGCACTTGCAGCCTGGAAGGCAGTATTGATTTCTGCCATAGCAGTATCGATAGCAGCCAAGTCCTGTGCTTTGTGAGCATCTTTCAATTTCTGCAAAGCAGCTTCAATCGGAGCTTTCTTATCAGCAGGCAACTTATCACCTAATTCCTTCAACTGATTTTCAGTCTGGAAGATTACGCTGTCAGCCTGGTTCAGTTTATCGATTTTTTCACGTTCTTTCTTATCTGCTTCAGCATTAGCTTCAGCTTCAGCCTTCATCTTTTCGATTTCTTCCTTGCTCAAACCGCTGGATGCTTCGATACGGATAGCTTGTTCTTTACCGGTAGCCTTATCTTTAGCAGATACTTTCAAGATACCGTTCGCATCGATATCGAATGTAACCTCAATTTGAGGAACACCACGACGAGCCGGAGCAATACCAGACAAATTGAACTGACCGATTGATTTATTCTGGGCAGCCATCGGACGTTCTCCCTGCAATACATGAATCGTAACTTCACTTTGATTATCAGCAGCAGTAGAGAATGTTTCACTCTTACGAGCCGGAATGGTAGTGTTAGCATCGATCAACTTAGTCATTACACCACCCAGTGTTTCGATACCCATTGACAGCGGAGTAACATCCAACAATACTACACCTTTGATTTCGTCTGTCAAAACAGCACCCTGCACAGCAGCACCAATAGCTACCACTTCATCCGGATTCACACCTTTAGAAGGAGCCTTGCCGAAGAAATCTTCTACCAACTTCTGAACAGCCGGAATACGTGAAGAACCACCAACAAGGATTACTTCATCAATATCAGCATTGTTCAAACCTGCATCGCTCATTGCTTTCTTACATGGTTCAAGACAAGCCTGGATCAATTCGTGAGCCAGAGATTCGAATTTTGCACGAGTCAAAGTCTTCACCAAGTGCTTAGGCACACCACCTACCGGCATGATATACGGCAAGTTGATTTCTGTACTTGTAGAAGAAGAAAGCTCAATCTTAGCTTTTTCAGCAGCTTCTTTCAGACGTTGCAAAGCCATCGGATCCTGAGTCAAGTCAGCACCTTCATCGTTCTTGAATTCCTGTACCAACCAGTTGATGATTACCTGGTCGAAGTCGTCACCACCAAGGTGAGTATCACCGTTTGTAGAAAGTACTTCAAATACACCACCACCAAATTCGAGGATAGAGATATCGAATGTACCACCACCAAGGTCGAATACAGCAATCTTCATATCTTTGTGAGCCTTATCCAGACCGTAAGCAAGAGCTGCGGCTGTCGGTTCGTTTACAATACGTTTTACTTCCAGACCGGCAATCTGTCCGGCTTCTTTTGTAGCCTGACGTTGAGAGTCGGAGAAATAAGCAGGAACGGTGATGACTGCTTCTGTTACTTCCTGTCCAAGGTAGTCTTCGGCAGTCTTCTTCATTTTCTGAAGAATCATTGCAGAGATTTCCTGCGGAGTATACAGACGTCCGTCGATGTCAACACGCGGAGTGTTGTTGTCACCTTTCACTACTTTATAAGGAACACGAGTCACTTCTTTTTGTACCTGATCCCAATTTTCACCCATGAAACGTTTGATAGAGAAGATTGTACGTGTAGGGTTCGTAATAGCCTGACGTTTTGCAGGATCACCCACTTTACGTTCGCCACCATCAACGAAAGCGACAACAGAAGGAGTTGTACGCTTACCTTCACTGTTTGCAATTACTACAGGTTCGTTACCTTCGAATACGGCAACACAAGAGTTTGTAGTTCCTAAGTCAATACCAATAATTTTTCCCATGATCGTTATTTTTTTATTTATTATTTATTCAATGATTTCTTTTTGTCCGGTTGTTTCTCTGCTCTTATCAGGGAGCTTCGCCGCGAACGGACGCTTATTAAAAAGCAAACCGTGTGCCAAAAGGAAATTATACGAATGCATGACATAATATCTGCCAAAAAGACAGTTTTAATAAATAAACACTGCTGACATAGTCATATTCAAAGCCAATCAGCAACTGTTTCTTTAAACAAATACAGGCGGCTCTGGTTCGATAAAGGAAAAAAAATATGCCTGTATCGTCAAGTGCGACACAGGCATATCCTATTATATATAACTCTTATCTATTACTTTTCCAACACGATGACCAATGCACCGTTTGCATCATACAAACCAATGCCACCACCGGACAACACATCGAATGATTTCACTTCATTGATAGCTTTCAGCACCTTACCTTCTGTTTCCATATCAGGACAAGCCATCATTGTGCTTGCTACTCCCGGGAAAGAAATAGATTTGGCATTACTTGTACTGGTTTCAAAACCACCATTAATCAAATTACATCCGGCATTGCCATGAATGGTCTTTTTCTTCACATCAAAAGCAATGAAAGGTTGTTTTTCCATACCGGAAGGAATTGCTTCCCCATTCACTTCTTTAATTTTCCATTCTCCATTCAAAACTGAAAGTTTCACATCAGCCTCCTTCTTTTGTAGAACGACAACCGGACGGTTGGACGAATTGCAAAGATACATCTTATCTTTACCTGCCTTCTTGTATCCTTTTACTTGCGCAAAAGCATTCAATACATTATTTTCAGTAGTCATATCCGGACACATCATTCGGGTACTAGCCATCCCTATAAGTTCAAGGCTTCCCGGCTTCGCATTTACATCGAAACTGCCCATCATACGATTACATCCGCTATTGCCGGACACACGACCGGTCGCTGTATCAAAAGCGATAAAAGGAAGGGTTCTACTTTCGCCCGGAGCAATTTTCGAGCCGTTGACTTCTATAATATTCCATTCACCATTGATAGATGACAGGGGGATTGCCTTCTCAACCGAACGGCACGAAGACATTGCAAGTGCTGCACCAGCAATGCAAATTGAAACAAATACTTTCTTCATATTGTTATAACGTTTAAGTTAAAATCGGGGGCAAAGATATCAAAAAGATTGGAAAATAACATCCAATACAACATAAAATATATACATTTGCCAGTAGATATACAACAAACGAACAATTTACATAGTTCACTTAAAGTAAACAAATATGAGAATAATTGTCCTGTCTTTAATTCTATTCTGTTGTGGCACGTGTCCTATCACAGCTCAAAGTGATTACATTGTCACTACTCCTTCCACGCAGGAAATCCCTGTAGGTGAAGAAGAACAATTCATCAAGAATAACTTTCCACTGCAACCGCTGTGTAAATGGACACCCGGAATGAAGTTTATGTTTGTTCCTTCTACACGGAACATGTTCCTTCCTACTCTTTCCAGCTACGACACCGACAAAGGAATAGACAACAGCCTGCTGAAGCACAAGATTCTCACTTTCATGGGAACAGAAGAGAAGGCTCAAAATATATCAACCGGGACCAACTATTCCACTCGCTTCGTATTCGAATGTGAGGGAGAAAAATATTATTATGACATAAAGAACATGAGGCTGGACGAGATTTGCGAGAAGGCTCCCCGTGCCGGTATCAATGGATTGGTTTATCTGAAAGATGTAGATACTGCCAAAGAGTTGTTAATAGGAAAAACAGTCTATATACAATCTGAAAGTGCCCGGGTAGACGATGCCAACAATTATTCCGGCTATCAGAATATAGCAATTCCTGTCAATACGGAAGCTACAATTACCGCTATTGGAGTCGGCAGTCAGGCATATCCAGTGAAAATCGTATTCAAAGATACACAGGGACATTCTTATTATCTGGAAGTCGCTCTCTCGCGAACGAACTCCGGCATGGACCTGAATGATTTTCAAGGCGAAAAGAGAATGAAATATTTTTCAAATGCATTCAGTTTCACTAACAAGAGTCTGGGTACTATTGAAAGCCTGAAAAATAAATACTTGGGAATGACCGTTTATCCTAAAAAGATGCTGCCGGCCAAAAGAATCGTATCTTTTGAAGATAAGCAGACCGAATCACGTGTTCACTTGCCCCGATATACGGTTCTGCAAATAAAAGAGATTAAATTATCTCCCCCCGGCAGCCTGGCTACCCTGTCATTAACGGATAGGGACGGGGCAATCTATGAATTGGAAACAGATCTGAAATATGACGTGATTGTCAAAAATGATAATTATATCGAGGACTTTTTCGGATTCGAGGATATACATAAGAAATATCCGGGCATTACAGAAAGCCGTTGGCAGATTATCTCCCGGGGAGATTTAGAGGCAGGGATGAGCACAGTAGAATGTCGTTTATCCATTGGTGATCCGATAGAAATCGAGCTGAAAAAAGACAGTCGTTTCGAAACTTGGTTCTACAATGGCAAAACGCTGGAATTCGAAAACGGAACCTTGCAACGTTACAAATAAAAAGGAGTAGCTGCGCAATGATTATCTGAAAATAATCACGTATATTTGCCAAACCAATAAATCATAAATTATAATTCATTAAATACAGAAATGGGTAGAGTTCTTATTATTGGTGCAGGCGGTGTTGGCACTGTCGTTGCACACAAAGTGGCACAAAATGCCGATGTATTTACAGATATCATGATTGCCAGTCGTACGAAAGAGAAATGCGATAAAATCGTCGAGGCAATAGGTAACCCCAATATAAAAACAGCTAAAGTTGACGCAGACAATGTAGAGGAGCTGGTAGCCTTATTCAACGATTTCAAACCCGAAATGGTGATTAATGTGGCTCTCCCTTATCAGGATCTGACGATTATGGAAGCTTGTCTGAAAGCCGGAGTGAACTATCTGGACACCGCCAACTATGAGCCGAAAGATGAAGCTCATTTTGAATACAGCTGGCAGTGGGCTTATCACGATCGTTTCAAAGAAGCAGGTCTGACAGCTATCCTCGGCTGCGGATTCGACCCGGGAGTAAGCGGTATCTATACTGCTTATGCAGCTAAACATTATTTTGATGAAATTCAATATCTAGACATTGTAGACTGCAACGCAGGTAACCATCATAAGGCTTTTGCTACAAACTTCAATCCGGAGATCAACATTCGCGAGATTACACAAAACGGACGCTATTATGAAAATGGCAAATGGGTAACTACCGGTCCGCTGGAAATCCATAAAGACCTGACATACCCGAACATCGGTCCGCGTGACTCTTATCTTCTTTATCACGAAGAACTGGAATCTTTGGTGAAACATTATCCGACTATCAAACGTGCACGTTTCTGGATGACTTTCGGACAGGAGTATTTAACTCATTTACGCGTTATCCAAAACATCGGTATGGCACGAATCGACGAGGTTGATTACAACGGAATGAAGATTGTACCATTGCAATTCTTGAAGGCTGTATTGCCTAACCCGCAGGATTTAGGAGAAAACTACGAAGGAGAAACTTCTATCGGTTGCCGTATCCGTGGTCTGAAAGATGGTAAGGAACGTACTTACTATGTATACAACAACTGTAGTCACCAGGAAGCTTATCAGGAAACCGGTATGCAGGGAGTAAGCTACACCACCGGAGTTCCGGCAATGATTGGAGCCATGATGTTCTTCAAAGGCGAATGGAACCGTCCGGGTGTAAACAATGTAGAAGAATTCAATCCGGATCCGTTCATGGAACAACTCAATAAGCAAGGTCTTCCCTGGCATGAAGAGTTCGACAAGGATTTGGAATTATAAGCGTACACCTATTCATTAAAAGAAAGTTATGATAAACGTAGGAGATAAAGCACCGGAAGTCTTGGGTATCAATGAGAAAGGCGAAGAAATCCGTTTAAGTGCTTATAAAGGAAAAAAAATTGTGTTGTACTTCTACCCAAAGGACAGTACATCAGGTTGCACCGCACAAGCGTGTAACCTGCGCGACAACTATTCCGAACTACGTAAAGCCGGCTATGAAGTAATCGGTGTCAGCGTAGACAATGAAAAGTCGCACCAGAAATTCATCGAAAAGAACAATCTTCCTTTCACTCTGATTGCTGACACTGACAAAAAGTTAGTAGAAGAATTTGGAGTATGGGGAGAAAAGAAACTGTACGGACGTGCTTACATGGGTACTTTCCGCACTACTTTCCTGATTAATGAAGAGGGAATCGTAGAACGGATTATCACTCCCAAAGAAGTGAAGACCAAAGAACATGCCTCACAGATTTTAAATCAATAACTCCATTAATTATATAAGAATAAGGTATGGCAAAAAAAGACGAACTTAATTTTGAAACAGATAATAAAATGGCATCAAGCGAAAAACTAAAAGCCTTACAGGCTGCCATGGAAAAGATAGAAAAGAGCTTCGGTAAAGGTTCTATCATGAAAATGGGTGATGATAGTGTTGAACAAGTAGAAGTGATCCCGACAGGCTCTATTGCCCTGAACGTGGCACTTGGCGTTGGAGGTTACCCTAGAGGTAGAATCATCGAAATCTATGGCCCGGAGTCTTCCGGTAAAACAACATTGGCTATCCACGCCATTGCTGAAGCACAAAAGGCCGGCGGTATCGCTGCTTTTATTGATGCCGAACACGCTTTCGACCGTTTCTACGCATCTAAACTGGGCGTAAATATCGATGATCTTTATATCTCTCAACCGGATAACGGCGAGCAAGCGTTGGAGATTGCGGAACAACTGATTCGTTCTTCTGCTATCGACATCATCGTTATTGACTCTGTAGCTGCACTGACTCCTAAAGCGGAAATCGAAGGCGACATGGGTGATAACAAAGTAGGCCTTCAAGCACGTTTGATGTCGCAGGCTCTTCGTAAGTTGACAGCTGCTGTGAGCAAGACACGTACTACTTGTATTTTCATCAACCAGTTGCGTGAGAAGATCGGTGTTATGTTCGGTAACCCGGAAACAACAACCGGTGGTAATGCTTTGAAGTTCTACGCTTCTGTACGTTTGGATATCCGTGGTAGCCAACCGATCAAAGATGGCGAAGAGATTCTCGGTAAACTGACTAAGGTGAAAGTGGTGAAGAATAAAGTAGCACCTCCTTTCCGCAAAGCAGAATTTGACATCATGTTCGGTGAGGGTATCTCCCATTCCGGAGAAATCATCGACTTGGGTGCTGACTTGGGAATCATCAAGAAGAGCGGTTCATGGTATAGCTACAACGATACTAAGTTAGGACAAGGACGTGATGCCGCCAAACAATGCATCATGGATAATCCTGAACTGGCTGAAGAACTGGAAGGATTAATCTTTGAAGAATTGAAGAAGAAATAATTTGCTTTAATTCTGCTTTATCCACAGACTAAAACTGAATAAACAAAGGTGGGAGAAAATCGTTTACTACGATCATTCTCCCACCTTTTTCTCTTTTATATAATTCTCTCTTTTTTCCTCTTATACAAAATAAATGTATGCCAATGTGCTCAAGCTGATTATTACCCAAAGCAAAATCCCTTGAACCAAAGGCTTTATTCCAACTGCTTTCAATACATCAATAGAAAGAGAAGCACCGATGAAAAACATGGTAATCGTCAGAGTTTTACGGGCAATACCGTTAATAGCCGCTCCCAATTGTGGTACTCCATCCAGCAAATAAGTGTTTACTACCAATGCCAACACGAAGAAGAAGATAAACCATGGAATACTTATCTTTTGTCCTTTGCTCTTGAAAATAAAGGAAGTAGCAAAAGCCATCGGGATAATCCAAAGCGCACGGGTCAGTTTAATAGTGGTTGCCACTTTCAATGCTTCTTCGCCATAAGCAGCTCCTGCACCTACTACAGAACTGGTATCATGAATGGCAATGGCCGCCCATGTTCCGAATTGTTGCTGATCCATATTTAATGCATGACCAATGGCAGGGAAAATGAAAAGTGCGATAGCATTCAAGATAAAGATAGTACCCAATGCCACAGACATTTCACTGTCCTTCGCTTTCAACACTGGTCCCACTGCTGCGATAGCACTACCACCACAGATAGCAGTTCCCGAACTGATAAGATAAGCTGTATTACGGTCGATCTTGAACAACTTACGTCCAATAAACCAACCTATTACCAAGGTTCCGATCACCGAAATGACCGTAAACTCCATGCCTTCCTTACCGGAAGCTAAAGCAGAATGAAGATTCATACCAAATCCCAATCCTACAACTGAATATTGCAACAGATATTTAGAGGTTTTCTTATTAAACTTAGGATGCGCTTGTCCGCAAGTCAATGCAAAAATAAGTCCGAGGAACAAAGCAACCGGAGGAGTTACCCAAGCCGACCATGCTTCCAATCCTGGAATATAGTCTAAAAAAAGAAAGAAAGTCAGAGTAGAAAGCAGTGCAACATAAATCATTTTATTATTTGCCTGCAAAGTTTTTGTAGCTGTTGAAATCATATCTTTTTATCTTTAATTGTTTTCCGGCTGCAAAGGTACGGTAAACAATCAAGACCCGCCAATAGTTTCTAATTATGCATTATAACTTTTAATTATAAGCATACGCTTCCCTACAACTACTCTTACACTGTTATAATGTCTTTCCCAAAAGGTGATAATGCCAAAGCTGCCAATTTAAAGTGCTGTAAGCCAAAAGGAATACCAATGATAGTAATACACAATATAGCCCCGAAAACCAAATGGGACAGACAGATCCAAATGCCACCCAAAAATATCCACAGGATATTCATCAATATATAAAGGCAACCGCCAGAACGGTTTCCACTTCTTACTTCTTTACCGAAAGGCCACAAAGCAAGTCCTGCCAGTTTCAAGGTTTGCATACCAAACGGAATACCAATAATGGTAAGCATCATCAATATACTTGAAATGAGGTATTCAACGGCAGTAAAGATACCACCAAGCAACAACCACAATAAATTCATTAAACAGCCCATATATAAATTGTATTAGTTATTTTTCCAATTTTCTTTTTGTTGTCTCATCCACTTTACCCTGATAATAGCGATCTATCACTTGCTGAAACAAATCATCTGAAGCGACTTCATTAAAGAGCGTCATACATGATAATACTTTCATCGCATCTAACGAACCGAAAACCTCCTGTGCCGTTTTATTTTTCAATTGAAGAAAAACTGACGTTATCTCACGAAGCCTTTCTCCCAAAACCGGATGGGTAAGATATGCTTCTGCCTCTTCTTTGCCGCTAATCCCATAATACTGGGAGTTATAACTCATGCCCAACCCTTTCAGTTGAGGAAATATATACCAAATCCAGTGGGAATATTTCCGCCCGTTTCCCACTTCTGTAAGGGCTTGTTCATAGTCGCTTTGCTGCGCGTCCAAGAATCGTTGTAAATTATAGTTTGGCATATTCATATTTTTGCTTAAAATAAATATTATTTTCTTTACATGCTATTGATTATCAGCAATTATTAACTTTATCCATTCCTTATCCACATCACATATTGTTTCATACCTGAATACAAATATAGCTTTTTTGTTTCATATACGAAACTTGAGTCATATATACAAAAAAATCCGAACCGCTAAAATACAGAAAAGAGATAAGACAAACACTCTCTCAACCTTATTAAATCAATCAACTACCTTTCAGAATCAGTCCATCATTACTCTTTATCTCATTCATTATTACTCCTCTCCCAGTCTATTAACAAATAAATTATTCTTTATTACTGATAAACTTGCTTTTGACGAACAGATAACTTACCTTTGTGTAATAGCAAACTATAAATGAAAGTTTTGATTATAAAAACAGAACTTTCATTTTTATAAACGCAAGTTGCATTTATAAAAACAAAACTTCCGTTTACAGTTTACATTTAACCCAAAGGAACTTTTCTATTAGAGGAAAGGAAGTTTACTTCCAATAGAAAAGAACTTATCTATTAATACTTTAAACGACAGATAGTATGGCACGATACATTATGGAGGAGATGCCCGACATACAAAAGACGGGCAAAAGAATTACATATCCGAAGTTTGCACGGATAGACAATGCAAGCATAAAAGAGTTGGCACGACGGGTGGGCGATGTCAGCGGCTTCAGTGCCGGAGACATAGAAGGCGTGCTGCTTCAGACAGCTATTGAAATGGCACACCTGATGGCAGAGGGACGTTCGGTAAAGATAGACGGGATAGGTACATTCACTCCATCGCTCACCTTAGGCAGAGACAAGGAACGGGAAGATGCGGAAGAAGGTGGGAAACACCGCAACGCACAAAGTATTTTTATAGGAGGCGTTAATTTCCGGGTAGACAGGGAAATGGTAAGAAATATCAGCGATAGATGCCGGTTGGAAAGAGCTCCTTGGAAAAAGCAAAAATCCTCGAATAAATTCACACCGGAACAACGACTGGCATTAGCCCTAAAGTATCTGGACGAACATCCTTTCCTGACCGTTTGGGAATATCGGAAACTAACCGGATTGCTACAAACAGCAGCAACCACTGAACTGCGACAATGGGGACATCAACCCGATTCGGGAATAGAAATCACCGGAAGAGGAACACATAGGGTATATACAAAGAAGAAAATAGTCGAAGAAGGGCAATAATAGTATGAGAAATGACTTAAAAAAGTATGAGAAATAACTGTTTTTAAGGCTTATTTCACCCGGAAATGATGAGAAATGCGATTTATTAAAAACATTTCTCATACTATAATTCACTGATTATATGATGATTAATGTAAAATCATGAGAATATGAGAAATAAAAACGTTTTTTCTGGTTCTTCGTCAAATTTGGTGGTACTTCTTCTATTGTGAATAAAGAATCTTGGC
>NZ_JAHQVH010000062.1:0-28281 GCF_019052435.1 Bacteroides sp. MSK.20.12 | reverse complement strand
CCCGTGACCCCATGCGTGACAGGCATGTATTCTAACCAACTGAACTAACGCACCAGAATTTCATTTTGTTAATCTGCATCTCTCTCGATTGCGGGTGCAAAGGTAGTTGTTTTTTATAAATCTGCAAGCGTTTTGGGAAAAGTTTTTTTCAAGAAAAAACGAGAAAAACGCTTAGTGTCTCATTTTGAGTACTTTTGTAATGAAATAAATATTGTTTTTTTTCTTCGGATAGTGACGCTATCCGGTTGTTATAGTGACGCCATCACGATAGGATAGCGTCACTATCTGAAGTCAATAGCGTCACTATCCTGAAGTTTGTCATTCTATTCATAGAAAATAACTCCCAATATCTTTCTATCTGTAAGAAATCACCGTTTTTATATCAACTTTCTGCTTGAATAATTCGTAATTTTGCAATAAATCGTTATTTTTGCGGACTAAAATAAGAAAGGTGGAAAATTATCCGCCTAGAATCGTTAATTAGTAAAAAGAATGATGACAACAGCCAAACTGTTATTGCACTGTCCCGACAAACCGGGAATCCTTGCGGAAGTGACAGACTTTATTACGGTAAACAAAGGAAATATTATCTATCTGGATCAATATGTAGATCATGTAGAGAACATATTCTTCATGCGTATTGAATGGGAACTGAAAGACTTTCTGGTTCCGCAGGAGAAAATTGAAGATTATTTCAGAACTCTCTACGGGCAAAAATATGAAATGGATTTTCGCCTTTATTTCTCTGATGTAAAACCACGTATGGCTATTTTCGTTTCCAAGCTGTCACACTGTCTTTTCGATATATTGGCACGATATACAGCCGGAGAATGGAATGTAGAAATACCTCTTATTATAAGTAACCATCCGGATTTGCAGCATGTAGCAGAGCGGTTCGGAATTCCTTTCTATCTGTTTCCTATTACAAAGGAGACGAAAGAAGAACAGGAGCGTAAGGAGATGGAACTGCTTGCCAAGCATAATATTACATTTATTGTATTGGCGCGCTATATGCAGGTAATTTCCGAGCAGATGATTAATGCTTATCCGAATAAGATTATTAATATACATCACTCTTTCCTTCCTGCGTTTGTAGGAGCGAAGCCTTATCATGCGGCATTCCAGAGAGGTGTGAAGATTATCGGTGCAACCAGTCACTATGTAACGACTGAATTGGATGCCGGACCGATTATTGAACAGGACGTGGTGCGTATTACTCATAAGGACGCTATTGAAGACCTTGTAAATAAAGGAAAGGATTTGGAAAAAATCGTTCTTTCACGTGCAGTACAGAAGCACATCGAACGTAAAGTTTTGGCTTATAAAAATAAAACAGTAATATTTAGCTGATGAAAGTAGCAGTTGTAAAATACAATGCCGGCAATATTCGTTCTGTGGATTATGCTTTGAAGCGGTTGGGTGTGGAAGCGGTGATTACTGCTGATAAAGAAGAACTCCAATCGGCAGATAAAGTTATTTTCCCCGGAGTGGGAGAGGCGGAAACTACCATGAACCACTTGAAAGCAACGGGACTGGACGAACTGATAAAAAATCTCCGTCAGCCTGTATTTGGAATTTGTCTCGGTATGCAGTTGATGTGCCGGTATTCCGAAGAAGGAGAGGTCGATTGTTTGAATATCTTTGATGTGGACGTGAAGCGTTTTGTTCCGCAGAAACATGAGGATAAAGTGCCGCACATGGGATGGAATACTATTGGAAAAACGAATAGCAAATTGTTTGAAGGATTCACTGAAGAAGAGTTTGTCTATTTTGTACATAGCTTTTATGTGCCTACCTGTGACTTTACTGCTGCTACAACAGATTATATTCACCCGTTTAGTGCTGCATTGCATAAAGATAACTTTTATGCCACCCAGTTCCATCCGGAGAAAAGCGGTAAGACGGGAGAAAAGATTCTGACGAACTTTTTGAATCTATAATAAACTATGTTGCCGTTTATAATAAACTCCATCATAATTTATAATAAACTCGTTCATCGTTTATAATAAACTTTTAGCAAATAAATAATAGATGATAGAAATTATTCCAGCTATTGATATTATTGACGGAAAGTGCGTACGTCTTTCCCAGGGAGATTATGACAGTAAGAAAGTATATAACGAAAATCCGGTGGAAGTTGCCAAGGAGTTTGAAGCGAACGGTGTTCGCAGGCTTCATGTAGTAGATCTGGACGGTGCTGCTTCTCATCATGTAGTCAATTATCGGGTGTTGGAACGGATTGCTGCGCACACTTCTCTCGTTATCGATTTTGGTGGTGGAGTAAAGAGTGATGAAGATTTGAAAATTGCTTTTGAGAGTGGAGCACAGATGGTTACAGGTGGAAGCATTGCGGTGAAAGACCCGGAATTGTTCTGTCATTGGCTGGAAATATATGGCAGTGAAAAAATCATTTTGGGGGCAGATGTAAAAGATCATAAGATAGCCGTCAACGGTTGGAAAGACGAAAGTGCCTGTGAGCTTTTTCCATTTCTTGAAAATTATATGGATAAAGGTATACGCAAAGTAATCTGTACGGATATTAGCTGTGACGGAATGTTGAGTGGGCCTTCTATTGATTTATATAAGGAGATGCTGGCAAAATTCCCTGACCTCTATCTGATGGCTAGTGGCGGGGTGAGTAAGGTGGATGATATTGTTGCTTTGGATGAAGCTGGTGTTCCCGGAGTTATTTTCGGTAAGGCATTATACGAAGGACATATCACCTTAAAAGATTTGAGAATCTTTTTATAATTAGCGTACCAGAATGAAATGGCTGTTTATATTATAAATGGCTACCTTATTATAAGAGGAAACAAAGAATCAAACTTCAGGGATATAGATTATAAATTGTTGAACAATAAATAAAAGTAGGATTGTGTTAGCAAAAAGAATAGTACCTTGTCTGGATATAAAAGACGGACAAACCGTGAAAGGAACGAATTTTGTCAATTTGCGCCAAGCCGGTGATCCGGTAGAGTTAGGCCGCGCTTACAGTGAACAAGGAGCAGATGAACTTGTTTTCCTGGATATTACTGCAAGTCATGAAGGACGTAAGACTTTTACGGAATTGGTAAAACGGATTGCTGCTAATATCAATATCCCATTTACGGTAGGTGGCGGAATCAACGAATTAAGTGATGTGGACCGCCTGTTGAATGCAGGGGCGGATAAGATCTCTATCAATTCTTCCGCTATCCGTAATCCTCAATTGATTGACGAGATTGCAAAGAATTTCGGTTCGCAGGTTTGTGTGTTGGCAGTAGATGCCAAACAAGCCGAAAATGGTTGGAAATGTTACTTGAATGGAGGACGTATCGAAACAGATAAAGACCTGTTCGAGTGGACAAAAGAGGCCCAGGAACGCGGAGCAGGAGAGATTCTCTTCACAAGCATGAATCACGATGGTGTAAAGGCCGGTTATGCAAATGATGCACTTGCCGCTTTGGCGGATCAGCTTTCCATTCCTATCATTGCTTCGGGAGGTGCGGGCTGTAAAGAGCATTTCCGCGATGTCTTTTCACAAGGAAAGGCAGATGCTGCATTGGCTGCCAGCGTTTTTCACTTCGGAGAAATTAAAATTCCCGAATTAAAATCGTATCTTTGCGGCGAAGGAATTACCACTAGGTAATTGCTGCGTAGCAAAAATTAGCCTTTAGGCTGCGGCGAAGGAATTACCATCAGGGGGTGAGGCACCCCGGCCGGGTTTCCATGCTGATGAATAATCTATTTAGATAAATAGAATAAGATATTTGCAAAAAAAACTCCATAGGCGAATAGATCATAATTGTAAATTGGAATAGTAATTAGAACTTATATAAAAATGGAATTGGATTTCGATAAAATGAACGGACTCGTTCCGGCTATCATACAGGACAACGAGACACGTAAAGTCTTGATGCTGGGCTTCATGAATAAAGAAGCTTATGATAAAACGGTAGAAACCGGAAAAGTTACATTCTTTAGCCGTACCAAGAATCGTTTGTGGACAAAAGGCGAAGAAAGCGGTAACTTCCTTCATGTGGTATCTATAAAGGCCGATTGCGACAATGATACACTACTGATTCAGGTAAACCCGGTAGGTCCCGTGTGCCATACTGGTACAGATACTTGTTGGGGTGAGAAGAACGAAGAACCGGTTATGTTCCTGAAAGCATTGCAAGATTTCATTGACAAACGTCATGAAGAAATGCCCGAAGGCTCTTATACTACCAGTCTGTTTGAGTCGGGAATCAATAAAATAGCTCAAAAAGTAGGTGAAGAAGCTGTAGAAACAGTAATCGAAGCAACAAACGGTACTGACGAACGTTTGATCTACGAAGGAGCCGACCTTATTTATCACATGATTGTATTGCTTACTTCAAAAGGCTATCGTCTCGAAGACCTTGCACGTGAATTGCAGGAAAGACACAGCAGTACATGGAAGAAGCATTAAACAATTAAAATTTAATAATTAAAAATTAAAACGGGAGTCAGTATGGATGACGAGGCGTTGATTCAATATAAGAACGTAGAAATCCATCAACAGGAACTCTGTGTATTAAGCGATGTAAATCTGGAGCTGCACAAAGGAGAGTTCGTCTATTTGATCGGAAAAGTAGGCTCGGGAAAAACGAGTTTGCTCAAGACTCTGTATGGCGAACTGGACGTAATTGACGGTGAAGCGGAAGTGTTGGGTTATAACATGCGTTCTATCAAACGTAAGCATATCCCGCAACTGCGTCGGAAATTAGGCATTGTCTTTCAGGATTTTCAGTTGCTCACAGACCGTACTGTATATAATAATCTGGAATTTGTGCTTCGTGCCACAGGCTGGAAAAACAAACAGGAAATCCAAGATCGCATTGAAGAAGTGCTTCAGCTGGTGGGAATGTCCAACAAAGGTTATAAGCTCCCGAACGAGCTTTCCGGTGGCGAGCAACAGCGTATTGTGATTGCACGTGCCGTACTCAATTCTCCGGCTATTATTCTGGCGGATGAACCGACCGGAAATCTGGACGTAGAGACCGGTAAAGCCATTGTAGAATTGTTGCACAATATCTGTGAATCCGGCTCATCCGTAGTGATGACAACGCACAATTTGCAATTGCTGAAAGAGTATCCGGGCAGGGTATATCGTTGCGCCGACCATCAGATTGTAGATGTGACAGCCGAATACATGCCCAGACAGAGAACAATAGAAATAGATTTAAATATAGATAACTAAAACAGTAACGAAAATGAAAGTTTTAAAGTTTGGAGGAACTTCCGTAGGTTCTGCTCAGCGCATGAAGGAAGTAGCCAAATTGATTACCGATGGTGAACAGAAGATTGTTGTTCTTTCTGCTATGTCAGGAACAACAAACACATTGGTGGAAATTTCGGACTATCTGTATAAGAAGAATCCGGAGGGTGCCAACGAGATTATCAATAAGCTGGAAGCAAAATATAAACAGCACATTGATGAACTTTTTGCAACTCAGGAATATAAACAGAAAGGTCTTGAAGTTGTCAAATCCCACTTCGACTACATCCGCTCCTATACTAAAGACCTTTTCACTTTGTTCGAAGAGAAAGTGGTTTTGGCACAGGGAGAGCTTATTTCTACGGCGATGGTAAACTTCTACCTGCAGGAATGTGGCGTGAAGTCCGTGTTGCTTCCGGCTTTGGAATTCATGCGTACTGACAAGAACGCAGAACCGGATCCTGTATATATTAAGGATAAATTGCGCGCACAGCTCGATCTCTATCCGGATACAGAAATCTACATTACGCAAGGTTTCATCTGCCGCAATGCTTACGGTGAGATAGACAATCTGCAACGTGGTGGTAGTGACTACACTGCTTCTCTGATCGGAGCCGCAGTAAACGCTTCCGAAATCCAGATTTGGACAGATATCGACGGTATGCACAATAACGACCCGCGTATTGTTGACAAGACCGCTCCGGTTCGTCAACTTCACTTCGAAGAAGCAGCCGAGTTGGCTTACTTCGGTGCAAAAATCCTGCACCCTACCTGTATTCAGCCCGCTAAATATGCCAATATCCCTGTTCGTCTGTTGAACACAATGGATCCGGAAGCTCCGGGCACACTGATTTCCAACGACACGGAAAAAGGTAAAATCAAGGCAGTAGCTGCAAAAGAAAACATTACTGCGATCAAGATCAAATCCAGCCGTATGTTATTGGCTCACGGTTTCCTGCGTAAGGTATTCGAAATCTTCGAAAGCTATCAGACGTCTATCGACATGATCTGTACTTCAGAGGTAGGTGTATCTGTAACAATCGATAACACGAAGCATCTTAACGAGATTCTGGATGACTTGAAGAAATACGGAACAGTAACCGTTGATAAAGAGATGTGTATCATCTGCGTTGTAGGTGACCTTGAATGGGAAAATGTCGGTTTTGAAGCGAAAGCTCTTGATGCGATGCGGAATATACCGGTGCGAATGATCTCGTTCGGAGGAAGTAACTACAATATCTCCTTCCTCATTCGGGAGTGCGATAAGAAAGTAGCTTTACAGTCGTTGAGCGATATGCTTTTCAACGACAAATAAATCCACAAATAACACGAGCGCTTTTACCGAACTGATAAAAGCGCTCTTTTTTAACCAACTAAACAAGTTTTTCGAATTATGAAGGGAATATTTCCAATCGATAAATTCCGCACTTTGCAGACACCTTTCTATTATTACGATACCAAAGTGCTGCGTGATACATTGTCGGCTATTAACCAGGAGGTTGCCAAATATCCTAATTATTCAGTGCATTACGCTGTTAAAGCCAATGCCAACCCGAAAGTACTTACCATTATCCGTGAGAGCGGAATGGGAGCCGATTGTGTGAGCGGCGGAGAAATCCGTGCCGCTATCCGTGCCGGATTCCCTGCCGATAAAGTTGTTTTCGCAGGAGTCGGCAAAGCAGATTGGGAAATCAATCTCGGACTGGAGTATGGCATCTTCTGTTTCAATGTCGAGTCTATCCCCGAACTGGAAGTAATCAATGAATTGGCTGCTGCTCAAAATAAGATTGCTAATGTTGCTTTCCGTATCAATCCCGATGTCGGCGCACATACACATGCCAATATAACTACCGGTTTGGCAGAAAACAAATTCGGTATCAGTATGCAGGACATGGACAAGGTGATAGACGTAGCACAAGAGATGAAAAACGTAAAGTTTATCGGTCTTCACTTCCACATTGGCTCGCAGATTCTGGATATGGGTGATTTCGTAGCCCTCTGCAATCGTGTCAATGAGTTGCAGGACAAACTGGAAGCACGAAGAATTTTGGTAGAACATATCAATGTAGGTGGTGGTTTGGGTATTGATTACGGACACCCCAACCGTCAGGCTGTCCCGAATTTCAAGGATTACTTTGCTACCTATGCCGGACAATTGAAATTGCGTCCTTATCAAACACTGCATTTTGAACTGGGACGTGCAGTGGTAGGTCAGTGTGGTTCTTTGATATCCAAAGTCCTCTATGTAAAACAAGGAACACGGAAGAAATTTGCCATCCTTGATGCAGGTATGACCGACCTGATCCGTCCGGCTTTGTATCAGGCATTCCATAAAATGGAAAATATAACTTCCGAAGAACCGTTGGAAGCATACGATGTAGTAGGGCCGATCTGTGAATCGTCAGACGTTTTCGGAAAAGCGATTGACTTGAACAAAGTGAAGCGTGGTGACTTGATCGCCCTTCGTTCTGCCGGTGCGTACGGTGAAATAATGGCTTCCGGATACAACTGTCGTGAACTACCGAAAGGATATACTTCCGACGAATTGGTGTAAGTAAAAAATGAACTGCTACAATCAAAATGTGAATGTAGTTTAAAAATATAGGGTGCATGGAACAATTTTAACTGAAAGCGTGTTATTTTTGTAATGAGTTCAAAAAGAAACTACATTAACAACTTAATAAAAAAATACGATTATGATTTCAGAAAAATTACAGAATGCAATTAACGAACAGATTACTGCTGAAATGTGGTCTGCTAACCTGTATTTAGCAATGTCTTTCTATTTTGAGAAAGAAGGTTTCAGTGGTTTTGCTCATTGGATGAAAAAACAATCCCAGGAAGAAATGGGACATGCTTATGCAATGGCAGATTATATCATCAAACGTGGAGGAACTGCTAAAGTGGATAAAATAGATGTTGTTCCTAACGGATGGGGTACACCTCTTGAAGTATTCGAACACGTTTACAAACATGAATGTCATGTTTCTCAATTGGTAGACAAGCTGGTAGACGTAGCAGCTGCTGAAAAGGATAAAGCAACACAGGATTTCTTGTGGGGATTTGTTCGTGAACAGGTAGAAGAAGAAGCTACAGCGCAAGGCATTGTTGATAAAATCAAGAAAGCCGGTGATACTGGAATTTTCTTTGTAGATTCACAATTGGGACAGCGTTAATGATGCTACTCTGAAAAAATAGTTCTTTATATAGAAAGAAGCTACTCGAAATTTCTTCAAGTAGCTTCTTTTTTTTCACTTATTTGGCTCGTATCTGGAAATAAACTACCTTTGTATTAAGAGTCAGAGAGAAATTAATCCCGATTATTATAAATGAATGGTGTGAACAGAGGAATTTTTAGATTGCTCCCTATATTTTTATTGCTCTTTTTGGGGGTGAGCAGTTGTTCTCAAAAAGAGGAACGGCGTATTTTAGTTATCCACTCTTATGAGGAGACTTACGCGGCTTATCCGGAATTTAACCGGATGATAGCGGAGCAATTTGAGAAAGAGAAAATAGATGCTGATATCCGTACCGTTTATTTAGATTGTGAGTCCTATTGGGAAGAACCGGAGTTGGAACGAATGCGTTTTCTGGTTGATTCCGTTTCGAAAGACTGGCGGCCGGAAGTGATTCTGGTGAATGAAGACCAGGCTACCTATTCATTGATGAAATGTGGGGTGCAGTTGGGCAAAGAAGTACCTGTGGTTTTTGGTGGTGTCAATTACCCGAATTGGGGATTGCTGAAACGCCATCCTAATGTGACGGGTTTCCATGATAAGATCGCCTTTAATGAAAATGTCAGTGTGGCAAAAGAACTTTTCGGTGAACATGTCCGGTTGTTTACCATGCTCGATACCACTTATATCGATAAACAAATCAGAAGAGATGCAAAGGAACAGTTTAAAGGTCATAAAATGACCGGATTCATCGATAACCCCGAACTTTCTCCTGAAGAACAGATACGTTTGACGCAGGAAGAAGGTTATACTCGTTTCATGGCTATTCCTTTGCGTAATGCCAGAAATCATTCGGATGCCACCTTTATGTGGGTGTTGAACAGAAGCTATCGCGATCAATGTTATATTCAGCTGAAACGTGATTATACTACCATTAATATTGGAAGCATCTGTGGCAGTCCCAGTCTGACTGCCATCAATGAAGCCTTCGGGTTTGGTGAAAAGTTGCTGGGTGGATACATCACTTCGTTGCCTATTCAGGTGGAAGAAGAGGTGAAAGCAGCCGTTCGTATATTACACAGTGCGAGTCCGGCGGACATGCCTATTATTGAAAGCCGGAAAGAGTATGTTGTTGATTGGAATACAATGACGCAAATAGGTTTGAGTAAGGAAAGTATTCCTGCTAAATATCGTATTATCAATATTCCGTTTAGTGATAAATACCCTTTGTTGTGGGGAATTTCAGTCGCATCGTTCATTCTTATACTAATTATTCTTTTCGCTTCTCTTTGGTGGCTATACCTTCGGGAACAGATGAGGAAAAAGCAGGCTCTTATAGCATTGGCTGATGAAAAAGAAACATTGTCATTAGCCATTGAGGGTGGAATGACGTATGCCTGGAGATTGGATAACGGTTGTTTTGTTTTTGAAGATGCATTCTGGGCGTCGCAAGGGTTAAATCCCAGACAACTTTCGTTTAAGGAATTCATGAGCTTTATCCATCCCGACCATTGGGAAGGAGTGAAGTTCAACTGGCGAAATCTGAAAAGTGCTCATAAAAAGATTGTGCAGGAGCTTTGTAACTTCGACGGCAAAGGCTATCAGTGGTGGGAATTCCGTTATACCACCAAACAGCTACCCGGAGGCGAATATAAAACTGCAGGTTTGTTGCTTAATATACAGGATATAAAAGATCGTGAAGAAGAATTGGAAGCAGCACGCTTATTGGCTGAAAAGGCGGAATTGAAACAATCATTCCTCGCAAATATGAGCCATGAGATACGTACTCCGCTTAATTCAATCGTTGGCTTTGCCAATATACTGGCATTGGAAGATGGATTGAGTTCCGTAGAACGCGAAGAGTATATCAGTACTATTAACAAGAACAGCGAGTTATTACTCAAACTGATTAATGATATCTTGGAACTTTCCCGTATCGAATCAGGATATATGTCTTTCTCATTCAAGAGATGCAAGGTGAGAGAGTTGATTGACGATATCTATATGACACATCAGGTTCTGATTGCTCCACATTTGGAATTCCTGAAAGAAGTGGATGATACACCTCTGGAAATCAATGTGGACAGGGAGCGCTTGATACAAGTTCTGACAAACTTTCTGAATAACGCCTGCAAGTTTACGGAAACCGGATATATCAAATTAGGATATAGTTATCTGCCGGATGAAGGCAATGTGCAGATTTATGTCGAAGATACCGGAAGAGGGATTCCACGAGAAGAACAACGGATGATTTTCAGCCGTTTCTACAAACAAAACGAATTCTCGCAGGGAGCAGGATTGGGACTTTCTATTTGTCAGGTGATTATAGAGAAGCTGGGTGGAAAGATCGAACTCAAATCTGAAGTAGGCAAGGGAAGCCGCTTTACGGTTATTCTTCCTTGCCGGGTGGTATCTTGATAATGATAGACTTTAACGGGAATACGAACAATCTTATTTCTTGTTTTTTCCTTTCTCCATCGTTCCCAGGTAAATCTCCAGTGAACGGGTGGAAATCTGTATTTCGCGGAAAGATACGCCTAAAGAAGCTATCAGCAGAATCAATGCCAATCCGAATACATAAGCAGAGAATAATTGAAGCCCGATATAAATAAGGAACATGCTGACTACACAGAAAAAAAGGCTTGCAATACCTAGTCCTTGCATCCTACGGGTCAGGTTCAATCGTTTCCGTAGATTCTCGATTTGTGCTTCAGTGATATCCGAAGGGTTTTCCATGTAGCGGTCACGCAGTTGGCGCACAAGTTGGGCATACGATAAGAAACGGTTGGTATAAGCCAGCAATATCAATGAAACTGCCGAGAAAAGTAGGGCAGGAGTAGTGAGAGTCAATTCTTCCATAATCTTTTTTTTATAGTCAAGTAGCGGTTCAAAATTCATTTTATAAAAGAGAATTTTTTGGCACGGGTTACACGGATTTCACGGTTTTAGAAATATGCTTGCATAAAGCAGCAGCGTAATCTGTGTAATCCGTGCCTAAAAATGGATGCTGCAAGTAAACCTTGCCCCGGAGTTATTCCGCTTTCAGCACATTAAGTTCTTTGCCTACCTTGATAAAGGCAGCGATGCACTTGTCAAGATGTGCTTTCTCGTGCCCTGCAGAGATTTGCACACGGATGCGTGCCTGATCTTTCGGCACTACCGGATAATAGAAACCTGTCACATAGATACCCTCTTCCTGCATACGTGCAGCGTAAATCTGGGACAACTTCGCGTCATACAACATAACGGCACAGATAGCGCTTTGTGTCGGTTTGATATCAAATCCGGCAGCCGTCATCTTATCGCGGAAGTAGTTTACATTCTCAACAAGTTTATCATGTAATGTATTGCTCTCTTTCAGCATCTTGAAAACTTCAAGGCTGGCACCAATGATGCCCGGAGCCAAAGAATTCGAGAACAGATACGGGCGGCTACGTTGACGAAGCAAATCGATAATCTCTTTACGACCGGTGGTGAAACCTCCCAGTGCACCGCCAAAAGCCTTACCTAATGTTCCGGTATAAATATCTACCCGTCCATGAGTCTTATACAACTCGCTTACTCCATGCCCTGTGGCACCTACCACACCGGCAGAGTGTGACTCGTCCACCATTACCAGTGCATCGTATTTCTCGGCAAGATCGCAAATCTGATCCATCGGAGCTACATTGCCGTCCATAGAGAACACACCGTCCGTCACAACAATACGGAAACGTTGTGCCTGCGCTTCTTGCAGACATCTTTCCAAGTCCTTCATGTCAGCGTTGGCATAACGGTAGCGCTTTGCCTTGCAAAGACGTACTCCGTCAATGATAGAAGCATGGTTCAGAGAATCCGAGATGATGGCATCCTCTTCAGAGAAAAGCGGTTCGAATACACCGCCGTTAGCATCGAAGCAAGCGGCGTACAAGATCGTGTCTTCCGTCTGGAAATATTCCGAGATGGCAGCTTCCAGTTCTTTGTGTATATCTTGCGTTCCACAAATGAAGCGGACGGACGACATTCCGTAGCCACGGTTATTCATCATTTCCTGCGAAGCCTTAATCAATCGCGGGTGATTGGATAATCCTAAGTAATTATTTGCACAGAAGTTTAGCACTTCCTTACCTTTTACAGTGATGGCAGCTTGCTGCGCACTTTCAATCAGTCGTTCTTCTTTATAAAGTCCGGCTTCCTTGATTTCAGCCAATGTTTGGCAGAGATATTCTTGCATTTTACCGTACATAGTGTTTGGGTGATTAAGTTATATTGCAAAGGACACAATTTTTCTTGGAATAACAATGTCTTTTTGATTAAAATCTGAAAAAAAAGTGCTTACTTTGCGCACTATTTAAGCTTGATATTCTAAGTCAGAAGAAAAAATGGAACACATTTTGATTATTGGAGCTACCGGACAGATAGGGTCGGAGCTAACGATGGAGCTACGTAAACGTTACGGAAATGCAAATGTAGTAGCAGGTTATATTCCGGGTGCAGAGCCTAAAGGGGAATTAAAGGAGTCCGGACCGTCGGCAATTGCTGATGTGACGGATGGAGAGGCGATTGCATCTGTGGTAAAAGAGTATCACATCGATACAATTTATAATTTGGCTGCTCTGCTGTCCGTAGTTGCCGAGTCGAAACCCAAGCTGGCCTGGAAAATAGGCATCGATGGATTATGGAATGTATTGGAAGTGGCACGCGAACAAGGATGTGCAGTGTTTACTCCGAGTTCTATCGGTTCGTTTGGCGCTAGTACGCCTCATACGAAAACACCGCAGGATACAATTCAGCGTCCGCGCACCATGTATGGAGTCACCAAGGTAACGACCGAGTTGCTAAGTGATTATTATTTTAATAAATATGGTGTTGATACCCGTGCTGTCCGTTTTCCGGGCATTATTTCGAATGTGACCCCTCCGGGAGGAGGTACGACCGATTATGCTGTCGATATTTATTACTCGGCAGTGAAAGGAGAAAAATTTGTGTGCCCCATTAAGCAAGGCACTTTGATGGATATGATGTACATGCCGGATGCGCTGAACGCAGCAATTACGTTGATGGAAGCTGATCCGACAAAATTGATACACCGAAATGCTTTCAATATCGCCTCGATGAGTTTCGACCCGGAGACGATTTATCAGGCTATCAGGAAGCATGTGCCGCAGTTTGAGATGATCTATGATATAGATCCTTTGAAACAGCGCATTGCCGATAGCTGGCCCGATAGTCTGGATGACACCTGCGCTCGTGAAGAGTGGGGCTGGAAGCCGGCCTACGATTTGGAAAGCATGACGGTAGATATGCTTGAAAAGTTAAGAGAGAAACTAAAATAATGAAAAAACTAATTGTAGGGGTCATGTTGCTCGGTATACTGGGTGCTTGTGGAAACAAGAAAACAAACATTGACCCCTTCGCATCTATCACAAAAGAAGTGGATTCTATCCGGCAGGTAGCCGATTCTATTCACTGTGATGAATCGCCGGAAGATCCGCAACCTATACAGGCAGATGAATCTTTCGATGATTTTATCTACAATTTTGCTTCCGATGACGTGTTGCAGCGTCAGCGTGTGAAATTTCCGTTGCCTTACTACAATGGAGATAAAAAAACGAATATCGAGGAGTATAACTGGAAGCATGATGACTTGTTTACCAAACAGCATTATTATACGCTTCTATTTGATAGAGAAGAAGATATGGATTTAGTGGGAGATACCTCCCTCACTTCCGTACAGGTAGAATGGGTGTTTGTGAAAACACGAATGGTAAAGAAATACTATTTTGAGCGTATCAAAGGTGCATGGATGCTGGAGGCAATTAATCTGCGCCCTATTAAGCAAAATGATAATGAAAATTTCGTGGAGTTTTTCGGACATTTTGCCGCAGATAGTCTTTTTCAGAGTAAGCGTGTGTGTGAGCCTCTGGCTTTTGTAACCACCGATCCGGACGATGATTTCTCTATTCTGGAGACCACCCTCGATCTTAATCAGTGGTTCGCTTTTAAACCGGGACTTCCTGCCGATCGTCTTTCTAATATCAATTACGGGCAGCGGAATGACGATGATTCGCCAACGAAAATTCTGGCGTTGAAAGGTATCGGTAATGGTTTTTCCAATATCCTCTATTTCCGTCGCAAAGCCGGCGAATGGGAATTGTATAAGTTTGAAGATACAAGCATTTGATGCAGGTAGTAATACGCTACAAGAAATAGCCTTGCTGTTAATGATATAACTGTGTTTGCCGGCTTATAACGAATAATGATATAACTTATAATTAAAAATATATGTATTCTCTTTTACCCTACAATACATTCGGCATTGATGTCAGTGCCGCTCGTTTTTTAGAGTACACTTCGGTTGAAGAACTGAAGAAGCTGATTGTGCAAGGTGCCGTTACGACACCTTTTTTGCATATTGGTGGTGGCAGTAACCTGTTGTTTACCAAAGATTACGACGGGTTGATATTGCATTCCCGCATTGAAGGAATCGAAGTGACGGAAGAAGATGACCACTCTGTATCAGTGCGAGTGGGAGCAGGGGTGGTATGGGATGACTTTGTAGCCTATTGTGTAGAGCATGGATGGTATGGAGCAGAGAACCTGTCGCTGATTCCCGGTGAGGTGGGGGCAAGTGCAGTACAGAATATCGGAGCCTATGGCGTTGAGGTAAAAGATCTGATAACGGCTGTGGAAACGGTGAACATTCAAGCTGAAGAACGCGTTTATTCAGTAGAGGAATGTGGATATACCTATCGCAATAGTATCTTTAAACGTCCGGAAAACAAAGCGACCTTTGTCACTTATGTTCGTTTCCGATTGAGTAAAGAAGAGCATTATACATTAGATTATGGCACCATTCGTCAGGAGCTTGAAAAATATCCGTCGTTGACACTTTCTGTTGTCCGGAAAGTGATTATTGCTATTCGCGAGAGCAAGCTGCCCGATCCGAAAGTGATGGGTAATGCCGGCAGTTTCTTTATGAACCCCATTGTGCCGAAAGAAAAACTGGAAGCCTTGCAACAGGAATATCCCCGCATACCCTACTATGAGCTGGCCGACGGCCGCGTAAAAATTCCGGCAGGATGGATGATTGACCAATGTGGTTGGAAAGGAAAAGCCTTGGGACCGGCTGCCGTGCATGATAAACAAGCACTGGTGCTGGTGAATCGTGGCGGAGCAAAAGGTAGTGATATTATTGCACTTTCAGATGCGGTCCGAGCTTCTGTTCGTGAGAAGTTCGGTATTGATATCCATCCGGAAGTCAACTTTATAAATTGAGAATTAACAAGTGAAAGTAAGAATTATAGGAAGTGGAACATCGACGGGAGTACCTCAAATCGGCTGTACATGTCCGGTTTGTACTTCTTCCGATCCGAAAGATAATCGATTGCGTGCATCTGCTATTGTGGAGACAGATGACGCGCGGATTCTGATAGATTGTGGTCCCGATTTCCGGACACAGGTATTGCATCTCCCTTTTGAGAGGATAGATGGTGTGCTCATTACGCACGAACATTATGACCATGTAGGCGGACTGGACGATTTACGTCCGTTTTGCCGGTTCGGTTCCGTGCCTATTTATGCGGAAGATTATGTAGCGCAGGGATTGCGTTTGCGTATGCCCTATTGTTTTGTCGACCATCGTTATCCGGGTGTTCCCGATATTCCTTTACAGGAAATTTCGGTGGGGCAATCCTTTGCTGTAAACCACACAGAAGTGCTTCCTCTGCGTGTGATGCATGGCCGACTGCCGATTCTGGGGTATCGTATCGGGCAGTTGGGGTATATCACTGATATGTTGACCATGCCCGAAGAATCCTATGAACAATTGGCAGGAATAGATGTTTTGGTAATGAATGCGCTTCGGATCGCCTCGCATCCTACTCACCAAAATTTGGAAGAAGCATTGGCGGTGGCCCGGCGTATTCAGGCAAAGAAGACATACTTTATACACATGAGTCATGATATGGGCTTGCATGCGGAGGTTGAAAAGAACCTTCCGGAAAATATTCACCTGGCGTTCGACGGATTGGATATCTATGTTTGATTATCGGTGAAATTTTTAGCAAAAGTTTTGTTTTCTTTGTAGAAATTATTATTTTTGCACCTAGCCGATAAACAGCGAATATTATGAAACTTCGTACGATAGTGAAAATAGCGATCACATCTTCTGTTGTACTTTTGTGCTCAGGTTTCGCATTGTACTCTTTTTTTAGACTGTCAGCAGCTGAAGGGCAGAAAGACTTTAATCTTTATGAACTGGTGCCATCCACAACTTCAGCAGTATTCGTTACTGATGACGTGCTCGAATTTGTAGCAGAAGTCGATGAGCTGACTTGCAGTAAAAATCAGCAATATCTTTATGTATCCAAACTCTTTTCTTATCTGAAACAGAGTCTTTACGCCCTTTCAGAAGATACTCCCCACGGTTTAAGCCGGCAAATGAATCAAATGTTGATTAGTTTCCACGAGCCGGATAACGAACGTAATCAAGTGCTCTATTGTAGATTGGGAAATGGGGATAAGGAGTTGGTAAACAGATTTGTACGCAAATATATATCCTCACTTTATCCGCCGAAAACATTTATTTACAAAGGAGAAGAGATAATTATTTATCCCATGGCGGACGGTGATTTTCTAGCCTGCTATCTGACATCCGATTTTATGGCATTGAGCTTTCAGAAAAAACTGATTGAAAACGTTATTGATGCGTATAAAAGTGGAAAATCATTGGCTGATGATTCTACCTTTACAGGAATACGTGCTCCGAAAAAAAGTGCGGCGGCCGCTACCATCTATACCCGTATGCAAGGGATGATGGGGTGGACGGAATTTGACATGAAAATGAAAGATGATTTCATCTATTTCTCCGGCATCACTCACGATGCAGACACTTGCTTTGCGTTTATAAACCAGCTTCGCCAGCAACAATCCGTCAAGGGATTTCCGGGAGAGGTGTTGCCGTCTACTGCTTTTTATTTTAGCAGGCAAGGGATTACGGACTGGGTGTCTCTACTTTCTTATGGAAATGCCCAGGGACAGAGCGTGCCTGCCCGCACGAGTGAAGTGCAAAATAGGGATAAAGAGTTTTCACGCTATCTGATGGAAAATGCCGGGCAGGATTTGGTTGTCTGTCTCTTTCAGCGTGAAGATACTTTGCAGGATGCAGCAGCAGTCTTGAGCCTGTCGGTGGCAGATGTAACGGAAGCCGAACGAATGCTTCGTGCCCTTGTTAATGCAGCTCCGGCAGACGAAGGAAGAAGGAATCCGCGTATAACTTTTTGTTATACTGTAAATAAAGCGTATCCTATCTATCGGTTGCCTCAAACAACATTGTTTGAACAACTAACCAGTTTTGCGGAACCAACCTTGGATGTATATGCAGCCTTCTATGGCGGGCGCTTGTTGCTCGCTCCTGATGCGGATGCTCTCGCGCATTATATTCGCCAACTGGATAAAGGTGAGGTGCTCAATGGAGCGATGGCCTATCAGACAGGCATGGATCATTTGTCCGATTCCTACCATTTTATGCTGATGGCGGATTTCGACCACATATTCCAACAATCAGAAAATCACGTTCGTTTTGTACCGGATTTCTTTCTGCGCAACGCCGACTTCTTCCGTCATTTCACCCTCTTTGTTCAGTTTGCCTGTGCAGACGGAATGGTATATCCTAATATTGTTTTGAAATATAAATCAGAATAAAAAATCATCGTTTGTCTGCGATCATTTTTCTGAAAACCTCCATAGCTTTTGGCTGGATTATCCATAAACTTTGCCTGCTTCCTCCATACATTTTCAAGATGCTATTTATCGTTTTTTTTGCTCCATTGACCCATACTTTTTTGTGTGCGTTCTGCTTTTGGAGAAACGCCTTTTTGTTTTTTTTCTTTTTGCATTTTTGCCGTTTTTATATGTGTGCTTATAATAGTCCTATGGTCAGCTTATTATGGGTGATTTTAACATTTAAATCTGTAAAATATACAGAAAAATTCACAGAAAATACGTAAAATATACAGAAAAATTCATCCCCCATTATAAACAAAGAAATAAATAAAAAAACTTCTTCTTTTGAAGATGAAAAAGAAGAAGAAAAAGATTTGTTTTTTTTCGGGAGGAAAAGGACATAAAAAAAACTCCCGATGGAGTTTAATCCTATCGGGAGTTTTTTATGCTTATTCATCGAACGAATGACTTTCGGTTTAGAATGGCAGATCGTCTTTGGCATCGCCCGGAGTAAATTCCGGCATAGCCGATGGAGCTGGAGGAGGAACGGGAGAACCGGAAGCCATTGGAGCACCTGCGCTAACACGCTCTACTTTCCATGCGCGGATACTATTGAACCAGCGATCATTCCACTGACGGGCGTCAACGTCGAATGATACAGTCAATTCTTCGCCCATTTGAATGTTGAACTGCTCGATTTTGTCTGCGCCAAATACGTCGAAGCACATTTTGCGCGGATATTGGTCGTGGTTTTCGATAACGTACTCTTGTGATTTCCACTCGTTGCCGCTAGTTTTTGAAACTCCGCCTCTCGGGGGGAGGATAGCGATGATTTTTCCTGTAAATTCCATTGCGATAATTTTAAATTCTGCGGCGAAGTTACAATTTTTTAGTAATATCCCTCGCACAATACCTGTTTTTTTCTTTTGTTTTTATTGGGCAGCCCAAATCTTTTTTCGTAACTTTGTGCGATAGAACATTTAAAACTTAAATACACGAAAATATATGAAATTTATCGTTTCAAGTACTGCTCTTTCCAGCCATTTACAGGCCATCAGCCGTGTTATTAATTCAAAAAATGCGCTGCCAATTCTCGATTGTTTCCTCTTCGAACTAGAAGACGGAACTTTGTCTGTGACTGTATCCGACAGTGAAACAACGATGGTGACTACCGTAGAAGTGAATGAAAGCGATACGAACGGGCGTTTTGCCGTAGTAGCGAAAACATTGCTTGACGCACTGAAAGAAATTCCGGAACAACCACTCACATTCGATATCAATCCGGATAATTATGAAATAACGGTGCAGTACCAGAACGGAAAATACAGCCTGATGGGGCAGAATGCGGATGAATTCCCGCAATCGGCTACACTGGGGGATAATGCTGTCCGTGTAGAAATGGAAGCAAGCGTACTTCTGGGAGGTATCAACCGTTCGGTGTTTGCTACTGCCGATGATGAACTTCGTCCGGTGATGAACGGTATTTATTTCGATATTACAACAGAAGATATTACAATGGTTGCTTCGGACGGTCATAAACTGGTGCGTTGTAAAACGTTGGCAGCCAAAGGCAACGAGCGTGCAGCCTTCATCCTTCCGAAGAAACCGGCTACATTGCTAAAGAATCTTTTGCCGAAAGAACAAGGCGCAGTGACCATCGAATTTGACGAACGCAATGCTGTATTCATGCTTGAAAGCTACCGGATGGTTTGCCGCCTGATTGAAGGACGTTACCCGAACTACAACTCGGTAATTCCACAAAACAACCCGCACAAAGTGACCGTAGACCGCCAACAGTTGGTAGGAGCTTTGCGCCGTGTGTCTATCTTCTCGTCACAAGCCAGCAGTTTGATTAAACTTCGTATGCAGGAAAACCAGATTGTGATTTCCGCACAAGATATTGATTTCTCTACTTCTGCCGAAGAAACACAAGTTTGCCAGTATGCAGGTGCTGCAATGAGCATCGGTTTTAAATCGACGTTCCTCATCGACATACTGAACAATATTTCGGCAGATGAAGTAGTCATCGAACTTGCAGATCCTTCACGTGCCGGAGTAATCATCCCGGTAGAGCAGGAAGAAAACGAAGACTTGCTGATGCTGCTGATGCCGATGATGCTAAATGATTAATACGTTTCACCACAGATTAACACAGATTCACACAGATGTTTTTTCTTTAGAAGAAGTAAAATCTGTGTGAATCTGTGTTAATCTGTGGTGACTCAATAAAATAAACAGAAATGAAATTAAACCTGAAAAATCCCATTGTTTTTTTTGATTTAGAAACAACCGGAACCAATATCAACACAGACCGAATTGTTGAAATCTGCTATCTGAAAGTATATCCGAATGGAAATGAAGAAGCAAAGACATTACGTATCAATCCCGAAATGCATATTCCGGAAGCATCCTCTGCTATACATGGTATTTATGATGCCGACGTAGCAGATTGTCCTACTTTTAAAGAAGTAGC
The DNA here is from genome assembly GCF_019052435.1 of Bacteroides sp. MSK.20.12. Lineage (NCBI taxonomy): Bacteria > Pseudomonadati > Bacteroidota > Bacteroidia > Bacteroidales > Bacteroidaceae > Bacteroides > Bacteroides sp. MSK.20.12. Next base: position 7,706 of record NZ_JAHQVH010000062.1, on the reverse strand, counting down.
GAAAAACATAGCCCGAGACATTGAAGGTTGCGATTTGGCAGGATTTAATTCCAATCGTTTTGATATTCCTGTTCTTGCCGAAGAATTTCTTCGTGCCGGAGTGGATATTGATATGACAAAACGTAAATTTGTAGACGTACAGGTCATCTTCCACAAAATGGAACAACGCACCCTGTCTGCTGCCTACAAGTTCTATTGCGACAAGAATTTGGAAGATGCACACACTGCCGAGGCAGATACGCGGGCTACTTACGAAGTGTTGAAAGCGCAGCTCGACCGTTACTCAGATCTTCAGAATGATATTGCGTTTCTGGCAGATTATTCAAGTTTCAGCAAGAATGTCGATTTTGCCGGACGCATGGTGTACGATGATAACGGAGTAGAAGTGTTCAACTTCGGAAAATATAAGGGAATGTCTGTTGCCGAGGTTTTGAAGAAAGATCCCGGATATTACAGTTGGATTTTGAATAGTGATTTCACGCTGAACACCAAGGCGGCATTGACAAAAATCCGCTTGCGTGAAATGAGTAATTTGATTACAAAATAATGCTAAAAGGAAAGAAAATAATTCTTGGAATTACCGGCAGTATTGCCGCGTATAAGGCGTGCTATATCATTCGCGGACTGATAAAACAAGGAGCGGAAGTGCAGGTCGTAATTACTCCGGCGGGAAAAGAATTTATTACTCCGATCACTCTTTCGGCTTTGACCAGCAAACCGGTCATCAGTGAGTTTTTTGCCCAACGTGACGGAACGTGGAACAGCCACGTTGATCTCGGTTTATGGGCGGATGCCGTATTGATTGCGCCGGCCACTGCCTCTACCATCGGTAAAATGGCCAACGGAATAGCCGACAATATGCTGATAACCACTTATCTTTCGGCAAAAGCTCCCGTGTTTGTTGCTCCGGCAATGGACCTCGATATGTTTGCTCATCCTGCCACCCAGAAAAATCTGGATATTCTGCGTTCCTATGGTAATCATATTATCGAGCCGGGGACAGGAGAACTAGCCAGCCATCTGGTAGGGAAGGGGCGAATGGAAGAGCCGGAGAATATCATCCGGGTATTGGATGAATTCTTTGCTTCGAGTGACGAACTGTCCGGAAAGAAAGTGATGATTACCGCCGGACCGACTTACGAAAAGATTGATCCGGTGCGTTTCATCGGTAATTATTCGTCCGGAAAGATGGGATTCGCGTTGGCAGAAGAATGTGCCCGTCGCGGAGCACAAGTGACCTTGATTACAGGTCCTGTGCAACTCAAAACGCAACATTCTGGCATAATTCGTGTCGATGTCGAATCTGCTGAAGAAATGTACAAAGCAGCGCAGGCTCATTTCTCGGATGCTGATGCAGGTATTCTTTGTGCGGCAGTAGCCGACTATCGTCCGGCAACGGTAGCCGATAAGAAGATTAAGCGGGAAAAAGAAGAAGAACTGACCCTGCATCTTCGGGCAACACAAGATATTGCTGCCTCTTTAGGAGCCATAAAAAGAAAACAACAATGTCTGGTTGGCTTTGCGCTCGAAACCAATAATGAGCAGCAGAATGCCGAAGGAAAGCTCGAACGCAAGAACTTCGATTTTATTGTGCTCAACTCGTTGAATGATGCAGGAGCCGGTTTCCGCCATGATACCAATAAGATAAGTATAATCGACAGGAAAGGTCGTACAGACTATCCTCTGAAGTCGAAAACAGAAGTAGCTCAAGACATCATTGATCGTCTGGTAGCCACCCTGTCTCCCAATTTTTAATTTTCAAATTTTAATTTTTAATTAATTTGTTACGTTCACTATACATTCAGAATTACGCATTGATAGAAAAACTGGATATCAGTTTTGAAACAGGCTTTTCCGTTATAACAGGTGAAACGGGAGCCGGGAAATCAATTATTCTGGGAGCGATCGGGCTCCTGCTGGGGCAGCGTGCCGATGTGAAAGCGATTCGTCGCGGAGCTTCCAAATGTATTATAGAGGCACGGTTCGATATTGCTGCCTACGGTATGCGTCCGTTTTTTGAAGAAAACGAATTGGAATATGATGAAGAGTGTATTTTGCGTCGTGAGGTACAGGCTTCCGGTAAAAGCAGAGCATTCATCAATGATACTCCCGCTTCACTGGCACAAATGAAAGAGCTGGGCGAACAATTGATAGATGTACATTCTCAACATCAGAATCTGTTACTTAATAAAGAAGGATTCCAGTTGAACGTGCTTGATATTCTGGCACATAATGATGCAGCATTGGAGAAATACCATCTACGTTATGGCGAATGGAAGCAGACAGAACGCGAACTGGCTGAATTAATGTCACTGGCAGAGAAAAGCCGTTCTGATGAAGATTATATCCGTTTCCAACTTGAACAGCTCGAAGAAGCCCATCTTGTGGAAGGCGAGCAGGAGGAACTGGAGCAGGAAGCCGAAACATTAAGTCATGCGGAGGAGATTAAAGCCGGACTTTACCGGGTAGAACAGTCATTTGTCTCGGATGAAGGCGGATTGCTTTCTTACCTGAAAGATAGTCTAAATACGCTGAATAGCCTGCAAAGAGTCTATCAGCCCGCTAAGGAACTTACCGAACGTATGGAGAGCGCCTATATCGAATTGAAAGATATTTCGCACGAAGTCTCTTCGCAAAGTGATTCCGTTGAATTTAATCCGGTCCGCCTGGAAGAAGTGAACGAACGGCTGAATCTGATTTATTCCCTGCAACAGAAACATCGGGCGCAGACTCTTGACGAGTTGATAGCGTTAACGGATGAATATCGTAGCAAATTGTCCGACATCACTTCATACGATGAGCGTATTGCCGAGCTGACCGTTCGTAAAGAGGAACAATATAAGCAAGTGAAACAACAAGCAGAACTGCTCACCAAAGCCCGTACGAAAGCTGCGCGTGAAGTGGAAAAGCAATTGGCTGCCCGCTTGATTCCGTTGGGGATGCCGAATGTTCGTTTCCAGATCGAAATGGGACTGAAGAAAGAGCCGGGATTGCAGGGAGAAGATACAGTCAACTTCCTGTTTTCTGCCAATAAGAACGGTACCTTGCAAAATATCTCTTCCGTAGCTTCGGGAGGTGAAATTGCCCGTGTCATGCTTTCTATCAAAGCATTGATTGCCGGAGCCGTGAAACTGCCGACTATCGTATTTGATGAAATAGATACCGGCGTCTCCGGTGAGATAGCCGACCGCATGGCGGACATGATGCAGGAAATGGGCGACCGGAACCGTCAGGTAATCAGCATCACCCACTTGCCGCAGATTGCTGCCCGCGGACGTGCACATTATAAAGTATATAAGAAAGACAGCGATACGGAAACAAACAGTCATATCCGCCGTCTCACCGATGAAGAACGAGTAGAGGAAATAGCTCACATGCTTAGTGGCGCCACTCTGACCGAGGCCGCCCTTAGCAATGCCAAATCCCTGCTTGATGCTAAGTGATTAATGGCTAAATTGATTCATTCAAAGTAGTTGAGGTAGTGAATTGTTAAGCGGTAACTGATAAGTAGTAAATTGTAAATAGTAAAATAGTAAATCAAATAGATGTTGGATAAAAGTGAAATGATTTTCGGTGTTCGTGCCGTGATAGAAGCCATTCAGGCAGGTAAAGAGATTGATAAAATTCTGGTAAAGAAAGACATTCAGAGTGATCTTTCCAAAGAACTGTTTGCTGCTTTGAAAGGGCTGATGATACCGGTTCAGCGTGTTCCGGTAGAACGTATTAACCGCATTACCCGGAAAAATCATCAGGGAGTGATTGCTTTCATTTCTTCTGTGACTTATCAGAAAACGGAAGATCTTGTTCCTTTCTTGTTCGAACAAGGGAAGAATCCGTTTTTTGTTATGCTCGACGGAGTGACCGATGTACGTAATTTCGGAGCCATTGCCCGTACCTGCGAATGTGCAGCTGTCGATGCAGTGATTATTCCTGTCCGCGGGAGTGCGTCTGTCAATGCTGATGCCGTGAAAACATCGGCAGGAGCGCTGCACACGCTGCCTGTGTGTCGTGAGCAGAACCTCCGTTCAACGCTGCAATATCTGAAAGACAGTGGTTTCCGTATTGTAGCTGCTACCGAGAAGGGAGATTACGACTATACAAAAGCCGATTATACAGGACCGCTGTGCATCATTATGGGAGCGGAGGATACGGGAGTTTCTTATGAAAACCTTGCGCTCTGCGACGAATGGGTGAAAATCCCGATGCTGGGCACCATCGAATCTCTGAATGTTTCCGTGGCTGCCGGTATCCTGGTTTACGAAGCTGTGAAACAAAGAAATAATGATTGATATGAAGAAGATTTTAATTCTACCTTTGCTGCTTTTCTTCCTGATACAGGGAAGCATGGCGCAAACTCCCAAATGGGTAGAGAAGGCAAAACGGGCAGTCTTCTCTGTGGTGACTTATGACAAGAATGATAAAATGCTGAATACCGGAAACGGATTTTTTGTATCCGAAGATGGATTGGCTTTATCAGATTATACTCTTTTTAAAGGAGCCGAACGTGCGGTGGTAATCACTTCCGAAGGCAAGCAGATGCCGGTTAGCTTGATACTTGGAGCGAATGATATGTATGATGTCATTAAGTTCCGTGTGGCTATCACCGAGAAGAAAGTGCCTGCGCTCATTGTGGCTAAAACAGCTCCGGCAGTGGGAGCCGATGCGTGGATGCTTCCTTATTCTACACAGAAAAGTATTGCTTGCGTTACTGGTAAAGTGAAAGAAGTTTCCAAAGTAGCCGGAGAATATCATTACTATACATTGGGTATGCAGATGAAAGATAAGATGGTGAGCTGTCCGGTGATGAATGCCGAAGGTCAGGTGTTTGGTATTGCGCAGAAATCATCCGGCATCGATACGGTGACCACTTGTTATGCGGCAGGAGCAGCTTTTGCCATGGCACAGAAAATCAGTGCTCTTTCTTTGGGAGACGCTGCTTTGAAAAAGATTGGTATCCGGAAAGGTCTGCCCGAGACGGAAGACCAAGCATTAGTGTACTTGTTTATGGCATCTTCGAGCCTGTCGGGTGACGATTACGAAAAGCTGTTGGATGATTTCATCCGTCAGTTTCCTGCCAATGCGGATGGTTATCTTCGTCGTGCCAATTATTATGCAGCTAAAGGCAAAGACGATCAGGCTTGGTATGATAAAGCAGTTGCCGACTTTAATCAAGCTTTGAAAGTAGCCCAGAAAAAAGATGATGTATATTATAATATAGGTAAGCTGATATATGCTTATCAGTTGTCGAAGCCGGAAAAAACGTATAAAGACTGGACGTATGACACTGCTTTGCAGAATGTTCGTCAGGCAATTGGCATTGATCCGCTGCCTATTTATATTCAAATGGAAGGCGATATACTGTTTGCCCAGCAAGATTATGCCGGTGCTTTGGCAGCTTATGAAAAGGTAAATGCCAGCAACATTACTTCTCCGGCCACTTTCTTTAGTGCTGCCAAGACGAAGGAACTGGCGAAAGGTGACCCGAAAGAAGTCGTAGCTTTAATGGATAGCTGTATTGCCCGTTGCCCGCAACCGATCACAGCAGATTTTGCTCCATATTTGTTGGAACGTGCACAGATGAATATGAATGCTGGCCAGCCACGGAATGCAATGCTCGATTATGATGCTTATCATACAGCAGTCAAAGGAGAAGTGAACGACGTATTCTATTACTATCGCGAACAGGCCGCTTTGAAAGCACGCCAATTCCAACGCGCCTTGGATGATATAGTTAAAGCAATCGAAATGAATCCGACAGACCTGACCTATCAGGCGGAACATGCAGTGGTCAACCTGCGTGTAGGACGTTATGAAGAAGCTATTCAGATTTTGAATAATATATTGAAGGCTGATCCTAAATATGCCGAAGCTTACCGCTTACTGGGGCTTTGCCAGATACAGTTGAAGAAGACGGATGAAGCTTGCGGCAACTTTAAGAAAGCGAAAGAACTGGGTGATCCAAATGTAGATGAGCTGATTACCAAATACTGCAAGTAAGAGATTGCCTTTTCGAAAAACAACATAAGTAAAAATGAATCCCTGCCAACTCGAAAATTGGCAGGGATTCCTCGTTTTGGGGGACGTTGTATAAAAAACTCTCTCTCTTTTTTTATTTTTCCCCACTTCACTTGTTAAGCTCAGGTTGTAGGTTTTAATGATATATGGTTTGATTTCCCTTTTTCCCCTCTTTTATAAGTTAAATGCACGCTTATTGAAAATACTGCATGGCTTCACTTATTTTTTTTAGAAATTATTCGATTTTCCATCTAAAACAGTGACTAAATTTAAAAATGTGATTCATTTTATCTATAATCTTACTATATTCCGCACGTTTTTTAATAACACTTATGAGATAAGTTATAATTTATGGAAAAAAATCGATTTACTATTTGTGCAAACAATTACATCGATTGTTTGCGACAAGAGGGTCGTTATTCTACGGCCCACGTGTATAAACACGCTATTCGTTCTTTTTCGCAGTTTTGTGGGACCCAATCCATTACGTTCAGTAGGATAAACCGCGAAACTCTAAAGAGGTATAGCAACTATCTGTTGGCTTCCCGTTTGAAGCCTAATACGATTTCTACGTATATGCGTATGCTTCGTAGTATCTACAATCGCGGAGTCGATGCGCATCAGGCTCCTTATGTACATGGCTTGTTTCGGGATGTATTTACCGGGGTGGACACACGTCAGAAGAAAGCCATCCCGATCGGTGAACTTCACATATTACTAAACAAAGATCCTCAATCGGAAAAGCTTCGCCGGACACAGGCTATTGCCAATCTGTTATTTCAGTTTTGTGGAATGCCTTTTTCTGATTTGGCCCATTTGGAAAAGTCCAATTTGAAACAAGGTCTTTTAAAGTACAACCGTCTCAAGACTGGTACTCCTATGAGTATAGAAGTGTTGGAGTCAGCGCACAATGCAATCGGAGGATTATATAATAAAACCGATGCGCGGAGTCCCGATTATCCTGATTATCTTTTTCGGATATTAAGCGGAGCGTATAAGAGAGATGAAGAGGAAGCTTATCGTGAATATCAGTCAGCCTTGAGACGTTTCAATAATGATTTGAAAAGCCTGTCCAGAAAATTAAGGATATCTTCATCCGTCACGTCTTACACGCTTCGTCATTCTTGGGCTACGACTGCCAAGTACAGAGGTGTTCCTATCGAGATGATTAGCGAATCATTAGGGCACAAATCTATTAAAACAACACAGATATATTTAAAGGGTTTCGAATTGGAAGAAAGAACAAAGGTTAATAAATTGAATTATTCTTACGTATGTAGTTTTAAAATGTTCTGATTAATATTATTAAAGCATTATGGATTAGGGACTTAATGCTGGTGTTACTTCTTAGGTAACGGAAATATATTCGCTACAAAGATAGGTAAAAATATTAATAGCAAACAAGCAAAAAACTTCTTTTTTTCCTTTTTCTCTCAAATATGCAACATGAATCTATCTGAACATGAAAGATAACGTCTTCATGCTCAAGGGATTTTTATTACCTAAATTCAAAAAAGTCTTATATTGAATGTTAGGTACCCGCTTTTATATTCCCTCATAATCGATTTTTTTCCTTTTTTCACTGCTATGTGTATCCTATATGTGTGTTATCCGTTACCTAAGAAGTAACGGAATAACATGGGGTAAAAAAATATGATTTTAACGAAACCAAAATCAGTAAATGCCGGGCC